>NZ_LDUJ01000021.1:0-273811 GCF_001043675.1 Lysinibacillus sp. LK3
TTATCCAGTTTTGAAAGAACAATTCTTTCAACAAAAAAGAGAGCTTCAAGACACAAGTAGTACAAGGAAGCAAACGAGTGATTGAAGGAGCGTACTTCTGTACGTGACTGATTGAACGAGAGCAGCTGACGCAGTAATACGCCGTGTATTGGAGGTCGCATAAGTCTAGTGATAATGGCAAAGAGGTCACACCCGTTCCCATACCGAACACGGAAGTTAAGCTCTTTAGCGCCGATGGTAGTTGGGGGCTTCCCCCTGTGAGAGTAGGACGTCGCTAGGCGCAAAAAGTCGCTACTGATACACTCAGTAGTGGCTTTTTTTTGAGCCGATTATTTATTTATAAATACATAAAAGAAGGCATCCTCAATGGGTGCCTTCTTGTTTTGATACTTAACTTAATGCGTATGAACTGTAGTAGCTCGTAGTTCGATACGGCGAATTTTCCCTGATGTCGTTTTTGGTAACTCATCAAGAAAGACGATACTACGAGGGTATTTATAAGGGGCTGTTAACGCTTTTACATGCTCCTGTAGCTCCTTTGTTAACTCCTCTTCATTACATTCTTTGAAGCCTTCTCGTAAGATAACAAATGCCTTTACAATATGCCCCCTAATTTCATCTGGCGCAGCTACAACTGCACATTCTTGTACAGCTTCATGTTTGTTTAATGCATCTTCAACTTCAAATGGTCCGATCGTATAACCAGATGAAATAATAATGTCATCTCCACGACCTTCAAACCAGAAGTAACCGTCTTCATCACATTTTGCTTGATCACCTGTAATATACCAATCCCCACGAAATGCAGCTTGTGTGCGCTCTGGTTCTTTATAATATTCTTTAAATAAAGCTGGTGAAGATTTGTGAACAGCAATATCACCAACTTCTCCAACTGGCGCTTCATTCCCTTCATTGTCGATAATACGTACAATATTACCTGGAGTTGGAACACCCATAGATCCAGGACGTAATTCTGTGTTTTCGAGTGTACCAATTAATAATGTGTTTTCTGTTTGTCCATAGCCGTCACGTACTTTTAGTCCAAAATGATTCATAAATGTTTCGATAACTGGACGATTTAAAGGCTCACCAGCAGAAACGGCACTACGTAGAGATGATAGATTGTAGTCTTGTAAATTATCGATTTTCGCCATAATTCGGTATTCAGTCGGTGTACAACATAGAACATTAACTTTTTCATCCTGCATTAATTGAAGATAGGTTTTTGCATCGAATCCACCATGATAGACAAATGCAGTAGCACCGAGCATGATTGTGGATAAAAAAGGACTCCATATCCACTTTTGCCAACCAGGAGCAGCTGTTGCCCACACGAGGTCTCCTTCACGTACACAAAGCCATTTTGAAGCTGCAGTTCTAATATGTGCATATCCCCAGCCATGTGAATGAACAACGCCTTTAGGTTTACCAGTTGTACCAGATGTATAAGAAAGGAATGCCATGTCATCACGTGTAGTAGCTACGGCTGTAAATGTAGCTGGCTGGCTGCTTGCTAATTCATCTAAAGAAGTCCAATCTCCTTTCGCAGCACCGATCACTAGTTTATTTTTCAATGCGTCTACAGAAGAAGCAATTTGATCAACTTCACTAGTAAAAGCCTCATAAGCAATAACTGCACTAGCAGAAGAATGTTCCATCCGATATTCTAAATCGCTTGCACGTAGCATCTCTGAACATGAAATGGGTACGATACCAGCCTTTAAGCAGCCTAGAAAAACGAAATAGGCTTCTGGAAGTCGAGGAATAATAACTAATACACGATCACCTTTTTGAAGCCCCTTCTCCGTAAAAGCGTTTGCGTATTGATTCATTTTTTGGTTAAGCTCCAAATAAGAAACTGTACGTCTCTCTTGTTGTGTATTTAACCAACGTATTGCTTGGCGATCACTATCTTGCGAAAATTTTTCTAATTCCTCTGTGATGTTATAAAATTCAGGTGCAATTAAATCATTTGATACCATCTTGAACATCCTCCCCCAGAAAATTTGATAGAAAATTCATAAAACTATTTTTATTTTAACAATTACAATAATATACAGCAAGAATATTTAGTACGTTAAATAGAAATATTAGAATTAATAGAGAACTATTATGCTTTCAAACGAATATAGGAGGATACTTCGACAAAAAATATAAAAATTTTCACAAAATGTGTTGCATTATTTATAATGCTTGCTATAATAATAAATGTACTTAAGAGGTTGTCTAAAACCAAAGTGAATAGCATTGTTCCGAAGTAGCTCAGTTGGTAGTAGCACCTGACTGTTAATCAGGTTGTCGCAGGTTCGAGTCCTGCCTTCGGAGCCATTTTTTTGTCCTTTTTTCAAATGCTATGCTATAATACATAAAAAAATTTGTGGAAAAGCATTGCAATTATTAATAAAAAATGTTATTATAATTCTTGTCTTGTTTGAGACGTAATATTGGCCCCTTGGTCAAGTGGTTAAGACACCGCCCTTTCACGGCGGTAACACGGGTTCGAATCCCGTAGGGGTCACCATTTAAAACATAGGCTTTATAAAGAATATAAACTGTGATATAACACCTGTTTCTATGGAGGATTAGCTCAGCTGGGAGAGCATCTGCCTTACAAGCAGAGGGTCGGCGGTTCGAGCCCGTCATCCTCCACCATTCTTATTGTGTTATTTCGGAGGGGTAGCGAAGTGGCTAAACGCGGCGGACTGTAAATCCGCTCCTTAGGGTTCGGCGGTTCGAATCCGTCCCCCTCCACCAGTTTTATAAATGATTGGGGTATAGCCAAGCGGTAAGGCAACGGATTTTGATTCCGTCATGCCTAGGTTCGAATCCTAGTACCCCAGCCATTTTTTCTTTTATGAGCCATTAGCTCAGTTGGTAGAGCATCTGACTTTTAATCAGAGGGTCGAAGGTTCGAGTCCTTCATGGCTCACTTTTTTAGAATGAAAATTATTCAAAAGTGTTATATTAACTACAGATAACTAATCTCTTGCTGAAAACAGTAGGAGATTTTTTTATGTTATTTATAAATGAATAAATATACAACTTTTTGTCGAGTTGAGCCAAGTGGTATGTAGGCTTTACAATAATCTTATAACTTTTAGGGGGTATAAAAACATGAATAAACTTAATATTTCTATTATTGGAGTACCAACAGATTACGGACAAACACGCCGTGGGGTAGATATGGGACCAAGTGCTATTCGATATGCAGGTATTGTTGAACGTTTAGAGGCTATCGGACACGATGTACAGGATCAAGGGGATATTCGTGTTAGTCAAAAGCTTGCTGACGGAGCTGTGGATGAAAAATTACTAAATTTAGAGGAAGTTGTAGATGTTAGTACTGCATTAGCAAATAGTGTGCATGAAGTAGTGGAACAAAAGAAATTCCCACTCGTATTTGGTGGAGACCATAGCATTGCTATTGGAACATTAGCTGGATTAGGTGAACATTACAAAAATCTCGGTGTTATCTGGTATGACGCTCATGCAGATTTAAATACACCTGAAACAACACCTTCAGGCAATATACATGGGATGCCGTTAGCCGTTAGTATTGGGCTAGGACATGAACGTTTAGTGCAAATTCGCAACTATGCTCCAAAAATTAAGCCAGAAAACGTGATTATAATTGGAGCTCGTTCAGTAGACCCAGGAGAACGTGAATTGATACGTCAACAAGGAATTAAAGTATATACAATGCATGAAATCGACCGACTTGGCATGACACGTGTGATGGAAGATGCACTTGCTTATTTAAAGGAACGAAATGTTGATGGCTTACATTTATCACTTGATTTAGACGGATTAGATCCACTTTATACGCCAGGTGTGGGTACACCAGTTCCAGGCGGAATTACGTACCGAGAAAGCCATTTAGCAATGGAAATGTTACAAGAATCAGGCATGGTAACTTCAGCAGAGTTTGTAGAGGTAAATCCTATATTAGATGAAAAGAATACAACAGCAAATGTGGCTGTTGCATTAATGGGATCTTTATTTGGCGAAACACTAGTTTAAAGAAAATTTGACAAAAAATTGCCTGTTGCCACATTGCATAAAAATCTTTTGCTATAATTGAATTAAAACGAAACTTTTCTTATTGGTGCTTCGTATAGTATAAGACAGTTGTAAAGGTGGAGAAGTCAACACAATGGATGCGTTAGTAAATAAGAGAATAAAACAAGTGCTTAAAGGCGATCAAAACGCATTTGCCGATATTGTGAGTCTCTATCAGCACAAACTGTACCAAGTATGCTATCGAATGTTAGGCAACAAACAAGAGTCTGAAGACATTGCTCAAGAGGCTTTTGTGCGAGCTTATATGAACTTGCATACATTTGATCAGAAAAGAAAGTTTTCAACGTGGCTTTATCGCATAGCGACAAACCTCTGCATTGACCGTATTCGAAAAAAGAAACCGGATTATTATTTAGATGCAGAAGTAGCTGGTACAGAAGGGCTTGATATGTATTCGCAAATCGCAGCAGATGACCAGCTACCAGAGGAGCAGTTAGAACAAATGGAGCTGCAAGATCGCATTCAATATGAAATTGGACGATTGCCGGATAAATACCGTTCGGTTATAGTATTGAAATATATAGAAGAGTTATCGTTACAAGAGATTAGCGAGATTTTAGATATGCCGCTTGGAACGGTGAAAACGAGGATTCACCGCGGACGTGAGGCATTACGTAAGCAATTAAACAATCTGTAGGAGGGGGAGCGTCATGAATACTTGTCCAGAGCATATTATAGACTATATGCATGATTATTTAGACGGTGACATTAGTCGTGAGCATGAGCAAGAGTTGAAACAACACTTGCATACATGTAATGATTGTAAACAGTTGATGCAAGAATTGAGTGAAACAATCGCCTTTGTGAAGAGTGCTTCCCACATTACAGCGCCTCCGAGTTTTGAAGCAGCAGTTATGGCTCGTTTACCAAAACCAAAAAGTCGAGTAGGTATACAAAAATGGATTCGCCGGCATCCGTTCTTTGTGGCAGCAGCAGTATTTTGCTTATTCATGAGTGCTACATTATTGGGTAGCTTCATGGATGACCAGCATTTCTCGGTGACCAAGCAACCTAATTTAGTTGTGGATGGTCAAACAGTGATTGTCCCTGAAGGAGAAGTGGTAAAAGGCGATATTGTTGTGAAAAATGGCGATTTGATTGTTGAAGGTGAAGTTGATGGCAACGTCACAGTAATCAACGGGCAATATATGGCATCTTCAGCGGTAGTTTCAGGGAGAATCGAAGAAATTGACGAAGTATTTGAATGGTTATGGTATACAATTAAAAATTCTGTTAAGACAGCCATGACATTTGAGGAAAAAGAAGAAACTAAATAACACTCTATACGTCCTAAAAAATAGTGCACGTGAGAGGCTGAAAGGTCTACTCTTCTGAGTAGACTTTTTATTTGAAAAAAGTTACATTTGATAAGAATGTGATATACTTGAATGTGTATGGATTCGTAATGAAAAGTGGGGGATGCCACGTGCAAATTATCGAACATTTCACGGATTTAACACCTGTGAATATTGTTATTAACTTCATTGATGTACTGCTCGTTTGGTACGTTGTTTATAAAGTCTTAACCCTCATTAAAGGTACGAAGGCTGTCCAATTACTTAAGGGAATATTCGTCATTATTATTGCACGAATTGCAACAGACCTTTTAGGGTTACAAACACTTGGCTGGATGCTACAACAAGTTATTGAGTTTGGTTTCCTAGCGATTATTATTATTTTCCAACCTGAAATCAGACGTGGTTTAGAACAAATTGGACGAGGAAAGCTATTCCAACGTTCATCAAGTCAAGAAGAAGAAGAACAAACAAGACTTATTGAGGCTATGAAGAAGTCTGTAAGTTATATGGCTAAACGTCGAATAGGTGCGTTAATTTCTATTGAAAAAGAAACAGGTCTTAATGAATATATTGAAACAGGTATAGGGCTAAATGCTGAAATTTCATCAGAATTACTGATTAATATCTTTATACCAAATACCCCGCTACATGATGGGGCTGTTATTATGCAAAAAGATAAAGTTACAGCAGCGGCTTGTTATTTACCTTTATCTGAAAGCCCATTTATTTCAAAAGAGTTAGGGACACGCCACCGTGCTGCTCTTGGCTTAAGTGAAGTTACAGATGCTATTACAATTGTTGTGTCAGAAGAAACAGGCGCAATTAGTATAACATTAAATGGTAATCTCCATCGAAATCTATCTCTAGAGGAGTTTGAAACATTATTAAGAAAAATGTGGTTCGGATCAGTACAAGAATCAAATGCATCCTCTAAGTTGACTTGGAGGGGGAAAAAGAATGGATAAAATGATGGATAGCCCTTGGGTACTTAGAATCATCGCGCTATTTTTAGCGTTTTTGCTTTTTTTCTCAGTGCGTACTGAGTTGTCACCTTTAAATAAAGCTACCTCAAATGAACAAACGGATGTTATTCGTGATGTTCCAGTGGATGTTTATTACGATAATGAGAATCTTATTGTGACAGGTTTACCTGAAACTGTGGATGTAACGATAGAAGGTCCGATGGCATTGGTTTTAAAAGCAAAGGGAGCTAAGGATTTTTCTATATTTGCGGATTTGAGCAATTTATTGCTGGGAGAGCATGATGTAAAACTGCAATACGAAAATATTTCAGAAAAGTTAAAGGTGACATTAGACCCTGCAACTGTTCATGTGAATATTGAGGAAAAGGTCACGCAGGAGTTCCGAGTGGACCCTGAAATGAACAAACGTTTAATCGAAGAAGGTTTTATCTTAAAAGAAATGACGGCCAACCCGCCAACTGTTTATGTAACAGGTGCAAAAAGTGCTATTGAAAGCATTAGTTATGTAAAAGCAACTGTTACAGGAGAGCAGGGCTTGAAGCAATCATTCACGCAGGAAGCAGCTGTAAAAGTATTAGATAGAGATTTAAATAAGTTAGACGTGACTATTGAACCTGAAATTGTGAAAGTTCAAGTAGATATAGCGGAGTATAGTCGAGAGATCCCAGTTGTCCTTAAGGAAACAGGGCAAGCTGCCGAAGACATTACCATTAACTCATTAACATTTACACCGAAAATGATCAAAGTGTATGGTAGAAAATCAATTATTGACAGTTTAACATCCATTCCAATAACAGTTGACCTGTCAAAAATTACTGAGTCCAAAACTTATGAATTTGATGTAAAATTACCAGATGGTGTGACAAAAATATCTGACAAGAAAATAAAGGTGAAGGCAGATATTACAAAGGTTGAACAAGAAGAACAGCAGAAAACACCAGCTTCTACAGAGGAAACGCCACCTCCAACTGAAGAACCTGATGTGACAGATGAGAGTACTACAACTGATAAAAATACGTCAACTGAGGAATCGGAAGATATTGATTCTTAAACAATATGTGACTATAATTTTATTTTGATTCTAAATCAAAAATCCAATCAGGTTTGTAATTCAGGTTTCATCAAACAAACTGGCAGAGTGGAATATTAATAATTACCAATGAAATGAACAAAAGCAGACTTTTCCAAAAGTAAGCGGACAAGTGTCTAATGCTTGATAGAAACTCACTAGGCACTGTCTTGCATTGAAGGAGAGAATAAGTAGAATGGGTAAATATTTTGGAACAGATGGCGTCCGTGGCGTCGCGAATAGTGAATTAACACCAGAATTTGCATTTAAACTTGGTCGTATAGGCGGCTATGTTTTAACAAAAGATGCAACTGACCGTCCAAAGGTTTTAATTGGTCGTGACACACGTATTTCAGGCGAGATGCTTGAAGGTGCACTTGTGGCTGGTCTTTTATCAATTGGGGTAGAGGTAATGCGTCTGGGTATTATTTCAACACCAGGTGTGGCATACCTTACTCGAATTATGAGCGCAGATGCAGGCGTCATGATTTCAGCTTCACATAACCCAGTTGCAGATAACGGTATTAAATTTTTCGGTCCTGATGGCTTTAAGCTAACAGATGCACAGGAAGCGGAAATTGAAGCGTTAATTGATGCGCAAGAGGATACATTACCACGTCCTATAGGAGCAGATTTAGGATCTGTAAGTGACTATTTCGAAGGTGGTCAAAAATATATTCAATACTTAAAGCAAACAGTGGATGAAGAATTTGATGGTATCCATGTAGCGCTTGATTGTGCACATGGTGCAACTTCATCTTTAGCTACACATTTATTTGCTGATTTAGAAGCTGACATTTCTACAATGGGTGCTTCTCCAACTGGCTTAAATATCAATGATGGTGTAGGCTCAACACATCCAGAAGGACTAGCTAAATTTGTTACTGAAAAAGGTGCAGATGTTGGTTTAGCCTTTGATGGCGATGGAGACCGTTTAATTGCTGTAGATGAAAACGGAAAAATTGTTGACGGTGACCAAATTATGTTTATCATTGGTAAGCATTTAAATGCGGTAGGGCGTTTAAAGAAGCAAACAATTGTTTCAACAGTAATGAGCAATATGGGCTTCTATAAAGCTGTGGCTGACAATGGTATGTATAGTGTACAAACAGCTGTAGGTGATCGTTATGTTGTGGAAGAAATGCGTGCGAATGAATACAATTTAGGTGGCGAGCAATCAGGGCATATCGTCTTTCTAGATTTTAATACAACAGGTGATGGCTTACTGACAGGAATTCAGCTTGTCAACATTATGAAAGCGACGGGTAAAAAGCTTTCAGAACTTGCAGCTGAAATGAAAATCTACCCTCAGCGTCTTGTCAATGTGCGTGTAACAGATAAGCATGCTGTGACTGATAATGCGAAAGTAGCTGCAGTAATTGCAGAGGTAGAAGCTGAAATGGCTGGAAATGGTCGTGTTTTAGTACGTCCTTCAGGTACAGAGCCATTAGTACGTGTCATGGTGGAAGCAGCAACAGAAACGGATTGCGAGCGTTTTGTAGAACGTATTGCAGATGTTGTACGTGTAGAAATGGGCCTAACAGAATAAGAAATAGAGTGTAAACCCGATTTCTGTAAACAGGAAATCGGGTTTACTTATTTGAAAGGAATGTTTTAAATAAGCGAGATGGGGAACAGTAATTAGGAGTCACAATAACAAGGAGTGTTTAATTGATATGGCTAAAATTGCTACAGTTATAACAGATATGTTTGAGGACATTGAGTTTACAAGCCCTAAGGAAGCTTTAGAATCAGCTGGGCATCAGCTTGTAACAATTGATACTGAAGCGGGTAAGGAAATTAAGGGTAAGCATGGAGAGTCAGTGAAAATTGATAAAGGCATTGATGAAGTAAAAGCTACTGATTACGATGCGTTATTTATTCCAGGTGGTTTTTCTCCTGATATATTACGTGCGGATGATCGTGTAGTAGCATTTGTAAAGTCCTTTATGGATGAAATGAAGCCTACCTTTGCCATTTGTCATGGACCACAACTTCTCATTACTGCAAAGACATTAAATGGTCGTGACGCCACAGGCTATAAATCCATTCAAGTGGATTTAGAAAATGCAGGTGCAAACTTCCATGATGAAGAGGTATTTGTCTGTCAAAAGCAGCTTGTAACAAGTAGAACGCCAGACGATCTTCCTGCGTTTAATAGAGAAATCGTTAAATTATTAGACAGTAAATAAAGGATAGGCACAAGCATTTTAAATGCTTGTGCCTATTTTGTATTACAATGCTTATCAAAGTGCTTATATATCGCTTTGTCTACATATTTGTCACGAAAAAGCCTTAGGACTAGGTGTTTTTTATAACGAAAATTTGACGGATAGCATATGATTGAGTATGATGGAGAAGTTGAAGATGAGGTCCGACCTTATCCTTTAACGAGCGCCTAAGGAGGGAAGAAAGCGCAAAATCGGAAAACAATTATAGCGCCTGAGCTGAAGAAATCGGACGAAAAGATCTTCAGCAGACGAGGTGGAGGTTTATCGAAAATTCGGCGGATGCCTCCCAATCGACATACCCGATTGTCATTTCCCATTTTGAAAGCATTTGAGTGATTGAATGTACAGAAAATGGAGAAGGTATTGTAAAAGCAATAGATAAATAGATGAAGCTTCACATATCGAAGATCTCTATTCAGTTGGCTGAGTAGCTTGTGTGTATTGGAGTGCTTTATTTTTATAAAAATAAAGCTTCGCTTATACATTCAAAAAAATCGATAGGATGAGGCCTAGTTTGTCATTGCATTAAATTGACATTATCGGAGGACGAGAATTATGTGTGGAATTGTAGGATATATTGGTGAATCAGATGCAAAGGAAATTCTATTAAAAGGCTTAGAAAAGCTAGAGTACCGTGGTTATGATTCAGCGGGTATTGCAGTACGTAACGAGGAAGGCGTAACGGTTTTCAAAGAAAAAGGGCGTATTGCAGATTTACGAGAAGCGGTAGATGAAGATGTTGCTGCGAAAATTGGTATTGGTCATACACGTTGGGCAACACATGGTGTGCCAAATCGTTTAAATGCTCACCCACATCAAAGTGCATCAGGACGCTTTACACTTGTGCATAATGGGGTTATTGAAAACTATCACTTATTGCAAAAAACATATTTAAAGGGCATTCCAATGAAATCTGATACAGATACAGAGGTTATTGTGCAATTAGTAGAGTTATTTGTGAAAGATGGCCTAAGCACTGCAGACGCCTTCCGTAAAACATTATCTCTATTACATGGCTCCTATGCACTGGCACTATTAGATGCAGAGGCAGCAGATACAATCTTTGTAGCAAAAAATAAATCACCACTTCTAGTAGGAATTGGTGAAGGTTTCAATGTTGTTGCGTCAGATGCAATGGCGATGCTACAGGTAACAGATCAATACGTAGAGCTTCACGATAAAGAGGTAGTTATCGTACACAAAGCAAGTGTGGAAATTACAAAATTAGATGGTACTGTAGTAGAGCGTGCACCATATACTGCTGAGCTTGATATGAGTGATATTGAAAAAGGCACATATCCACACTATATGTTAAAAGAAATGGATGAGCAGCCTACAGTTATTCGTAAAATCATTCAAGCATATGAAGGTGACAACGGTGATTTAACGATTGATGCGGAGATTTTAGAAGCCTTACGAGCAGCAGATCGTTTATATATTATTGCAGCGGGCACAAGCTATCATGCGGGTCTTATCGGTAAACAATATTTCGAAAAAATGGCCGGTATCCCTGTAGAAGTGCATATTTCTAGTGAATTTGGCTATAACATGCCATTACTTTCAGAAAGACCATTATTTATCTTCATTACACAATCAGGAGAAACAGCAGATAGTCGTCAAGTACTTGTAAAAATTAAAGAGTTGGGCTATCCAACATTAACGATCACAAATGTACCTGGCTCTACGTTATCACGTGAAGCTGACCATACATTGTTATTACATGCAGGTCCAGAAATTGCTGTAGCTTCTACAAAAGCTTATGTGGCACAAGTAGCAGTACTTGCATTAGCAGCCTATGTGACAGCAAAGGCAAATGGCAAAGGCTTAGAATTTGATTTAAAACAAGAGCTTGCGATTGCCGCTAATGGCATCCAAACAATTATTGATTCAAAAGATGTGCTAGAAGACATTGCAGAAGATTACTTGAAAATTGCACGCAACGCATTCTTCATTGGCCGTAATATGGACTTCTATGTCAGCCTTGAAGGTGCCTTAAAACTAAAAGAAATTTCGTACATCCAAGCAGAAGGCTTTGCTGGTGGAGAACTGAAGCACGGAACAATTGCCTTAATCGAAGAAGGTACACCTGTGTTTGCGCTTGTCACACAAGCTTCAGTAGGATTAAACATCCGTGGTAATGTCAAAGAAGTAGCGGCTCGTGGTGCATATCCATGTATTATCGCAATGGCAGGCGTTGATGAAGATGGCGACCGTTTAGTCATTCCACATGTTCATGAATTACTAACACCGCTTGTATCAGTAGTACCTTTACAATTAATTAGCTACTATGCTGCACTTCACCGCCGCTGTGATGTAGATAAACCACGTAACCTAGCTAAATCGGTAACTGTTGAGTAAGAACAAAAATTAGATTTAATTGTGATGTATCCTGACAATAAAGTTGTTACATTTACAATAGAGTCATTTAAAAACAAATAAAGTTGTTTAAAGTTTGAACACTAAACATCGGTACGCTTATAATTAAAATAAGCGTACCGATGTTTTTATTTTGGAGGAATAAAGATGAGTTTAGATGAAAAACTTAAGGTTTTAGAAATCGATCCATCATTAAAAGATAAAATCAAATCAATACCGTATGAAGCAGAGTATTTGTCTGCCGATGAATTTGATGAAAATACAAAAGAATTGAAAATCATTGATTTAGATGAATTAGTTGGTATGTGCCGAACAGATGCAGATAGAGTGAGTAATTGGCTAGAGGCGTTGGAGATATTAGTTAATAAAGGAATAAATTTTTCTAAATACAAAAGTAAAGAGCAGTTTGAAAAATTTATTTTAAGTGACCCGTATATTGGATATCCCTTGGTAACGGTTTTAAACAATAAATACTATATCCAAGGAGAAGGTAAACATCGATTAACGATTGCTAAATGTTTAGGTTTAAAGAAAGCGAAAGTTGTTGTTATATATCCTAAATAAAAGGATGTGATATTGTGCCAAAACGCCAAACAGGTTGGACAGAAGCAAAGATAGCCCGTTATGTAAAAGAGGGGCGCGGGCTACATATCGATTACCAACTGAGACCTTTCTAAATTGGAAGGAAACAAGACAAGAATACTTTTCTGTTCATCGTGAACTAGAAAAAATACTAGCAAAATCAGAACTTGAAGATTTGTATAGACCAATTCCCGATGACAATCCATTAGTGCTTGAACTGAAGAGTTTAGCAATGCACAATGCATATCATATTGGGCAAATTTGTATTCCTCAGTAAAATGCAAGGAGCCTGGGCAGGGAAACGCAGCTTTTAAAAAAGCTTCATTAGGTTTACAGTTATTCCATTGACGGGCGCAATTGTTGAACAACATAGCTGAAAAATGATCAAACTTTTTTATAAAAATCATACTTATCTATAAAGAGTACCTTCATTTTGATCAATCTTTATTCCAAAGCCATGTGTTTTGGGTTTTAAATAAAGTCATACCGTTTGTAAATAAATTACACCATTTTACCCCTTTGGATACTATTATTCTAAAGGGGTGTTTTTATCCATAACGAAACACTCCTTGAAACCGAATAGGAGAGCAACATTTCAAATAAAGTCCCTTGATATAATTCTCTATGTAATCTAACTATGTTTGAACAAGGAGATGGAAGCATGGGTAAGTTAACAGGCAAAATCGCTTTAGTTACAGGATCAAGTCGAGGAATTGGCCGCAGTATTGCATTGCGTCTGGCACAAGAGGGAGCCTTTGTCGTCATTCATTATGGGAAAAGACGTACTGAGGCAGAAGCAGTTGTTCACCAGATCGAACAAAGCGGAGGAAATGCTTTGGCGATTGGTGCTGACCTTAGTACTCTAGATGGTATTCAAGATTTATTTACTACTTTGGATGATACTATTCGGGATTATATGGGCGGTTGCGGATTCGATATTCTTGTCAACAATGCTGGAATTGGTCAAATTATCAGTTTAGAAGAGACGACAGAGGAATCATTTGACGAGGTAATGAAGATAAATGTTAAAGCACCACTTTTTGTTACTCAGCAAGCTTTACCACGTTTAAAAGATGGGGGGCGTATTATTAATATTTCATCTTTTGTGACACGTGCAGCTTCACCAAGTGTCTTCACGTACAGTATGTCCAAAGGTGCAATCGACACGTTTACGCGTCTTCTAGCCAAACAACTAGGGAGCCGGAATATTACGGTAAACGCCATCCAGCCTGGGATTATTAATACAGAAATGAATGCTAAGACTTTGAAAAACCTTGATGGACAAAAATATGCGGCTGGTCTTTCAATTTTCAACAGATGGGGAGAGCCCGGGGATGTGGCAGATATTGCCGCCTTTCTTGCTTCATCAGACAGCCGTTGGGTAACTGGTCAATTGCTCGATGCAAGTGGAGGATCACATCTATAGAACATTAATTATCAAGCTTTGTATGGCATAGTCCTCCTCAATCAGGCGCTATTGTTGTATAGGCTGTTCTGTTCTTCTTGAATTCACGGAGCAGAGGATTGTTAAGTTAATTAAAAACAAAGTAAAAGCGGTCCTCCACAGATATGATGTGGAAGGCCGCTTTTTTGTTATAAGCACAGTCACCATTTATTATTGGTTACATCTGATTCACTTAATCGTATAGTAATAGATTAAGAGATCTATTTAGCTTACGAAGCACTACGCAATGATTTCAGAATTAAACTCAAAATGAAAACTAGTATAATTGCTCCAATGAGGGCAGGGAAGATATAGAAATCTGAAATTTTAGGACCCCAACTTCCAAGAAGCATACCACCAATCCATGCGCCGATAATACCTGCAATAATATTACCAATAATTCCACCTGGGATATCTTTACCCAAAATTATACCTGCAAGCCAACCGATAAGCCCGCCAATTATTAAAAACCAAATGAAACTCATACTATCCATCTCCTATTTTGTATTTTAAATATTTTGTTATAGTGTTTTATAACCTTTTTTGAACTCTTTCAAACTATAAGGAGGGAAAAAATAAAAATTTGGGGAAGTTTCAAGGGAGATATCAGACATTGGCGCATTTCTGTAATAAGAGGAGCATCTTTATTTTAATGATAGTAATAAATTCATGTTTATTCTATTTTCATCCTGAACGCCG
This sequence comes from Lysinibacillus sp. LK3, assembly GCF_001043675.1. Taxonomy (NCBI): domain Bacteria; kingdom Bacillati; phylum Bacillota; class Bacilli; order Caryophanales; family Bacillaceae; genus Lysinibacillus; species Lysinibacillus sp. LK3. Next base: position 14,763 of record NZ_LDUJ01000021.1, read on the forward strand.
AAATCCAATATCAAATCACAAGTTTATTTTGACCAAGAATTACAAAATGGAGACTTAGCGTATAAGCATGGATTAACAACAGGACTTTCCTGATGTGTCTATAAGATTTTATTATTGATTTACATAAACCTTCCACCGATTTTTGTGGAAGAATTTTATGCATTCTAAAATTCCTTTAAAATATAGTATAATCTAGAAATTAAGCTGGATTCAAACTAGGTTTTCCTCTGATATTTAGTAAGTTCTTATGATTTTTCTAGTTGAAACAATCATAACAGTCAAATTACCATGAGCTAAGTTATATTCCCTTAAATATGGCAACAAAGGGATTTAAATAAAAGAAGGATGAAAGTTATATGAATTATACTAGTTGAAAAGGGTGAAGGTTAAGTATATTGAACAAAAAAAAGATACCATTACAAACAAAAATATTGAGACTGATTAGCACGTTAATTCTTTTTATTGTTTTTCTGCTCGCCAGTATATTTGCTTATTTACAATATGTCGATGCAAGGACTCAAGTTAAACAATTGGCATTGCAAACGGCTATGACAATCTCTCTTATGCCAGAACTTAAAGAATCCATTGGGAAAAGTGATTTAGAGCTACGTTTTCGTCCAATTGCTGAGCAAGTAATAGATCAGGTAAATGCAGAAAATATTATTATTGAAGATCGGGAGAAGATTATTTATTCGCACAGAAGCCCAAGTCAGGTTGGTCAGAAGAGTTTTGACCATACAAATAATTATGGGTTAATATTTGGTGGTTCTAATAATTTTGAATTGGAACGAGAGAGTGGTTCTGTTTTAATAGGAAAGGTTCCTATCATAGCAGACAATGGAGAATATACTCGTGTAATTGGGACCGTAGCGGTTGAATATGCAGAAAAAGAAATCTTTCAAAATATTTATAAACGAATTAAGTCCATTCTCATTGCTTCTCTAATTGTTTTAATTTTAGGAATCATTGGTGGTATTTTTTTAACCAAAAGTATTAGAAAAGATACTATGGGATTGGAACCGCATGAAATCTCCTCACTATATAGAGAAAGAAGTGCCATTCTGTTATCAGTAAAGGAAGGAATCATTGCAATCGATCAAAAGGGTTTCTTAACCTTAATCAACAATTCTGCTAGTTCAATGTTAAACCTCAAGGATGAATCCTCTATTGGTGAACATATTCAATTTGTCTTACCAGCAATTAATATCGATCATGTATTACAGAAAGGTAAGCCCATTCATAATGTAGAGATATTAATTAATGATAAAGTATTTATTTTTAATTTTATTCCCATTATCGAAAATGAAAAGATTATGGGTGTGGTTTCTAGTTTTCGTGATAAAACGGAGCTTAAAAAGCTTATTGATACGATCACAGAGGTTCGCGCATATTCTGAGGGACTTCGTGCGCAAACGCATGAGTACTCAAATAAACTTTACTTATTATCAGGATTAATCCAATTAGAGAGATATCAGGATGCTTTTGAATTTATACAAAAGGAGTCAGCCAATCACCAACACCAAAACCGAATCCTATTTAATCAAATTCAAGATATAAATGTTCAAGCTATATTATTAGGGAAACTGGGCAATGCATCGGAAAAGAAGATTGCCTTTGAAATTGATCCTGATAGTTATGTAGATGTCTTACCAAGTCACATTGAAATCACGGATATCATCACAATCATTGGAAATCTTATTGATAATGCATTTGATGCCGTAGCCGATCGAAAAGAGAGAAGGGTGTCTTTCTCAATTACAGGAATTGGGAGTGATATCATTATAGAAGTAGCAGATAACGGAAAGGGAATTGCTGAAGATATGTTAGATTTTATATTTGATTTACGTAGTTCATCTAAAGGAAAAAATAGGGGGTACGGTTTATTTAATGTTAAACAAATTGTAGAATCTTTAGGTGGAACAGTAGAAGTAAAAAATGACAAACACGGTGGGGCCATTTTCACGGTATTCCTACCGAAATAATGAAGCTTAATCAATGAGATAATCTATAGTACTACTGATGTTGGAGGTACTTCCCTTTAAGTCGGGTTTCTAAATGTCAGCACAGGGAGATAAAAGAAGGAGAGGGGAAAAATGATTAAGGTTGTCATTGCGGAAGATGATTTTCGTATTGCACAAGTGCAAGAACAGTTTTTGCATAAGGTACCAGATGTAAAGGTTGTTCAGAAGGCATTGAATGCAAAGGAAACGATGGACATACTAGAGAAATATGAAGTTGACTTGCTTTTTTTGGATATCTATATGCCCGATGATCTTGGAACAAATTTGTTAGCAAAAATTCGCGAACATTATCCAACAATCGATATTATTATAGTGACTGCTGCAACAGAAAAAACGATGTTGGAGACGGCAGTTAGATATGGTGTGAGTAACTATTTGTTGAAGCCTGTGACAATGGAGAAATTTGTTGAAGCGGTGGAAGAATATAAAAAAAAGAAAAAACTTCTAAGTCATCGTGATGAGGTCGACCAAACATTGATTAATCAATACTTTGGTGTTGCCAATCAATTGTCCTCATCTCAAAAAGACTTACCTTCAGGTGTTGATCGTCATACTTTAGAAAAAGTGAAAGAGGTAATGAAGGAACTAAAAGGTGGTATTTCCATCGAGGAGATGGGTGAACAAATCGGTGCATCTCGAACAACTGCTAGAAGGTATTTAGAGTTTCTTGTTTCAATTGATGTCTGTACGGCAAAACATGAATATGGAGTTGTTGGAAGGCCTGAGAGGAAATATTACTATAAAGAATAACAACAAGGTTAACTTAAAAATAAGGACAAGGGATGAACAATGAGAAAAAAAATAATGTTTATTTTCGTGCTTGTTGTCATGCTTTGCTTTGGTTGTTCACAAGATGAGGGGCATGAAGCAATAACAGATACAGTAACATTCATTGCCCCAAGCTCTATTGGTGGAGGTTGGGACAAAACAGCAAGAGCCATACAGGATATTTTACTGAGTAACAATTTGATTGATGAGGATATTCATGTACTGAATAAAATAGGTGCTGGTGGAGAGCTAGGATGGAAATATACTAAACAACAAAAAAAACATGTGCTAGCAATGAATTCAAGCTTACTCATTACCAATCATTTGTTGGGGCAAAGTAAGCTAACCTACAAAGATTTTACACCCATTGCCACTTTGGCTACAGAATGGAATGTCGTAATTGTCTCCAAGGATTCAGAAATAAAAAGTGCAAAAGGTTTAATGGAAGAGCTCAAAGAAACACCTCAAGCGTATAAAATAGGAGTTTCTCCTAGATTAGGCAATGATGATCAAATTTCTTTTGTATTAGCGAGTAAACAGGCAGGGGTGCATCCTGAAAAACTAGATTTTTTAGTTTATGAGAATAGTGATGAAGTTGTTGATGCATTATTAAAAAAGCAAATAGATGTGGCAACGATGACTTTGTCCGAGGCTAAAAAATATTATGATTTGAATCAGGTACAATTGCTTGTCATTTCCTCGGAGAAACGTTTAAAGGAGCTCCCAGAAATTCCTACATGGAAGGAAGAGGGAATAGATGTAGTTTTTAAACACTGGCGCGGTATTATGGGACCACCTAATATGTCAAAAAAGGAAATCGAATTTTGGGAGACGACATTTGCAAAAATGGTCAAAACTAAAGAATGGAAACAAACTTTGCAGACGTATATGTGGGAAGATTTTTATATGAACAGTAGAGATACATCTAGATTTCTTGATGATGAAAATAAGAAATATGAGAAATTATTGGAGATTTACTGAGTAAATTTATTCTTATTATGCATAGTAATATATTTGCTTTATTAGGTTGACTATTGAGATCTATGTGTTTTCCTTTCTATCGTCTTATACGATGTTGGAGAGAATACATAGTCCAAAGTTAGCCTCTTTTTTTGTTTATCAAAAATAGACAGGTATACAATGCTTTTCGTGAACAAAATGTACAAAATAGCTATAAAGAAATTAATAAACATTAATTTGTAAACGATTACATTTGGTCGATGTTAATTTATTATAAGGTGTAATATTCGGAAAATTAGTTATTTAACGAATTGATAAATAACTTCACAAAGCATTTGGGGGGAATATTATGCTAGCAATTTTAGGTTTTTTAATGATAATAGTATTTATGATTTTGATTATGACGGGCCGTCTTACAGCAATGATTGCATTAATTGTAGTTCCAATTACGTTCGCAGTTATTGGTGGATTCGGAAGTGAAATGGGACCTATGATGTTGGATGGGATTAAAAGTGTCGCTCCAACAGGGATTATGATTTTATTTGCAATTCTTTTCTTTGGTATTTTGATCGATGCTGGCGTATTTGATCCAATCATTAAAACGATTCTTAGACTAGTAAAAGGGGATCCTGTAAAAATTGCTATCGGAACAGCCGTATTAGCCCTTTTTATTTCTTTAGATGGTGATGGTACGACAACATACATGATTACTATTTCTGCCTTTCTACCGCTTTATAAAAGAATTGGCATGCGACCAATTGTATTAGCTGGTATTGCCGTTTCAGCTTCAGGTGTGATGAACCTTCTACCTTGGGGAGGACCAACAGCAAGAGTTATGACAGCCCTGAATCTGGAAATGTCTGAGGTTTTTACACCAGTGATTCCAGCGATGATTGGCGGGGCTATCTTTGTTCTGTTCATGGCATTTACCCTTGGAAGACAGGAAAAAAAGCGGATTGGTATTATAGAATATGATTATGAAGCGGCAGCTCAGCCTGCTGCAACAGTCGAAGATGACTATTTGAAACGTCCAAAACTGATTATCTTTAACTATACTCTGACAATTGTTCTTTTAGTAGCGTTAATTATGGAGTTATTACCACCTGTTGCATTATTCATGCTTGGTTTTGCGATTGCGATTACTGTAAACTATCCAAAATTGAAAGATCAGAAGGAACGTGTTGCGAATTATGCTGACAATGCATTATCTGTTGTTTCTATGGTTTTTGCAGCTGGGATATTTACAGGCATTCTTTCAGGTACATCAATGGTAGATGCGATGGCAAACTCAGTGATTCATTATATTCCAGATGCAATGGGTTCTCATTTTGCTGTTGTTACAGCCATTCTCAGCGCACCTTTTACATTTTTTATGTCTAATGATGCTTTTTACTATGGAGTACTGCCGTTACTTGCAAAGGCAGGAGCAGTATATGGCATTGATCCAGCCCTAATCGGTAGAGCTTCTCTTTTAGGTATGCCAGTACACCTTCTAAGTCCGCTTGTTCCCTCTACGTATTTATTAGTAGGAATGGTTGGAGAGGATTTCGGAACACTACAACGTATCTTCTTAAAGTGGGCATTCGGTTCTACAATTGTCATGATTATTGTCTGTGTAGTGTTGGGGATTTTCCCCCTTTAAAAGCTACGGTTCATGGGGTGAAAAAGATTACCTAGTAAAAATCCTTTATTTATAAGTGTAAGAGAAGCCTATTTTAATGGGCTTCTTTTTTCTATTCTTATTCGAGTACCCGCCATAAATTAAAAATTGTTTAGAAGGTTTCAGATAGGGGCTTTAAAGCGTTTTTATTCGTAAAAAGGACAATCATCATATACGATAAAAATAATTAAGACTTAGGATTCTGCAATTAAAAAGAAATTATTCAAATAGGAGAAAGGTGGTTTGAAATATGAAAATCCGTAAGATTGACCATGTGGGGATAATCGTCAATGATCTTCCTGCAGCGAAAGCATTTTTTCTTGACTTTGGCCTTGAGGTGTTAGGGGAAGGAAAAGTGGAGGGTGAATGGGTGAAGAGGATGGAGCGGGTAATAGGGCTTCAAGATATAAAAGAGGACGTTGCAAAATTGCGAACGTCAGATAGTGACGCAAATATAGAAATAGTAATGCTGCGAACGCCAGACGGTGAGACGAATATTGAACTAGTAAAATTTAACGCGCCATCAAATGAAATAGGCATCCAGCATCCTTTAGCAAATACTTTGGGTATCCAGCATATTGCCTTCAATGTTGAAGATATTGAAGCCCTCGTTAACAAATTGACAAAGAAGGGCGCAGAACTTATTAGTGACATTTATAGGTACGAAAACGCCTATAAATTATGCTATGTTCGTGGGCCAGAAGGAATTATTTTAGAGCTCACTGAAGAAATCAAATAGAATAGTAATCAACAGCTTGTTAATATGAAAAGAAACCACTGAAATGGTTTCTTTTTTTCTATAGGGAGCTAATACTATTTTCTCTCTTGAGATTCTAATTGATCATATAGTCGAAATAGAATAAAAAAATGAATAATTCTTCACTAAAAAAACCAAAAGGCATTCATAATCCTGATTATTGACATTTATCCAAATAAATTATTGCGTTTTTTTCATTGTTTCGCCCTTTCATAAAATCTATAATAACTCTGTAAATGATAATCATTTTCAATTAAAGGTAAATCTGAAAGGGGCAACAAATATGAAGCAGTATATTGGAAAGCGAATTATACTATGGGGGAGTTTCCTCCTGTTGCTAATGATATTAGCGGCATGTAGTTCTAATGGCAACACATCTGATGCGCAGAAAAAGGAAAACGAGAAAATAACTCAATCTGATGTGAAAGCAGAGGAAAGTGAGTCAACTGTTCAATATACAACGATTACAGGTGAACAGGTTGAAATACCTGCAAATCCAAAACGAGTCGTTTATATTGGTCAGACAATTGGTGATTTCTTGGCGATGGATATTCCGGTTGTTGGTAATAATCTTCCTAAAGATTCTCCTAGTTACTATGAAGGCAAACTTGAAGGGATCGTTGATATTGGTAATCCTGCTGACTTAGAGACGATTTTGACTTTAAAACCTGATTTGATTATTAATGGCTATTACAAGGCGGATCCAAATCTTAATGAAGAATTGTCAAAAATCGCTACTACGATTCCCTTTAATCCTGCTCTTCCTTATACAGAACGAGTAAAAGAGATGGGGAATATCTTAGATAAGCAGGAAGAAGTAGCTCAATTGCTTGCTAAGTTTGAAACAGAGTCTAAAGAAATGTTTGACAAGTTTCAATTAACAGAAGGGGAAACCGCAACAGTTTTCTATCAGCTAGGAAAGACGCTTTATGTTATGGGTGATCGTAGCCTAGGTGCTATTATTTATGGGAAAAATGGCTTTGCTGTCCCACCAGCAGTACAAAAGAATATTATTGATGTAGAAGGGGTATCTTTCCTAGAGGTTTCCGAAGAGGTGCTTCCTGAGTTTGCTGGTGATCATTTGTTTGTAATTGTACAAGAGGATAGTGAAAGTGAAGCAGAAGCTGATCGGCTGCTACAAAGCCCGATATGGGGAACTTTGCCTGCTGTCAAAAAGGGAAAAGTTTATGTTGTTCCTAATGAATGGAATACAGATAATTTATTAGCTTTGAAGCAATTGTTCCAAAAGCTACCAGAGTGGATGCGCAAACAGTAAAAATTGTATCCGTCCAATCAATTTTTAAACCGCTAGTATTCTAAATAGCACATACTCGAACAATCGTTGATAGTGGGTCATTATATGTTACAATGATGATAATGAGAATCATTTTCAATGTTTGGAGAGTTGCTTATGAATCTGACATCCTTATATATTAGACTACAACACTATGATCGATTTCAAGTTGATCGATTAATGTCAGCTACTAGCCATAATGAGGGAATAAATAATCATGAAACAAATTTATGCACATTATTGATAGCACTCAGTCCTGCCATACGACTGTATGTAGACAAAATGGCAATCGATCTACGACAAGGAAGCTGCATGCTCATTTTACCTATACAAAGCTACACGGTAGAGTCAAGTAACAAAGAGGCACAGCTTGCTCGCTTTACCTTTGAAACCTTTGAAGTAGAAGGAATGACTTTGAACCGAATTGCTCATCCACCCCTGCTTCATGGTTATCCCTATCATCTGTTGTTTTCTCAAGTCAAGCAGGTATTAGGAAATGAAGCATCGAACAATAATCAATTTTGTTCCTCTCTATCCACATTAGAAATGGCCATGTTACAAGGTAGACTTCAGCAAATACTAGCTATGATGGTTCAGTTAGATGAACAAGCTAACCAGTTACAGCACGAAGAAAAGACAAAATTGGTTCAACAAACTGTACAGTACATAGAACAGCACTATGATGAGGACTTGACAGTTGAACAATTAGCTAACATGGCTGGAATGGTAAGATGGCAATATAGTCAAAAGTTTAAAATATTGACCGGTAAAAAGCCGACGGATTATTTGACTCATGTACGTATAAACCAGGCAAAAAAAATTCTAAGTAATTCAACTGAGCCATTGAGAAAAATAGCTCGACAAATTGGGTTTAAGGATGAATATTATTTTAGTCGATGCTTTCATAAATTAACCGGAAACACCCCACGTGAATATGCAAACATTCAACTTCATACTCCAGAAAGAACAGTTATCGATTCATTTGGTAGAAAGATTCATGTTCCTAAAGATGCAACACGTATTGTGACTGATGGCAAATTTACACTTGGGGAATTACTTGTTCTAGGCATACCTCCTATAGGGGCGGCCATCTCAATCATGAAAGATAACGTGGTTTATCACAATAAATTAAGGAACATTCATAGTATTGGGCATTGGGTAGATCCGGATAAAATCGCACAGCTGCAGCCAGAGTTATTATTGCTTAGCTATTTTCATCCTGAACATGATTTGCAGAAACTAGATGCGATTGCTCCTACTATTATACTGAATAGCAAGTTTAGTCTATTTGAGCGGTTACGATATATCGCTAAACTATTTGAACGGAGTAAAGCGGCAGAGAAGTGGATTTCTACATATGAGAACAAAGTAAGATTGGTACGTAGGCAATTAGCAGATGTTTATGTTGCTGGGGAGACGGCTACTGTTTATCTCAAGTTAGATACTAAATATTATGTTATGTGTCAGACTGGATTGGCTGCAAGCTTGTATGAATCTCTTGGCTTTCGTCCTACTCCTCAGGTAATGCAGCTAATCGAGCAAGGGCAAGCATGGATAGAAATTCAGCAGCATCAAATAAATCACTATGCTGGAGAGCGTAATTTTATCTTGGCTTCCCCCAAAGAATTACTAACGATTACTTACTGCCCACAAATCGCCACGTTAATCGAGCTTGCTCCTGGTAAGACTCATTTCATAGATTTTATATGGAATCATTGTGATCCCATTACACGTGAACGGTTGTTAGAGGTTCTACCGTCTATTTTTAAGAAGAAAGTTATTCGATAATTAAAAAGTAAAACTCGATCCATTAATTGGATTGAGTTTTTGCCATTAATCGTATAATTGCTCACAAATAAATTTAAAAAATATCCTGATATAAAAATCTTTAAAGGCTGTATGAAATTTCTGGTATAATTACATATATCTATGTTTATTTTAAGGAGTGATTTTATGAAAAAGCTATTTATAATAACTAGTTACTTAGGGTTTTTTATAGTAGGAGGTTTGACTTTTACCTACTTTTCAACAACGGAAGCAGCAAGTGACATGAAAAAGATTAGCGTGTTTCAGGATCCAATTAATTATTATGTAGATAAGGTTGAGAAAGTACCGCCAGAAGGTCAATCTGGATTTAATTATCAAGGCACGATATATGTCCCAATGCGATTTATTGCTGAATCTTTAGGTGAAAAAGTAACATGGGATGGGAAAACAAAATCCGTTTATATTGGTGATGTTCCAAAATTCATCGCTTTAAAAGATGTAAAACCTATTGGAAGTGATGAAGACCACTTCTTCCACAATCCAAGCTCTGTCATTATTAGTACAGGTGAAAAATTTGAGCGATCCTATCAGCTTGGTGGTTATCATGGGGGAGGTGCAGTTCAAGACCATACAGTGGAATACTTAGCCAATGGAAATTACAAGGGATTCGAAACCTATTTGGCACCAATTAAAAAATTAGCAGCTAATTCCTTCGGTATAGGTTTCTTGAAAATTTACGCAGATGGGAAATTAGTTTATGATAGTGGAGCAATCAAAGATAAGGTAAAGGTTCATGTTAATTTAGATGGAGTTTCAAAAGTGAAATTTGAACTTGAAGGCAGTGGTTTAGGTATATTAGATCCTAAATTTATTCAATAAACCTTCTCTACTAATAAACGAAAAAGACGATGACATAATAATTTGTCATCGTCTTATTAAATTTGACCTCTTCATAACTATTTCAAAATAGAGAAATGTCAATACATATTTGTAAATATTTACACTTTTACTTATAAAATAGTTGGATAGTATATGGTATAATTTCATACGATACTTATACATAAAATAGGAAAAGGGAGAGAAAAGAATTTGATGAAAAAGATGATGAAACGAACGAGTGCAGCGTTGCTTGGTGCCTCATTAATGCTGACGACAGTTGTCCCTGTGATTCATGCTGAAGAGCAAACAACACCCCTAGTACCGTCGATAAGCGAATGGGCAATAGAAACATTAAATGAGGGCGAAAAATACGGGATTTACTCAACTGAATGGTACTTCGATGGTTTTCTTCAGGAAATTCCAGTGGACAAAGTAAATGAACTACTAGCTTTAACAGAAAAGAAGGTTGCCTCTCTAGGCTTAGCTGAAAATAAACAATACAAACCAGTAAGTGTGAAAAACGATAATACACGTGGTGATATTGTCAATCGCTTGTATAATATTGTAGCACGGTATGATTTACCTGTTGGTACAGATGCTGTTCAATTTATGAAAGAGCAAAATATATTACAAGGCTCTCCCAATGGACTTCAGTTAGAGAAAAAGGCAACCACTCAACAGGCTGTTTTGCTAGCTGTTCGTTTCATTCAGAGTACATATGCACTTGCAGAGCAAGGCTCTAAAGGGGTGGCCTGGGTAGTAGAGGACGAGGATACGCTTATCTACTTATTAGGCTCTATTCATTTAGGAACACCAGACTTATATCCATTCGATAAAAAATTAGTAACGGCATTTGATGAATCTGATGCACTGCTAGTAGAGGCGAATATCTTGGATACGGAAGCACTTGAATACTATTCAGAGAAAGCAATGTATACAGATGGCTCAACATTGAAAGATGCTGTTGCACCAGAAACATATGCGAAGCTTGAACAAGTGGCAAAGCTTTATGATCTGCCAATGGACCAGCTAACAGTTCAAAAGCCGTGGATGCTTTCGAGTGCATTATCGATGCTAGCTATGGACGATTCCTTTGGTATGACACCTCAAGAGATGGCTATGCACGGTATCGATGTCTACTTTTTATTAAATGCACAGTTGCAGCAAAAGCCAGTGATTGAATTAGAAGGTACAAGAGCACAGGTTGATATGTTTGAAGGATTATCACCAGAGGCACAGGAGCAGTCATTAGTCGCTGTACTGGATAGTATCATTCATCCAGCGGAAGAAAATCAATCTGAAGTACTTCAAGAGTGGTTTACAAGCTGGAAGCAAGGAAATGTTGAAGAGTTTGCAAAAAGCTTCCAAGCAATGGAAGGTACATCATCTGAATTTAATGAAATGCTATTTGGTCTACGTGATGAAAAAATGGCCAAGAAAATCATGAATGTACTGGAAGAAAAAGAAGGTAAGTACTTTGTTGTTGTTGGTTCAGGTCACTTCCTAATCGATAAAAATATTCGCTATCATTTAGAGAAAAACGGCTACAAGGTAAAGCCATTTTATCAATAAAATAGATTGCCCTCGTAAAAGGATAGATTATTTTCTGTCTTTTACGAGGTTTTTTTATGCATGTAAGACAATAATGGTCATTTGACGCTAACAATCTAAATAATCGGATTATTGTTGCAACGTAAAAAAAATCGTGTTAGTATTAGTAAAACGTTTTACTAAAACGTTTTACTTGTGAAGGGGATGAACATATTGAGAAATAAACGAATTGCAACGATTGGGGATGCAATGGTCGTTTTTAATCCATCTAAGACAGGTCCTCTACGTTTCGTTCCTTCCTTTGAGCGAGCTGTGGGTGGTGCAGAATTAAATTTTGCGATAGGTGTTACGCGTTTAGATATGGAAGCAAAATGGATTAGTTGTATTGGAGACGATGAATTTGGCAAATTAATTTATAACTTTGCGCGTGGTGAAGGGATTGATGTATCACATGTCTTACGAACACCACATATTCCAACGTCTATCTACTTTAAGGAGATTCGGGAAGACGGTGCAGGTAAATCGTTTTACTACCGCAACCCATCACCTTTACTTGAGCTGACAGAAGATCGTATAGATGAGTCAGTACTGGATGATGTGGACCTATTACATATTAGCGGCGTGTATTTAGCAGTATGTGAACATAACATTGAAGTTGCATTGAAATTAATTGCTTTAGCACAGGCGAAAAATATTCCAATATCTTTTGATCCAAATTTACGTTTAAAACTATGGACTATAGAAGATGCCCGAGCGGTATACGAAAAAGTGTATCCATCTATCAATCTTCTGTTAACAGGACAGGATGAATTTGAGCTTTTATTTGAAGGGCGTACAATTAAAGACGTTCAAGAGAGTTATAAAATAGATGAAATTATTGTGAAAAAAGGTGAACAAGGCGCCACGGTTTATACAGCCACTGAACAGTATGATCGAGAAGCATTTTCCATTCGTGCCATTGATACAGTTGGAGCAGGGGATGCATTTGATGCTGCCTATGTCTATAGCTATTTAAATGGTGATGATATCGTAGAACGCCTCCGTTTAGCTAATGGTGCAGGTGCATTGGTAGCAACAATTAAAGGAGATAATGAAGGGCTTCCATCCCTGCAAGAATTAAGGCAATTTATTGGTGATGAAAAACTAATTGAGCGTTAGGAGTTGTCAGGAATGCAAAAAATCGAAATTTTGAAAGCGTTGTCAGATGCAAAAATTGTAGCTGTTATTCGTGGGGATTCACCTGAAGAAGCGACGGAAATTTCAAAAGGTGCTATCTCAGGTGGTATTCGAGCAATCGAAATAACGTATACAACGCCTTTTGTTGAAGAAACTTTTAAAGCATTACGCAATAGCGATGCAATAATTGGAGCTGGCACAGTTTTGGATGTTGAAACTGCACGCCATGCGATTTTAAACGGTGCCAAATTTGTTGTTAGTCCAAGCTATAACGCTGCAATTGCAAGGCTTTGCAATCGCTATAGCATTCCATATTTACCAGGCTGTATGACCATTACAGAAATGGTGACAGCACTTGAAGGTGGAAGTGACATTATTAAACTATTCCCGGGAAATCAATTTGAACCAAACTTTATTAAAGCCGTTAAAGGGCCTCTACCACATATCACAATTATGCCTACAGGTGGTGTTGGTTTGGCTAATATGAATGAATGGTTAGAAGCAGGCGCGGTTGCAGTTGGGATTGGAAGTGATTTAAATAAAGCATTTGTAAAAGATGGCTATGCAGGTGTAGTGGAACGTGCCAAAGCATATATCGAAAATCTATCAAACTAGGAGGTAATGACGTATGAATATGACATTTAGATGGTATGGTCGTGGCAATGATACAGTGAAATTAGAAGATGTGAAGCAAATACCAAATGTAAAAGGTATTGTTTGGGCACTCCATCACCTACCAGCAGGAGAGGTATGGACTAAAGAGGCTATTCAAGATGAAGTTGACTATATTCAATCGTTCGGATTCCATACAGATGTCGTGGAAAGTGTCAATGTCCATGAAGATATTAAATTAGGATTGTCAACACGTGATCAATATATAGAAAACTATAAACAATCTATTCGCAACCTTGGTGAAGTGGGTGTCAAAGTTATTTGCTATAACTTCATGCCCGTATTTGATTGGACACGTACAGATTTATTCCATCCATTAGAAGATGGCTCAACGGCTCTCTATTTTGATAAGGAAAAGGTCATGAACTTAGATCCACAAGAACTAGTGAATGAAGTAAGCGCTTCTTCAGATTTAACCCTTCCAGGATGGGAACCAGAACGATTAGCTCGACTCTCAGATTTATTTGAACAGTACAAAGAAGTAGATGAAGCCAAACTTTGGGACAACTTAGCTTACTTTTTACAAGCCATTTTACCAGTTGCGGAAGAGGTAGGTATTCAAATGGCAATTCATCCAGATGATCCACCATATACCATCTTTGGCTTACCCCGCATTATTACAGGAGCAGAAAGCTATGAAAAATTAATTAAAATCTCTGATTCCATGGCAAATGGCTTTACGTTCTGCTCAGGTTCAATGGGAGCAGACCCACAAAATGATATGGTAGCCATCGCTGAAAAATATGCATATCGTGCTCCGTTTGCTCATATCCGCAATGTCAAGATTATGGAAAATGGTAGTTTCTTTGAAACATCGCATTTTACATCGGATGGCTCAATCGATATTAAAAATATTGTCCGTGCATTAAATGACCAAAACTATGAAGGTTATGTACGTCCAGATCATGGTCGTCATATTTGGGGAGAACAATGTCGTCCAGGCTACGGCTTATATGATCGAGCACTTGGCATTATGTATTTAAATGGACTTTGGGATGCTTATGAAAATCTGAAGAAATAGGTGACATGTATGAAAGCACTACAAGTAATCAAACCTTTTGAAATGGCTTTAATTGACGTAGCAGAACCAGTAATAACAAAGTCAACAGATGTCCTTGTTCAAACAGAATATGTTGGTATTTGTGGCTCAGACATGCATATTTATCATGGTTCGAATCCATTAGCGACATTGCCTCGTGTACCTGGGCATGAAGTTGCTGGCCGAGTGTTAGAGGTTGGTCAAGACGTACAAGGTTTAAAAGCTGGTGACAAGGTTGTTGTCGAACCAATTCGTTATTGTGGTGAGTGCTATGCTTGCCGTAAAGGACAACCAAATGTCTGCGAACAACTTTCTGTTTTTGGTGTTCATGAAGATGGAGGCATGCGTGAGCGTTTTGTTGTAGCTGAAAAGCAATTGCATAAAGTAGCAGACCACACCTCTTTAGAAGAGGCAGTCTTAATTGAACCTTATACAATTGGCGCGCAGGCAGTATATCGTGGTGAATTACAGGCTGGTGAAACACTATTGATTCAAGGGGCCGGACCGATTGGCATTTGTATTTTAAAGATGGCTAAATTAATAGATGCACGCGTGATGATTTCTGATCTGGATCCAGCAAAGCTCTCATTTGCAAAAGAACTTGGTGCAGATGTAGTTGTTAATGTAAACGAGCAAGATTTATTAGAGGCTGTTAACCAATGGACAGATGGAGTAGGTGTCAATGTATCTATTGATGCAGTTTGTATTCCACTAACATTTAAGCAATCTATCGATGCTGTTTCAGTTGCTGGGAGAGTAGTAGTCCTTAGCTTTGGAGAGGAAGCCATTGAGCTTGCCCCACTACCAATTACGAAAAAGGAATTATCGATAAAAGGCTCACGTTTACAAACATTCCAATTTGAAAATGTAGTGAAGCTTGTTGATGCTGGAAAACTACAGCATCAAGGTTTAATTACACATACTTTCTCATTACACGAAGCAAAAGAAGCATTTGAATATATAGAAAAAAACCAAAATGAAGTACGTAAAGTTATTTTAAAAGTAGGTGAGTAAGGTGCATGAAGCATTGCAAAATAAAGTGGCTGTTGTAACGGGTGGTAGTGGTGTTCTTTGCTCAGAGATGGCAATGGAATTGGCTAGGCAAGGTATGCGAGTTGCTATTTTAAATCGTACAGCGCAAAAAGGAGAAGCAGTCGTCCGATCGATTACAGAAAATGGCGGAGAAGCAATTAATTTTTCTGTGGATGTTTTAAACAAAGAGTCGTTAATAGCAGCGAGACAAGCAATTTTACAGCAATATGGTCAAATTGATGTACTGATTAATGGAGCGGGCGGCAATCATCCAGATGCCATTACGGCTGATGAAGTATATAAAGAACAATCGACTACACCAAATTTCTTTGAATTAACACCAAGTGGTTTTGAAAGCGTATTCTCGAATAATTTTACAGGAACATTTTTGGCTGCCCAAGTTTTTGGTGAAGCATTGCTGAGAACGAAGGGCACAATTATTAATATTTCATCCATGAGCTCCTATGCCCCTATGACAAAAGTGCCTGCATATAGCGCGGCAAAGGCAGCGATTAATAACTTTACGCAATGGATGGCGGTGCATTTTGCAGAAGCAGGTTTACGTGTTAATGCCATTGCACCTGGATTTTTTATTACCGAACAAAACCGTAATTTATTGCTAACAGAAGATGGTTCATTAACTGCACGTTCAGAAAAAATCATTACAGCTACACCACAAAAGCGTTTTGGAAAACCACAAGATTTATTAGGAACTTTATTATTTTTAGCTGATGATACATACTCAGCATTTGTCACTGGCGTAACAATTCCTGTTGATGGTGGATTTATGGCTTATTCAGGCGTTTAACAAAGGGGATTTATTTCAAATTTAGGGGTGAATGATATGAAACAACAAGGTATTTTTGGAGACGGCAAAACGGTTGTAATTGTCATGCTATTTTTAGCGGGTGTCATTAACTATTTAGATCGTTCAGCACTATCAATTGCAGCACCATTTATTCAAGAAGATATTCATCTAACGTCAACCCAATTAGGGATTATCTTTAGTAGCTTCTCTGTTGGGTATGCCATTTTTAACTTCTTAGGTGGAATGGCTTCCGATAAATTTGGTGCCAAGTTAACGCTATTTGTAGCGATGATTGTATGGTCTTTATTTAGTGGAGCAATGGTTTTAGTCGTTGGGTTCGCATCGTTGATTATTGTTCGTATTGTATTTGGTATGGCGGAAGGGCCATTGTCATCAACCATAAATAAAATGGTGAATAACTGGTTTCCTGCGGATAAACGTGCCTCTGTAGTAGGGCTAGCCAATAGTGGTACGCCACTTGGTGGTGCAATCGCAGGTCCAATCGTTGGTTATATTGCATTAGCATATGGATGGAAATATTCATTTATTGCGATCATGATCCTTGGATTTATTTGGGCAATCGTATGGTTTAAAGTGGTGAAAGAAAAGCCAAACAAAGAAGACAGTGTAGAATCAATGGCAAACTTAGAGATTGCAGCAGAAGATATCAATCATAGTCGTGGTCTATCTTATTATTTAAAACAACCAACAGTATTATTTACTGCTTTTTCGTTCTTTGCCTATAACTATATCCTATTCTTTTTCTTAACTTGGTTCCCAAGCTATCTAGTAGAAGCTCGTGGAATGGCTGTAAAAGATATGAGTATTGTAACGGTTATTCCGTGGATTTTAGGATTCCTAGGTTTAGCATTGAGTGGAATTGTCTCAGATTTCATTTACAAACGCTTTATGCGTAAGGGAGTTTTATTCTCTCGTAAAGTCGTTCTAGTGACATGTTTATTCTTAGCAGCTGTATCGATTGGCTGTGCAGGTATTGTAACAACAACAGTTAGTGCTGTTGCGCTTGTTGCTACCTCTGTTTTCTTCTTATATTTAACAGGGGCTATTTACTGGGCAATCATTAATGATGTGGTGGAATCTAAGTATGTTGGATCTGTTGGCGGCTTTATGCACTTCCTTGCAAACACAGCTGGTATTATTGGGCCAACTTTAACAGGTTTCCTAGTAGACAGAACAGGAACATTCTCCGCAGCTTTCCTACTTGCAGGTGGCTTAGCGGTCATCGCTTCATTAGCAGTTATTAAATTTGTTACACCAATTGTTCATAAAGAATTAGCTTAAAAATAGAAAGGATGGATTCAAATGAACAATCAATCAATTATTAAAATTCATCCGATGGACAATGTTGCCATAGCCTTGAGTGATCTTCCTCAAGGCTTTTTACTTCCATTGGATGGAAAGGAAATAACGTTACAGCAACAAGTACTACGTGGGCATAAGATCGCCATCAAGACTCTTTCTAAAGATGCACACATCACGAAATATGGTTTTTCAATTGGTCATGCGACAGAAGAAATCCTAGCAGGTAGCTGGGTTCATTCCCATAACATGAAAACCAATTTATCGGGTGAATTAAGCTATGAATTTAATCCAAAAACACATCCCGTAGCCGAGTCTCGTCATGCACAGCGCACGTTCAAGGGGTATCGTAGAAAAGATGGTCAGGCTGGTGTACGAAATGAAATTTGGATTATTAATACGGTTGGATGTATTAACAAAGTAGCTGAAAACTTGGCGAAGTTAGGCAACCAATTATTGAAGGCTGACAATTTTGATGGTGTACAGCATTTCGCTCATCCATATGGTTGCTCACAACTTGGTGATGATTTAACGTATACACAAAAAATCTTAGCTAATTTAATTCATCACCCTAATGCAGGGGCAGTCATTGTATTAGGGCTAGGATGTGAGAACAATTATATTGAGCTCTTTAAGAAAACAATTGGTCATTATGATGAACAACGCGTTTCCTTTTTAAATGTTCAAGAATCAGCAGATGAAATGGAAGAGGGTCAACAACTGCTTGAAAAAGCCTTTGACTATGTGACGACATTTGACAGACAAACATTACCTATTTCAGAACTGAAAATTGGTTTGAAATGTGGTGGTAGTGATGGTTTCTCTGGCATTACCGCTAATCCGATGATTGGTGTATTTTCTGACCAGTTGATCTCAGCTGGAGGTGCAACGGTGTTAACGGAAGTTCCAGAGATGTTTGGTGCTGAACAGATTTTAATGGAACGTGCAAAAGATGCCTCTGTTTTTGAGGATATTGTGCATTTAGTAAATGACTTTAAACAGTATTTTATGAAATATAATCAACCTGTCTATGAAAATCCCTCTCCAGGAAATAAAGCGGGTGGAATAACAACATTGGAAGAAAAATCACTTGGCTGTATACAAAAAGGGGGCTTTCAAGAGGTAAAAGAAGTGCTTGATTATGGCGAACGTATGACAACAAAGGGGCTACATTTACTAATCGGTCCAGGAAATGATCTTGTTTCAACAACAGCACTGGCCTCAACAGGCTGCCAAATCGTCCTTTTCTCAACTGGTAGGGGAACACCCTTTGGAGGACCTACACCAACAGTCAAAATTTCAACAAACACACCACTTTATGAACGAAAAAAAAATTGGATTGACTTTAACGCAGGGCAGTTAGTGGATGGGAAGCCGATGGATGTATTAGTCGATGAATTTATGGATTATATAGTAGCGCTAGCTTCAGGTGAAGTGCAAACGAATAATGAGAAATATGGATTCAAAGAAATCGCCATTTTTAAAGATGGCGTGACGATGTAGGAGAGAAATGACATGAAACATCCTATTAAAATTATGCAAATAGGTGATGGGAATTTTATCAGAGGCTTTTTTGACCTAGCAGTTGAAAAACTACAAGTCCCTTGCAGTATTGTTTCTGTCGCAGCAACAGCAAGAGGAAAAACAGTTAAACTGCTAGAAGAACAACAGCTGCAATTCACTGTGATGGAACGTGGGCTAAAAAACGGTGAGGTCGTAGAAGAAGAAACCACTATTAAGATTATTCAAGATACTATTCATCCATATGAAAACTGGCCTACATTTTTACAATATGCACAGTCTGAGACATTAGAAATGATTGTGTCTAATACAACAGAGGCAGGGATTTATTATGAAAATATTCCTTATCCTACGGCTTGTCCCACAAGCTATGCAGCAAAGTTAACCGTCTTTCTAGAACAATATTACAAACATTTTCAAGGTGAAAAACAAGTGGCAATTGTGCCTTTGGAATTAATAGAACAGAATGGTTCTACATTAAAAACAATTTGTCTACAGCATGCTAAAGACTGGAAGTTGCCTACAGCATTTAATGATTGGCTTGCTACGTTAACTTTTTGTAATACACTTGTAGACCGTATTGTAACAGGTTATCCACAGGATTATCAGGGGGAGGATGCCCTTTACACAGTTTGTGAACCGTATTTCTTATTTATAATTGACCAAAAAGAGCCATTTAAACATTGGCCAACAAGTCATGATTTCCCTTTTGTCTTTGATGATTTAGACATGTATCGAAAACGTAAAGTTGCCATTTTAAATGGTAGTCATATTTTGCTTTCAGCATTCGGCAAGATTTTTAACTATACAACTGTAAGAGAGGCATTTTCACATGCAGGTGTTCGAGCCTTTATTGAAAAAGTAACAAACGATTTTACCCAACGCTTCCAAGTGGATGAGCACTATCAGCAAGATGTCTTTGAACGTTTTTTAAACCCATTTATTGAGCATCAGCTATATGATATTCAATTAAATGAGTTATCCAAGTGGCAAACACGTATTGCCCCTTACGCTGAAACAGAAATATACTATCAAGCTTTAGCAATAGGGATATATGCAATGAATCCAACACGCTTTTCCGTGCGTGAATCTGATCAAATTATTGAAAAACTGACTGAAATCCATAACTATTTTGAACAAGGTCAGTCAGAGCCAATGCAACAATTTATCGAACAATATTTCCAGTGTGATGCAGCAAAGGTTATTCAGCAATTATCTACAATTACTAGTTTATTGGAGGCAATAGCATGCGACAATTAATCATTAATGAACCGTTTCAAATGGTGGAACGTGAAGTAGACAAGCCTAGTATTGAAGGAAGTCATGATGTTTTATTAAAAATCACGCATATTGGTGTATGTGGAACAGACACACATGCTTTTGCAGGTGAACAACCATTCTTTAGTTATCCACGAGTGTTAGGCCACGAACTAGCTGCTATCGTGGAAGAAGTCGGTGAAGCAGTTAAGGACATCCAAGTAGGAGATCGTGCAACAGTTATTCCATACATCCATTGTGGAGAGTGTGTTGCATGTCGTCGAGGTCAAACAAACTGCTGTAAATCTTTGAAAGTATTAGGTGTACATATGGATGGTGGTATGGGTGAATATATCGTAGTTGATGAAAGTATTGTAATTACTGATAATGCTGTGTCAGGTGACCAATTAGCCATTGTGGAGCCATTAGCTATTGGTGCCCATGCAGTACGTCGTTCGGAACTAACAGAAAATGATACGGTACTTGTTATCGGTGCAGGGCCAATTGGATTAGGAGCAGCACGTTTTGCTAAGTTACGCGGTGCAAAAACAGTATTAATGGATTTGAACGAAGAACGTTTAAAAGAAGGACAGGCATGGTCGGAAGCGGATGGTGTGATTGTTGGTAGCCATGACATAATGGCGCAGTTACATGAAAAATTTAATGGTGAACTTCCTACAGTTGTCTTTGATGCAACAGGCAATCAACAATCAATGGAATCCTCATTTCAATACGTAGAAAATAGTGGCACATTAGTGTTTATTGGTTTAATGAAGAAAACCATTACATTTAATGATCCTGAATTTCATTCAAAGGAATTAACATTGAAGAGCAGCCGTAATGCTACGTTAGAAGATTTTGAGACGGTTATGAACTACATGCAGTCAGGAGCTATAAAGAAAGGCTATGTTACGAAGCATATTGCATTCGATGAAGCTATTTCTTACTTTGAGGCAAAACAATACAACACAAATAAAGCACAAATCTATTTTAAATAATGGGGAGGATTTTCAATGAATATTTCTGTACCAGCATTAAAAAAAATAGTAGTTCAAAAATTCACAACTGAAGGTGTTGAAGCTGAAACAGCAGCGCAAGTAGCAGATGTTTTGATTTATGCCGATTTACGTGGTGTCAGTTCTCACGGTGTTATGCGCGTGGAGCATTATATAACACGTTTACAGGCAGGTGGAATAACGAAAAACCCTCATTTTTCAGTAGAAAAAAGAGGCACAAATCACCTTCTTTTTAAGGGGGATAATGGCTTTGGGCATGTCATTTGTAAGGAAGCTATGGATGAAACCATTAAAGTGGCTAAGGAACATGGCTCATGTACAACGATTATTCAAGAGAGTAGCCATTGTGGGGCACTCGGCTATTTTCTTGAACAAGCCACGAGTGAAAATTTAATTGCTATTATGTGCTCTCAAACGGACTCCGCAGTTGTTCCTTTTGGCGGAAAAGAGCCTTACTTTGGTACGAATCCAATTGCTTATGGTTTTCCAACCAACGATAAACCGATTATTTTGGACATGGCAACAAGCAATGTAGCGCTAGGGAAAATTCTATATGCACGTGAAAAAGGGGAGACAATTCCAAATACATGGGGAGTTGATGCACAAGGAGCACCAACTACAGACCCACACCAAGTAAAATCTTTAACACCGTTTGCAGGGCCAAAAGGATATGGTATGGCACTTGTAGTAGATGTTCTTTCTGGAATTTTAGCAAGTGCAGCTTTTGGTCCTCACATTTCAAAAATGTATGGTGATTACGAACAGAAACGTAATCTAGGACAATATTTATATGTATTAGATCCAAATATTTTTGGAGATGTAAATCAATTCAAAGCAAATATCTCGAAAATGATAAATGAATTACATGATGTGCCAACAGCACCAAATTTTGATCAGGTACTAGTGCCTGGTGAAATTGAACAGATACGTAGTTTGGAAACAATGGATAAGGGCATTGACTTACCTGAACAAGTATATAACTATTTGACTAGTTAATTTAACCAGTAAAGTATGCTATGCTACATAATACCAAGGAGAGTTTTCATATTATAGGTAGGAGATTGATTTTAGTGAAAAAAACAACAATTGCCGATGTTGCACAATATGCAAATGTTTCGAATAGTACAGTATCGCAATATTTGAATAAGCGATATGAATATATGAGTACGGAGACTCGTAAGAAAATTGAAGAGGCTATTGAAGCATTGCAATATCGTCCAAATTTAATGGCTCGTAGCTTAAAACAGAAATCTACCTTTACAATTGGTATTATTGTGGCGAATATTATCCATGACTTTTCAACAAAAATAATAAATGCATTGGAAGCAGAGTTCGATAAAGAAGGCTTTCATATGATTGTGTGTAACTCAGCGGATAACCCTAAAAAAGAGAAAAAACATATCGAAACTTTACTAGAAAAACAGGTGGATGGCTTAATCGTTTTTCCAACAGGAGAAAACAAAAATCTCTACATAAGGCTTCATCAACAAGCAATGCCAATCGTTTTTATTGACCGTTTTATTGAGGGAGTAGATATTCCTGCTGTATTGCTTGATAATTTTTCTGCCATGGATACGGCAGTGGAGACATTTCGAAAGCAACCAATAGCCATTATCACTACTTCTTTAGCCTTACCGATTACTCCTCGTGTCGAACGTTTAGAAGGATTTCGTCAAGCGCTCAGAAATAGGAATCTGTTGATCGATGAGCGCTATATAAAAAATGGTGAGCCAGCTCAGATGACAGAGATTTTTAATCAATTATTTACGTTGGAGCAACCACCAAGAGGAATCATTGCGGCAAATGATCGTATTTTCCAAGAATTAATGCTTTATATTAAAAAAAGAAACTTACATGTGCCTAATGATGTACAAGTAATTGCTGTGGATGATGTACCATATGCCAATTTTTTAACACCTTCCATTACAACATTGCAACAGCCCATTTTACCAATGGCACAGAAAGCGGCATCATTGCTCTTAGCAAAAATTAAAAAAGAACATCTAGCTGATGACCAAAAACTATATCGCTTCAAACCGATATTAATCGATCGAGATTCAACTAACTAAAAAGGCAACCCAAAGCTATGAACTTAGCTAAGGGTTGCTATTTTTAGTTGCACAGCTATTCATCGATAGATATGATTATCTAAAGGAATACTTTTATGTCAAAAAAGACCAATCATTCATTTTGGTGATAGAAAGGGGACTTATGAGCATTGCTAGGAAGTATTGGCTCATTCTATTTGGCTTTGGTTTCTCGTATTTAGGAAATTGGGTGAATCTAGTTGCGCTCAATTTATTAGTTTGGCATTTAACAGAATCGCCTACTGCTATGGCGAGTATATTTATTGTAGGACCGATTGCTCGAATTTTAACAAGCTTTTTTGCAGGCTCCATCATTGATCGATCGAATAAACAAAAATTAATGATCTATAGTGATATTATTCGTGGCATATTGATTTTATTGTTACCTTTTACGTCCTCTATTTGGCTCATCTATTGTGTTTTATTTTTATCTAATATAGCAAGTAGCTTTTTTGGGCCAAGTAGTACCTATTATATTTCGAAATATATACCAGATGAAGATAAACAATCCTTTAATGCAATATTAGGAATGTTTAGCTCAGGCTCATTTTTAATTGGGCCAGCATTGGCTGGGTTTATCATTGCCATTTCCAATATTTCTATAGCGTTTTGGTTTAATGCTTTGACGTTCTTTATCTGTGCACTCTCCATTTTTAAGCTTCACGCAGTAGAAGATCATCAGGACATGCACCGAAAACCCATTACTTGGAGGATGCTAAAAGAGGATTATGGTATTGTCTACGCCTATATAAAAAAAGAGCAAGTCTTTGCCAAAGTATTTCTTTATTTTCAAGGTGCATTGATGATTGCCTTTGCATTAGATTCACAGGAAGCTACATTTATTAAACAAAACCTTCAAGCTTCAGATAGTCTATATGGTGTCATCGTTAGTATCGCTGGAATTGGAGCTATTATTGGTGGAGCAATGGCTGCTCGCTATGCTAAAAGATTTTCAACAAGACAATATATTGTCTATGGTCTGCTTTTGACCACACTTTGCTATACATTGTTTTACTCTTCACCGAATGTGGCAATGGCGATTATTAGCTTTATAGCATTAGGAGTATGTATGTCATTTTGTAATGCGGGCTACAGCACCTTTTATCAAATAAGTGTACCGACATCAATTATGGGCCGTTTTGGTAGTGTTTCAACGATGGTCATTAATGTGCTACAGATTGTCTTTACGTTAGCCTTAGGGTTGCTATCGGAATGGCTCTCCCTACAAATGGTCTGCATTGTCTTTGGAATTGTAGCTATTTTCCTCTCCCTAGTTTTATATGTATTTATGCATTCAAAATCTGCCTATGAAGGTTTGAAGGAAGATGTTGTCTAAAAATCCTGTCAGGTGGAAACTTAATTGCTTTTAATGAAGGTAGAATTATTGGATAGATAGCGTTTAAAGGATGTTATTTTAGTAAAAGTTAGCACTCATATAATGATAAAATCATTCCAAAATAACCTTATGACATAATTTGAGGAGGTTAACATGGCTAATTCAAGACATCGAAAACCAGATGATCGCTCCAATAATGTTGAACGCATTCGTGATATTGTTAAAAATACTGAAGAGAAAGTGCAGGATGCAGAAATTAGTATGGAATTTGCAGATCCTCTAGAAAGTAACAGGCTAAAGGAAAAAAATAAGCGACGTAAACAGTCAATTGAAGCTTTAAAAGATGAAATGAAAGATGAAATGACAGCACGAAAAAAAGGTGAAGTTTAAAATTAGTTTCTAGAAGAATCAAATGTGATTCATAATATTGCCTTCGCTCACCATTTCCCAATAGCCAAAAACAGATGGATTAGATGTTCCATAACGGACCTCTATTGCCATCTGTTTTTTTTTGCACATTAACTGAATCTTTTTACATAAACACTAAATTAAAAAAGTACGTATATGAATTTCTTAAAAAAATGAACCTTTTCAAGTAGTCATTTGTTTATAACGTAGAACCATCAGAAAGGAGTGCCTTGGATTGACAGAACGAGAATTATTCGATTCATACAACAAAGATGTTTACCGTACCTGTTATTACATGCTACGGAATGCCCAAGATGCGGAAGATCTCTGCCATGATGTATTTGTCACCGTCTTTCGTCAGGATTGGAGAAGTGTAGAGCATACACGTGCTTGGATTTTACGGATTGCGATGAATCAATGTTTAAATTTGCTTAAAAGAAAGCAGGCTCAGTTAAAAAAAGTGAGTCAAGTACAGTTGTTACAGGAGCAAACTACGGCATCAGTTAAATCTGTAGACACCATTGTACTGGAGAAGGCAGCTGAGGAGGAGTGGGAGGCACTACTCAGACAGCTACCAGAAAAGTTAATGGCTGTTGTCACCCTCCGCTACATTGGTGAGCTATCATTAGTGGAAATTGCGGAAACCCTAAAGATTCCAGTGGGAACGGTGAAATCGAGACTCCATAAGGCATTGAAAATCATGCGCAAAAAACTAGAACAAAAACAAAATTTATGGTTGAAGGGAGAGAATCAATTTGGAACGCATTGAAAAGAAATTGAAAAAAGAGATGAACGCAGACCATAACATGAAGTATCCTGACTTTGAACAAATGTGGAATGGTATCCAGCAGGATGAACTAAAAATGGTAAATGAACCGATCGAACTTCTACCCCGAAAAAGGAAGAGATTTGTTTTGGTCGCAGGATTAGCTGTTGCTCTAATGGCTACACCTGTCTATGCAGCACTGAACTATGATTGGTCAACTATTCTATCTTATAGAGCTGGTATTCAGTCGGCATTAGACCAGGGCTTAGGGCAGACGATTGAGAAATCCGTTACGAAGGATGGGTTTACGTTGACCGTACATACGGCGTTTATCGATGATAACAGAACCTTTCTTTTGTATAGTTTGAAACCTGATGCCTCTTGGGATGGAGAGGATATAGGTTTTGAACATACCGGGCTTAAAGATTCAAAGGGTAACTTTATCGAAGGGAATTATACACATTCTTGGAATGAGGAGCTTGGTACCTTTCAGGGTTATTTTGAAACGGATTGGGTTGCTGAAGGACAGAAGACAGATGTGGAGCTTATGATGGAGAATATTCAATTCATCAGCGATAAAAAATATTCTATCGACTATAATCCAAATGACTTAACTACGCAAGTGTTCCCTATTCAAAAGGACGGAGTTGACACAGTGTCTATTCAATCTTTTGCACAAGATGAGGGTAAAATATTGCTTAAAACGGCAGTTACACTTACAGATTTAAAAGTCCGAAATACAGGGATATTCATTGAGGCGATTAATAATAAGAATCATTCAATTGAAACAGGGAAAAAATCTTTCATGGGAAGACAGGGAGCAAAAGGAGAATACTTTAGTCAGCAACTATTCGAGTCTGAAGCCTTACAAGAAGAGGAAACTAAATTCCAAATTTCTTATAACCGTATACTAGAAACAAAAGAAAGCACTTGGAATATGCAACTAAATCTCTCTAAAACACAACTGGAAAATACGTCATTTAAGCAAGTATTAGATATTCCAATCGACAATGTGCCTGGTGGCACTAAAATTCATGAAATGACGGTTACACCGACCCAAGTTCGATTAATTCTTACTCAAGAAAAATACGAAACTTTCCCTTATAAGGATTATCAACTGGATGTAGGTGGAACATTATTGACTGGATATATTTCGGGTAAAGTTGGAAATCCTAATGAAACAGAGCTGCGCTTTGAAATAGCTGGACTAAATGCAGCTTCTTTGGAAAATCAACCTTTAACTTTCGTTGCTAAGAACCGTGTTGAAGGTTTATACGGAGACGATAATTCAATCCAATTAACGAACATATCAGCAAAGCATCAAAGTGTAACATCTAATATAGCAGGGTACCCAATTTCATGGACGTATTATATGAAGGACAATAACCTTTATGTGGAATCATTAAGCCCTGATCCAGGGTTTGCTGGAGTCAATCAAACCTATTATTTAGAGGGTAAAGAAAAAATCTATGGGACGCCTGAATTTATGGGCATTCTTGAAAATAATAAAAGAATGGATGTTTATGAGAATTTTGACAAGAAGGAGCTAGAAATTCTCATTTATAAATATTTAACTAACAAGCCAAATGATGAGCTACGTATACCCCTTACATTTGGAAAATAACTAAATTAGTAATCCCATCTATTTGACTTTCGCTATTCAAATAGATGGGGCTTTTTGTTATAAAGATTAAAAAGCTTTACATAAAAAGAAATGTATCATATAGTTTAGTTAACTTAAATAAATTAATTATTACAGGAGAAGATACATGACCTCTAACGAAAAAACACAAAAATCTTTTGCTTATAAGCTTGGATTAGGCATTATTATCTTTTCACTTTCTTTATGGTTAATCCCAATTATTACACCTTTCACACCGATACCTACAAAAGTAAAGGCAGGGATTATACCAGGAAGTATTATTATGGCTGAAATCTTATTTTGGCTCGGTGCTTTACTTGTTGGAAAAGAAGTAGCCAACAAATTTAAAAGCTATCTAAATCCTAAAAAATGGCGAGAAAAAGGTGACACTCAAAAAAATGAAGAATAACCAGGTAGCGGAGCAAATAAATCAAACCATTGAAGATATTTGGATCATGCTTGAGAAAATGGAAAGGGCTTATACTAATTTCTCCTTAAATAATCAGCAATATGTTCTTTTAACATTAGTGATGCGTCATCCATCCTGCTCGCCTTCAGAACTAGCAGATAAAATGGCTATTACAAAAAGTGCAGTGAGTCAGCAATTAACCAAGCTTGAACAGGATGGCTATATAATGAAAAGGCAGCATGAGGAGGATAAGCGTGCCTTTTCTGTCGAATTAGGTGAGAAGGGTCTATTATATAAACAGGAAGTCGAAGCCTTTAATCAACAGATTACAGAAAAGTACCATGCTCACTTAACAACTGAAGAGTTAGCTGAAATGTTAGCTACTCTAGAAAAAATGAAAAAAATACTGTGTGAATTTTAGAAAAAATTTGACATTCTATTGGGTGTGTCTTATAGTAACCCTTAATATAAAAGGGGGAATAAACATGGTCATTACTCTTGTCCAATCATTCACAACAAAACATCATCATCATCACTAGTCTTGCTATCTTTATTAACTTATTAATATTGAATAGGAAGACTATTTCTCATGTAATCGTATAAATAAAGCTGATTTGAAGCTTTATCGCTATACGGTTTTTTTATTGCTCAAAAAATGAGGAGGAGATTATGATGAAAAAAATAATGGACTATCAGAATGTTCGAGGAACACAAGATTATTTACCAGAGCAAGAGGCTACTCGTCGTGTGATACGACGTACGTTAGAAGATACATTTATAGCCTATGGCTGCAAGCCGTTAGAAACACCTATTCTTAACTATACAGAGTTGATGGCTTCTAAATATGCTGGTGGTGCTGAGATTTTAGAGGAGATGTATACATTAACAGATCGAGGTGAGCGAGATTTAGCGTTACGCTATGATTTAACAATTCCATTTGCAAAAGTTGTAGCGATGAATCCAGCGATTGCTATGCCATTTAAACGATATGAGATTGGCAAAGTGTTTCGAGATGGCCCCATCAAGGCTGGTCGTTTTCGCGAATTTACACAATGTGATGTAGATATTGTTGGGGTAGAATCACAGGCTGCTGAGGCGGAGCTAATGATGATGGCGATAGATGCCTTTAATCAGCTTAAACTTAAAATTAATCTCCAATATAATAATCGCAAGCTTTTAGTTGGTTTACTGCAATTATTTGAGGTTGAACAGGAACAAATGAATCGAGTTATTTTAACATTAGATAAGATTGAAAAAATAGACGAGAAAACAATGCTCGCAGAATTGAAGGCATTGGGGTTATCAGATAATAGTATTCATAAAATAAAGCACTTTTTAGATGAACGTCCTCAAATAAGTATGGCGTATTTTGAAGGATTCGCGACCGAGAATGTCTTTTTACAACAAGGTTTACAGGAATTAATGGAACTAACTTCTTATTTAGAGGCACTTGAAATAAGTGACCAATGTATTTTCAATCCATTTTTAGCGAGGGGACTTGAAATTTACACAGGAACAATTTATGAAATTTTTTTAGCAGATGGAACAATTCGCTCAAGTATTGGTAGTGGGGGACGCTATGACAATGCTATTGGTGGCCTTTTAGAGACAAATCAAACCTATGCTACTGTTGGTATTTCATTTGGTTTAGATGTCATCTATACAGCACTAGAGCTTTCGGGAAAAATAGAGCAAAACGCTCCTAGCGTGGATATTTATATTATTCCTCTGGGAACAGAAAAAGAGGCACTAAAGCTAGCAACTGCATTACGG
Organism: Lysinibacillus sp. LK3; assembly: GCF_001043675.1. Classification (NCBI taxonomy): domain Bacteria; kingdom Bacillati; phylum Bacillota; class Bacilli; order Caryophanales; family Bacillaceae; genus Lysinibacillus; species Lysinibacillus sp. LK3. Next base: position 44,682 of record NZ_LDUJ01000021.1, read on the forward strand.
CGAGAAAAATATAAGATAGAAGTTGAGCTAAGTGGGAAAAAAGTGAAAAAGGCGATGGAAAAAGCCAATCGTGAAAACACACCAAAGGTTATTGTATTAGGAGATAACGAGGTCAATCAAAATATGTATAAAATAAAAGATATGAAAAGCGGTGAGGAAGAATTCGTTGCATTTATCTTTTAAACACCATATCATGGAAAAAACGGCTGATCCCACTCTATTATAGGATTTGAGCCGTTTTTTGGTTATTTTTTCGATTTAAAAACCAGTTTCCATATCAAGATGTTGATGAAGAAAAGCACAATGAAATATATAGTAGAGCCGTATGTTATCTGACTAGCTATTATATAGTGCAGCCCTACAAGTAAACCTAAAGGGAGCAATAACAAAAGAATCTTCCAGCCTTGCGCATCATTAACTTCATCATAGGGTTTGGTAAAGGGTAATTTGTTTGTCATCATGACGAAACAAAGGATGGTATATAACCAGCTTGTTACCAAAACAGCTAGTAAATCAGGGATAATTCGAATACCATAAATATAGCTAAAGACTATACTTAGTACTAAAAATAACGGAGTATACAATTTAATTAAAAATGCCTTTAAGCTACCTTTTTGTAAATCTGTATAATCTTTAAGCGGTAGCGTTTTATAAATCCATGCAGCCTTATATTTAGCAGAGTGACCAAGCATAAGGACAGCGGATGGTATAATCATCATACTAAAATAGATATTTAAATAGCTCATACTACTAGCATAAACGACTTCTTCCCCTCTGCTAAAAGTAAACATGAAAATAAAGGGAATAATAAATGAAAAGCCTAAAGATGGGTAGACCTTTAGCTTAAACTCTCGCTCTTGCTTCATCATCAGAGCTGCGAAGCGATAGAAAGCTCGTTCCTCGTGTGTTCTACACACAATGGTTAATAAAAACGACTTTAGTCGATTGTTTTTTTCCTTTTTAGACTTACTTGTACTTAGCAGTTTTTGGAGATTGCGTTCAAAGGTTGGTATGAGTTTAATATAGATCCAAATCGAAATAATAGGTACAATCACTGCTAAGATGGAATAAATGACTGTCAATAAGGATGTGTCACCATGCAGTATGAGTTCATAAGGGGCAGCGAACCACATCGGTATTAAGAAGAGGTTCCACCAATGAAACGATACTACCATATCTAAATTGACGAATTCAAAGGATCGAATAAGAACTTGGTAGCCAATCATCAGCATTAGAGATAAAGCGATTTGTACATAATTAATCATATCCTTCAGCTTTTCACCATCGAAGAAGCGTAAAATGGCAATATATAAAATGGCTGTGATGGCAACTATAAATAAATTCATTAATAGAATCTCAAGACCTGTTAAAATAAAAAACACAATACCTTGAGTAAAAAGGCTGACTATTAGAGGGATGGCTGTTAGGGCCAATGTTAAATAGGATAAATAAATAAAAATATGCATAAATTTTGCTGCATTAATTGTTTTAGCTGAAATAGGCTTAGTTGAAAGTATGCTTTTATCTCGTACATCTAAAAGCACAGAAGAAAAGTCAGAAATCAATGAAGTCATAATCAAAAAGATGATCATTGCAAAGGCGATACTCATCTGAAATAGAAAATTTTGACCAAATCCCATAAGCGGGATGAGTATAAGTCCGAATAACATATAAATCCATAGCGACTTAATGTAGCCATACTTTTGATTGTCTTTCTTTTTGTTTTGATTAAATAGGGTAGGTACTTTCCGTTCATCCATTGTTAATTTTATATGGAGGATTTTTCTCATCATGTCATAATCAATGCCCATTTTTATAAAAAACCATCGGAACTTATCAAGCAATCGTAGCGTTTTGAAATCTGTCATAATTGTCTCCCACGAACGACGGACACAAATTTTTCTCCGATTTCCTGATGTTCATGAAATCCTGTTAACTGGTTAAAAATTCTTTCTAATGTTCCTTCAGTATTATCTGCTTGTAATTGGGCAAATGTTCCGTCCGCTGCAATTTTTCCATCATACAGCAAAATGATGCGGCTACTGATTTTTTCAACGACATCCATAATGTGTGATGAGTAAAATATAGTCTTTCCATTGGCAGCTAGTTGCGTTAAGATTTCTTTAAAAATCATGACACTGTTTGCGTCAAGGCCATTGATTGGTTCATCTAAAAATAGCAGGTCTGGATTATGTATAAGGCTTGCAATAATTAGTAGTTTTTGACGCATGCCTTTAGAATAGGAAGAAATTCTAGAATGGTATGCTTCACCAACTCCAAACAGTTCCATTAGTGATTTGGATTTGTCAGCCGCCTCCTCTAGCTCTAATCCATATAGCTGGCCGATGAAGGTTAAATACTCATAGCCTGTTAAGTTATCATAAACATCAGCGATTTCAGGGACGTAACCAATTCGCCGTTTATAATCAATTTGGTCTTGTCCTATGCTTTTCCCAAAGAGCTTAATTTCGCCACCAAAATCACCTTCTAGCCCTAGAATAAGTTTTACAGTTGTACTTTTACCCGCGCCATTGGGGCCGATATAACCGATGATTTCACCTCTAGCTGCGTGAAGGTCAATCCCTTTCAAAATTTCCTTGTTTCCATAACTCTTCGTTAAATTCGTAATTGTTAAAATCTCTTCCATTTTATAGCCCCTTTCAATTATTTTGGAAAATTAACCATAATTACACTATATCATATTAAAAGAGATAATATTCCTTATGCTAAAATGAAACCAGTTCAATCAAAAATAGAGAGATCTTCTTATATAAAGGGAAATTTAAAAACGAAATAGATTTATTATTTTAAGGTAAATACGCTTTATTTATAGTTGGCTTATTTCAAAAAAGTGAGGTGAATGACACATGAAAAAAATTGAAGTGGTATTGTCTGACTATAAACCAAATTGGGCTATCTTTTTCAATATGATTCGCCCAACATATACTCTGAAAAAAGAGCCTTTTATTCAAAAGGTGATTACTCAAGCTAAAAATGAAGGTTATGGAAAAAATTAAAAAAGCCATTCTAAAAAAATTAGAGAATGGCTTTCTTCTATATAGTAGTCTATTTAGCAAGTTCAACAACTGTATCATAAAAAATATTAGTTGCTACAATAATATCCTCATCTGAACTGTATTCTAAGGGATTGTGACTAATACCATCCTTTGAACGGACGAATAGCATCCCAATCGGGGCAATTTCAGCTATATTCATTGCATCATGCCCAGCACCACTTATGAGAGAATAAGGACGTATACCTTGCTTTTCAATACTTGTAGTAAGTTGCTGTTGTAGTAAGGCATCGGTTTTTGCAGGCTTAATGCGCTGTAATACTTTAGAAGCCAATGAGACATGTCTTCGTTCAGCAATTTGTTGAAGCTGTTGCATAATTTGTTGCTCTAATGCACTTACTTTATTTTCGTCAATATCACGAAGATCAATCGAGAACGTAACTTTACCTGGTATAACGTTTGTCCCATTTGGGGAGACCGTTAGCTTACCAACCGTTGCAACGGAATCTGTTGTATTGGTTAATAGTTGCTCAATGGCTAAAATCATTTCACTTGCTGCAGTTAGAGCATCCTGACGAATCGGCATAGGTGTTGCACCAGCATGTTCACTGACACCCGTTACGGTTACCTCTAACCATAATGGGGCTGCAATACCTGTGACAACACCGACTGGTAGGTCTTCATTTTCTAACACTTTTCCTTGCTCGATATGCATTTCTAAATAAGCTTTTATGTCATTACGATGCACTTGTGTTAAAGGATAAGGTGATAAATGGAAATCTTTCATGGCTTCTTCGATGGAAATGCCAGCTTCATCTGTATGCTGTAATTGCTCCTCTGTTAAAAGACCAGCCATTGCACTACTGCCAAGGAGCCCAAAGCCAAATCTTGTTCCTTCCTCATCCTTAAAAGCGACAACTTGAATTTTTTTAGAGGGTATCAACTGTTGCTCATGCATAGTATGTACCACTTCAATAGCTGCTAGCACCCCTAATGCTCCATCATATTTGCCACCCTCTGGTACTGTATCGATGTGAGAACCTAGCATAATGGTTTCATTTCCTTCACCATATGTACCAATAAGGTTTCCAACTGCATCGATTGTGACATTCATACCTGCTTGTTCCATATAAGTTGTAACTAACTCAATTGCCTGCTTTTCTTCTGGTGTGAACGAGAAGCGGTTAATGCCACCTGTCTTTTCATTACGACCAATTTGACTTAAGTCTTGAAGATGCTGTACGAGCCTAACTCCGTTAATCATGACATCACTCTTTCATTTGGAATTGGAAGTGGCACTGTCCTTCACGTAAAACAAATTGATCATGTACCACCTCTAGGCTTTTATTGTACCCTTTAGCAATAGAGGGGTCGATGACTTTACAATACAAAATTCCATATTTACCCATATCATCATCTGCCCATTGTTGACCTAATGGGCAGTGAGTAAACGTTTGTTCAACCTCATTTTCCTTATAAACTGTATCGATTTCAAACAAATCACTGCGACCCATATCATAGTTAGTTAAATAATGCTCCACGGAATTTTCTAGACCGTTTGTGCGAGCACGTTGAGCAATACCTTGGCCACGCTTATGACCAAAACGTTCTACTGCCCGCATAATCACTTGTTCACCAGCTTCTCCATATTCATCTACAACTGGCTTGGCAATCTGTGCAAACATTTTAGAAAATCGAGCAAACGGTGTTAAATCAGCAAATTTCTCTTCACCTACAACGATTTGGGGTAAGTATTCAAAGAAAGTATGATTTTCCCCTTCTGCTGTTGCTTTTTTCGCCATGGCTTCAGCATCCTTTAAACCAAACGCCTCTAAGCCTTTTTGTACTAATCTCCGACCATGCTCTCCATACTGCTCTGTAATGGAGAGATGTAATTCTGTAAACATTTTTGCGGTAATTATGTCCATAGATAAAGCCTTCATCATTAATCTTTCCTCTGCCATTTTATGAGCCCCCTCATTAACAAATCATATTGATTTACTTGGATTTTATTTTTATTATAGAGGTGGCTAGTAATTTAAATCAAATGAATATTTACATAATCAACTATGAAAAAAAATCATAAAAGGAGCAGAATAGCATGGCTACATTAGCACAATATATTGCTTTCCATACACTTATCGATACAGGAAATTTTACAGAAACAGGCTTAAAGCTCAATCTCACACAGTCTTCAATCAGTCATACGATTAGTAATTTAGAGGCAGAATTAGGGCTTTCTCTAATTATTCGAAACCGCAATAATATTGTTTTAACGAGTGAGGGGAAAATTGTTTACGAACACATCTCAAAAATATTGCAGCAACAACAGCAGCTTGAAACCTCTGTAGCAAATTTAAAAAATCTCATTGGGGGGACGTTATCGGTTGGTATTCTACCAAGTGTTTCTCTGGTCTTATTACCAAAGGTTTTAGCGTATTTCGAACAGCATCATCCAGACCTACAAATACGTTTGATGGAGGGAGATTATGATCAAATCGAAGAATGGCTTCATAATGGCGTTGTCGATATCGGTTTTTTAGTGCAACCAAATTCTAAACATCTTGTATTCGATGCGATTTTTAATGATGAGCTTGTTTGCATTATGGCACAGGAGCATCCATTGGCGAAGGAAGAGAGGCTCTCTCTAGAGCAATTGCAGGATGAACGCTGGATTATGCCTAAACGTACGATTGATCGAGATGTATCAAGGATCTTAGCTAAACATAAAATCCATCCCAATGTAGTCTATGAATTATCAGTTGACCAAGTCATTTTGACAATGGTCAATGAAAATTTAGGCATTTCTGTTGTGCCGAACTCGCTTTTACTACATGCACCAAGTAACCTGATTAGAAAAAAATTTTATCAAGCATATATTAGACAGGTTGGAATTGCACACAAACACAGTATTCATCTTTCTCCAGGAGCTTTAAAGTTTGTAGAAATATCGAAATACTTTGCCTCCTTTTTACAAAATTAGTTATTGACAATTAAAAAAACCCGAACTATTATCTGATAAAACCAATTGGGATTGTTTAGATTAATCAGATGGAGGACTTTGGGTATATGCATACAATTGTTTATGTTGAAATATTTATATATTTACTCGCTATGCTAGGAGTAGGGATATACTTCAGTAAAAAAGATTTATCACATAATGATTACTTTCTAGGGGGAAATAAACTACCGGGCTGGGCGTTAGCCTTTTCTGAACGTGCAACGGGTGAATCCGCCTATATGTTTTTAGGGGCAATTGGCTTTATATATGTGGCTGGGCTGTCAGGCATTTGGATTTTATCTGGCATGCTTTTAGGCGTTGTTGCATCATGGCTATTTTTATCAAAGCGCTTTATGACAGAGCAACAAAAATATAAGGTGAATAGCCTAACAGATTATATTGCTGTTAAATTTCCAAAGCACGCAGATATAATTCGTTGGTTAGCTTCTGCAGTAATGGTGTTATTCTTTGTTTGCTATTTAGCAGCTCAATTTTCCGGGATGGGTAAAACGATTTATTCATTCTCAGGACTCAACATCACTTGGGGAACAATTATTATTGGAGCAATAATAATTGCCTATTCATGTATGGGAGGATTTATGTCCGTTGTTTGGACAGATACAATCCAAAGTTTTTTAATGCTGATCTCGTTTGTTATTGTACCAATTGCAGCTTATATGGAAATTCAACATCAAGGTTTAAGCATTTCAACAGAGCTAGCTCAAATGGGCAATGGTGCGGATAGTTGGGTTGGAGGCTTAAATGGACTTGCCTTAGGGGCGATGCTATTTACAAATCTATCCTGGTTCTTTGGCTGGCTTGGGGGGCAACCTCAATTGAGCTCTCGCTTTATGGCTATTACGACTGAAAAAGAGCGAATTACTGGCCGTAATATGGCGATTATTTGGACATTAATTGTCTATGTGGGTGCCTTTTTATCTGCGATTTTCGCGTCCACTTTGTATAAGCAAGGTTCTATTGAAGATCCTGAAATGATATTGCCACATATGGTATTTGAAATTTTACCACCTTGGGTTGCAGGAATTATTGTGGCTGGTATTTTAGCAGCTATTATGTCAACGGCTTCGTCTCAATTGTTAGTCATCACAACATCGATAAGTGAGGATATAATTCATAAAACATTACGTTGGAATATTTCTAGCAAAAAATTAGTTCACCTTTCGCGTCTAGTGGCTGTTATTAGTGGGATTGTGGGTATTATCATTTCACTCAAATCAGGTTCTGTAATTTATAGCTTAGTATCCTTTGCATGGGCAGGGATTGGCAATACATTTTCGGTTGTGATCCTTTTAATCTTTTTCTGGAAACGTGTTTCAGGCATTGGGGTTATTGCTACAATTATTGTCGGTTTTATTAGTGCGATTGTATGGTCCCTGTCACCTATGGAGGCTGTAGTGTCAGCCAAGGCAGCGACATTCTTTATTTGCTTAATTGTTGGAGTTGTGGTGTCTTTAGTATGTCCTGATAAAAAGGAAAACGGTCTGAATGATATTTTAAAATAATAATAAAACTCCTTTTTTGCTGATATATTTCTCAAAAGAGGAGTTTTCTTTTTATGCTTATGACCATATTGAAATATGATAGAAAGAAGAGCAACCACTCTAACAGGAAATTACATAATGTGTGGACCTTTTTGGTTATCAGGGTTTATGCAAAAATGAAGCAAGGGGGTTAGGAAGTGTTTAGTGATTTTAAGCTTATGGATGAACGGCCAGTTTATGTACAATTGAAGGATTATGTTCAAGACATGATTGTCAAGGGGCATCTGTTGGAACATCAAAAGCTTCCATCTACCCGTGAACTTAGTAAGTTATTAGCGGTCAGTAGAAACACGGTGCTGAACGCATATGCCGAATTAGAGCTAGATGGCATCATCTATGCAGTGAAAGGAAAAGGGCATTTTATCGGAAAGGTTACTACATTGAAAACTTCTTCTATTGAAATAGATTGGAAACAAAGGCTGAATGAAACAACTTTGTTAGCTGATGAAATTGATTTAATACGACAAGATATACACTGGAAAAAAGGCATGATTTCATTTACTAGTATAGCTCCAGAAGAAAAGCTTTTTGATGTTGAAAATTTCAAAAGGGCATTTCTCACAAGGATGTCCATTGAAGGAGATATTGTCTTAAACTATGGCTATGCCAAGGGCTATAAGCCCTTAATTGACCACCTTCTTAGCTATATGGAGATGAAAGGTGTGGACATTTCTAATAAAGATATTTTAATTACAAATGGTTTTACAGAAGGTCTAGATATTTTATTGTCCTCTTTAGCTAAAAAATCAGGGCGTGTACTATGTGAAAATCCTACACATCATGCAGCATTGAAGCTTTTCCGTTTGCATGGGTTAGACGTACATGGCATCGATATGCAAGATGACGGGATTGACATGGAACAGGTGGAAAAAACATTAGCAGATAAGGACTTTGATTTTGCCTATCTTATCCCGTCCTATCATAATCCAACAGGAATTGTCACTTCCTCCGAGAAAAGGAGTGCTATTTTTCAGCTTTTTTCCAAATATCAAATACCCATTATAGAAGATGGTTTTAATGAGGAATTAAGGTATTCAAGCTCGCATTTGGCACCACTTATCGCTTTTAGCGGTATAGGTAATAACATTGTCTATATTGGTAGCTTTTCTAAAATTCTTTTCCCTGGCTTACGTGTTGGCTGGATTTTAGCAGATAGGGAGTTAATTGATAGCTTGGAAAGTATGAAAAGAGCTCGAACAATTCATACATCAACACTGGATCAGGCAGTATTATATCAATATTTACAGGATGGTTACTTTGAAAAATATTTAAAGAAAGCAAGATTTGTTTACAAGAAAAAATATGAGCTTGCCCGTCAAGCTTGTATCCAATACATTCCCTATAGCAGGATAACAGGGGATGGGGGGCTTCACCTTTTTATAGAACTAAAAGAGGACGTAGATGCACGATTGTTGCTTGAGAAATGCTATGACAAGGGCGTTGTATTTTATCCAGGTGATGTATTTTATACAAATGGAAGAGGTAGTAATACATTTCGTTTAGGTTTTTCTCGTTTAGCAGATGACGATATTGTTCGAGGTATTCAAATTATTGGTGATACATTGAAAACGTTATGAGGAGTTGAAAAAATGAAGGTTGGCGTAATTATGGGTGGTACTTCCTCTGAAAAGCAGGTTTCCATCATGACAGGTAAGGAAATGGTCACTCAATTAGATAAGCAAAAATACGAAGTTGTGGCAATCACATTAGATAACAACAAAGAGGTTATTGACAAGGTAGGTGATATTGATGTGGCTTTGTTAGCACTTCACGGTAAGTTCGGGGAAGATGGTACGATTCAGGGGGTACTAGAAACGTTGGGAATTCCTTATACAGGAAGCGGTCTTCTAGCAAGTAGTTTGTGCATGGATAAAAATATGGCAAAAAAAATCCTTCGATATGAAGGTGTCGCAACTCCAGATTGGGTGCATCTCATAAAGGAAGAGGAGTTGCCCTTGCAGGATATAGAGCTTATGGGTTATCCACTTGTAGTTAAACCAAATGCTGGCGGCTCTAGTGTGGGTGTTCAAATTGTCCATGATCGGAGTGCCTTATTGGCTGCGGTTGCAGAAGTATTTAAGTGGGATAACGAAATCATTATTGAGCAGTATTTGATTGGTGACGAAATTACATGCCCAATACTCAATGAACAGCTATTGCCAGTCCTGTCAATCAAACATACAGCAGTATTTTTTGACTACCAGGCAAAATATGACGATGCTTCTACCGTGGAGGAGCCTGTGGAACTACCACTTGCAATTCATGACCGAGTGGCAAAGGCTGCGATGATCAGTTACAAGGCTTTAAGATGCAGTGTCTACGCAAGAGTAGATATGTTAATGAAGGATGGCGTTCCTTATGTGTTGGAGGTTAATACGTTGCCTGGCATGACGCAAAATAGCCTACTACCAAAAAGTGCCCTTGCTGCGGGGATCAGCTATTCAGCACTATTAGACAGCATTATCCAAAGCTCTTTACAGATTGATAGAAATAGGTAAATCGAAAAACAAAACCACCAATAGAATTTTTGTGAAAGGATAAAATGAACATCCGTTCCAAGCTACTTCTAATTGGTTATTCGATCGTTACTGTTAGGATGAAAGATAAGGAAAAGACTCTTTTGCACATGGTGATTTGAGTGACGCTGGCGGAACGTAAATCAACACTTCGCTTTGCCAAAAGTTCTTTTTCTGCTAGTGAAATCTTTTTTAACAACATAAAACACCTTTTGTTGTTACCTACAAAAGGTGTTTTGACTGTTTTATGATTTTGCTAATTCAATAAAGCCTTCTCCGAAAACGTCCCTTACATCATGAATGGCAATAAAGGCATCCTTGTCGACTTCTTTGACAATTTTTTTAAGCTTTACAACTTCTTGCTTACTAATAACAATATACAGGATTTCCTTTTGTTCCTTTGTGTAATAACCATGACCTGATAGCACAGTTACCCCACGATTCATATAAGCAGTTACCTGTCCAGCAATGTCTTCAGGTTTTTTAGAGATAATGGTAACTGCCTTTTTAGGGTTAACTCCTTCAATAACAAACTCCATTACCTTAGTACCAACATATAGCATAACAATTGTTAGCATTAATGCCTCTGCACCAATGATAAAATAGGATGAAAAAGCAACAATTAAATCGAAGAATAAAAGTCCATAGCTAATACTCCATCCAAGATATTTGTTAGTGATTCTCGCTAAAATTGTAGAACCTGCTGTTGTACCACCAACTCTGATAATCAAGCCAATACCGACTCCTGCAAATACGCCACCAAAAATTGTATTGACGATAATCTCATCTGAAGAGATAGACCACGTTTCTGTTAAATGTAAAAATAAAGAATGGAATGAGACCGCAATGATTGTATAAATTGTTGTTTGTCTATTTAAAAATTTATAACCCACGATAAGTAAAGCGGCATTCATAACAAAACTGACAATACTTGGCGACCATCCGAACAGATAATAAGCAATAATCGTTAAGCCTGTTACGCCACCTTCACCTAAATCATTTGGAATAACAAATAAGTTAACTGCTAGGGCAAAAAGCAGTGATCCAAGCATAATCATTAAAATATCGATAACATATTTCTTCATTCACATAACACCACCAAATCAAATTTTATTTTTCTTAAATTCCATACTATATCAGGTTTTCACCAAATGATATACTTTTTGGAATGTTCATTTGTGATATATCGACAGTAATTAGTGTGTCTTTAGAGAGAACTTTCGAAACTTGACATATTAAAGCGAGAATTTATAATAGTCGTAACACTGCAAGGAGGGTTATTAAAAAATGACACATGCTATGACACTACGTTTCCCAATGTTGAACCAGTAACTGAATAGGGCCAAACGCTGTTTTGTGACACCAGAGTAAATGGGATAGTCTGTCCTTTTTTAATCATCTTCATAATCATGAGAAAAAAGAGACGCTTGTCTTATAATAAATCTCTTTTACTTTACATCACAGGCAAATTTGTCTGTGTTTTTTTATTGAATGTAGGGAGGAAAGTGAGATGTATAGTCTATTATTCTTTTAATACGAGCTTTGATTAAAAGCTCGTATCGATACCATCGCTATCGGTACGGAATGATCAATTTCGGGAGGTAGCAAAATGGAAAAGGTTTGCTTTGAGTTAGAGAATGTAGTCGTTACTTATTTAGATAAAGAACTATTAAATATTGAAAAATTAGCCGTGCATCAATTTGACCGGATAGGAATCGTTGGTAAAAATGGTGCAGGTAAAAGTACGTTGATGAAGTTACTTGCTGGCAAGATACAACCAGTAAGTGGGAAATTGAAAAGGCATGTTCATTTCGGATACTTTGAACAGATGGAGGCACCAACGTTAATAGAGGCAGATCCACAGTTATTAGGGAAATTAGCAGTACCTACGTATTCTGAAGGATTAAGTGGTGGAGAGCAAACAAGATTAAAGCTAGCACAATTATTTACTTCTTATGAGGAAGCTTTGCTTATTGATGAGCCGACAACACATTTGGATCAACTCGGCATCTCATTTTTATTAGATGAATTACGTTATTATTATGGGGCCCTCATACTCATTAGCCATGATCGTGCTGTACTAGATGAGCTGGTTACAGCGATATGGGAGGTAGATGGTGGTAAGGTAACGATCTACTCAGGGAATTACAGCGAGTATGCCATGCAAAAGCAATTAGAGCAAGATCAACAAAATCAGGCTCATGAACAATACTTGAAAGAAAAGAGCAGGCTTGAAAAAGCTGTAGATGAAAAAATGAAAAAAGCTGAAAAAATTGCTCAGGCAGGCAATATGTCTAAAAGAGAGGCTAACGCTAAACCTAATCGTATGTTTATGACAAAGTCCAAAGGCACAAGTCAAAAAGCCGTACAGCGTGCAGCAAAAGCTATCGAACATCGGATAGGGAAGCTTCATAAAGCAGAAGCGGTTCAGGAAGAAAGAAAAATTGTTTTTCGACAATCAAAAGCCTTGGCATTGCATAATAAGTACCCCATTATGGCAGATCGATTCACTTTACATGCTCAAGATAAGGTACTATTACACGAGGTGAGCTTCCAAATCCCGTTAGGTAAAAAAATTGCGCTTAAGGGTAACAATGGTAGTGGTAAAAGTACATTACTAAAACATATAGCCAATAATGGTGAGGGTATAACTATTTCTCCAAAGGCTAAAATAGGTTATTTTCATCAGATGAGCTACCAATTTGCTGGTGAGGAAACAGTGCTACAATTTTTAAAGAATCGCTCTGAATATGATGAAAGTTTATTACGAAGCGTACTTCATTCCATGCAGTTTGCTGGCACTGATTTACAAAAGAAAATTACCACACTTAGTGGTGGTGAGGCCATACGCCTTCAGCTTTGTCAGCTATTTTTAGGAAATTATAATATTTTGCTGTTAGATGAACCAACTAATTTCTTAGATATTCAAGCACTCGAAGCCCTTGAACAATTTATAGCTGCTTATGAGGGAACAATAATCTTTGTCACACATGATAAAAATTTTATCGACAATGTAGCAGATATTCAGTTTACTGTTCATAATAAAAAAATACTTTAAGTGAAAAGGTGCGATTCCATTAGGAGAATTGCACCTTTTTTAGTGAATTTTTATTAGAAAGGAAGGTTAATGGAAAATTTCGGCGAAGGTGTAGATAGACAATATGAAAAAGGATGATGAATGATGATAAATACGGATGTGACGACGAAACTAAAAATCAATCAACCAGCCCATAAAGTATTTGAAGCCATTATTTCCCCTACTGAAATCGGTCATTATTGGTTTTCTAGCAGTTCCGAAAGATGGGCAGAAGGTAAAAGAATCACGCTTAAATATGAGGAGTATGGTGCAGAGGGTGTGATCACTGTGCTTGAAATGGAGATGAATAAAAAAATTGTGTTTGTTTGGGGAGAAGAGCATGGCGAAGTGACAATGGTTGCCATCTCTTTTGAAGAATCACAAAGTGAAACAATTATTACTGTTGTAGAATCTGGGTTAAATGCACATGACCCAGAAATTGTGACAAAAATGATGGGCCAAAAAGAGGGTTGGGTCTATACATTAACATGCCTCAAAGGATATTTAGAAAATGGGGTTAGCAATTTACGAGCTTCTCTAATTCATTAAGGAGGAGAGGTATGTCAACGATCGATATCATCGAGCAATTGGAGCTGAATTAGTTTGTGCTAAGAAGGGTTATTCGAGGTGAATCAAGCAAGGGATTCTGTATGCATACTTGTTGAAGTGATGCCTCCAGAAATAAAAACAGAAATAGCATTACGATTAAATAACCAGTCGTCTACAGTATTACAGCAATGGTTGTTAGAAGCAGCTGAGTGATGGAGGGATGAATATGAAAAAGTTGTATTGGATGATTGGCGGTGTTTTGGTTTGTATAGGTTTTGTATGTAGCATTATTTTTTGGAAGTTTCAAAAAGAAATCAAGAAGAACGATCCTGAATATATCGTGCAATTTATCAAGGAACATAAAGACGATAAAAATATTTCTGTAGCCATTCAATATAATCAACAACATTGGGTGGAGCTAAACACCAAGGAACAGCTACCGTTAGCAAGTACAGTTAAAATAATCGTAGCCATCGCCTATGCGCAACAAGCAGCGGATGGCCGTATTAATCCTAAAGAGCAAGTAAATCTAAAGGAGTTAGAGGCATTTTACATTCCTAAAACAGATGGCGGCGCACATAAAGCATGGTTGGCGCAGTTAAACCTTCAGGGTGCAGATAGTGTACCTTTAAGTGAAGTAGCAAATGGCATGATTGCCTATAGCTCCAATGCAAATACGGAATATTTAATGCATGTATTAGACTTTCAAATAATTAATGATGTGCTTACACAGTTAAATGTAGAGGATCATGAACCTTTGTATCCAATTGTAAGTGCACTTTATATTCCCATTCACTTGATGGAGGAAAAAAATTTAACGAAAAAAGCAACATTAACTGCTTTACGAAAAATGGATATGGTTGAATATCGTGAGCGTGCATTGGCTATTCATTCGAATTGGATAGAACATCCTTTAACAATTGAGGAGAAAACAAAAGCTCAAAAAATGCTCAATATGGATTTTCAAAAGATATGGTCTGATCGTTTAATAAGGGCCACAACAAGTGATTACATCTCTATTTTAGAAAAATTGAATGGTAAAAATTTCTTTAGCGCAGAAGTACATAAATATTTAGATCCCGTGTTGGAGCAATTGATGCAGAATCCTAGAAATCAAGCATGGTTAAAACATGCTGGTCAAAAGGGAGGGTCGACGGCATTTGTGTTAACACTAGCAGCCTATGCGGAAGATAAAGATGGAAATCAAACAGAGATAGCCTTTTTTGCTAACAACTTAAATACAATGGAGCAGATTAAGCTCTCAAATAGTATGAATAGTTTTCAATTGAAATTTCTTACAGATGATAAATTTCGTAAGCGCTTGAAAGGGGAATTTTCCGAGTTGTGAGTTGCCCATAGATAAGGCAACTCATACTATTGACTACGCTCATCAATCAGTTTTTCAAGAAATTCTGAGAAAGAAGAGGCATATTCATAGATCATGTCATTCATTAAGTAGTTAAGAGGATGGATAGAGAGAATACCATGATCATTAATGGCTCTGTATGCTGGTGGACCGATTGAGAGAATAGATCCACCATTCAGTTGCCCATTGCCATAATTTTTTAACCACCAGCAATAGGATGGTGGTAATTCAAATCCTAACTCTGCTTCCACTTCTACAATCCATTCATGTTTAACAACGTGTCCAGAAAACTATTTAATTGCAGTAGTGCCTGCAAGCTTTTCTGCTAATGTAGCAAACAGGATACCTATCTCCATTCTATATATAAAGATTACTCAATTAAGTCACACTACATGTGAGTACCTTCTTTCATTCAACTGCATACTATAGCGTTATCATGCATGAGAGGATTGAGATAAATGTACCACCCTTATTACGGTAATTATCAATCGTATCATTACGGTTATCAACCTGTTTATTGGGCCTATCCAAATCAGGCAGAACGAGCGCCAAGAAGTAATGTCCAGAATGATTTTGGACCAACACCATTTGTTATCGACATTGAAGAGGCTACAAAGCGCAATAAAAATTATCGTACAGCATTGTGGACAGGGTCAAACTTACAAGTAACGGTGATGAGTCTTAATGTCGGAGAAGATATTGGTTTAGAAGTACACCCACATGTAGACCAATTCATTTGTATTGAGGAGGGGCATGGATTAACTCAAATGGGGCCAACTAGAGATTATTTAAACTATCAGAGACATGTCGCAGAAGATACGGCTATTATGGTACCAGCAGGAACATGGCATAATGTTACGAATACAGGGGATAAACCACTAAAGCTTTACACGATTTATGCGCCACCAAATCATCCATTTGGGACTGTACAAGTAACAAAGGCTGATGCTCTTGCTGGAGAAGCGGGTTATGGACAGCATGACTAGGGATCATAAAAGCGTGTTTTCATACAAAACATGCTTTTTTCTTGAATTATGATAGAATGTGTTTTAATTGCAGATAATAAAGGTCCTGAATGAAGGGTGATGAATGATGAAGTATTCAAAAGCAACAAATTATGCTTTACATACAATGGTGTTTTTAACACTCAATCCTAAAGGGAAATCAATGAGTGTAGAGTCTTTAGCAGAAATGCAAAAATTATCTCCAACCTATCTTTCCAAAATATTAACTAAGCTTGTGAAGGCAGGTTTAATTGAGTCGAACCCAGGTGTCAACGGTGGTTATCGAATTTCTAAGCGCCCCCATGAAATATCGTTTTTAGATGTGATATATGCAATTGAAGGACAAACCTCATTATTTAGTTGTTCCTCTGAACACGATCATTCCTTCCATCATCAAGGCTGTCTCATTGAACAAGTGATGGTGGATGCTGAAAATAATATGAAAGAAGAGCTTAGTAAGAAATTTATTATAGATATAGCTAATAAAATGGAATTAAAAGGATGGCAGCTGGAATAGGAACTAGGGTTTCGCCCCTAGCTCCTTATTATTTTAATTGCATGAGTGCGCCAAAATATTGCTGTGCTGTCGTGAAGCAAATAAATGCTAGTAGCTCGCTAATCTCGGCTTCTGTTAAATAGTCCTTTAATACAGCCGTGACGTTGGGGGCGGTGTGCCCCTTAGCAGCTAAGAATGCTTCCGCAAAACCTGTGCATACTGCCGTTTTCTCATCATAGTTCTGGGGATCAGGCTTGCCTTTTGCCTGACAATACTGACAGCCATTTTTTTGAGCTAAAGTTTTTCGAACCTCTTCTTTTAATGAAGCGGATAGATGCCCGTCTTTTTCGAGTACCTCCCCCAACTGCTGCCAGTGCAGCTGAATTCCCTTGTTGTAGCCTAATAATTGTTGAAAGGGTGTTAAGCCCTTGTCATATAATTGAATAAGTGTCATCAATCATTCCTCCTTCTATTAATTAGTGTAAAATGTTCATAACGAAGTTAACATATCAATTCGAAGGGAAATATGATTGTTTTCCTTCAAAAAGAAGGGGTATTTACAAAATGGATTTCATTAACGAAATAATACTTAAAGAATTAAAAGAAGATAGTCGAATTTCTATGAGCGAACTAGGGAGAAGGGTTCACTTATCTGCACCAGCAGTTCGCGAAAGAATACGGCAATTAGAGGAACAGAACGTTATTAAGAGGTATACATTGGATATTAATAAAAAAGCATTGGGTTATCCAATTGACGCTATTGTTGAAGCGACAATCAAAAATAACCGCTATGCAGACTTTAAAGAACATCTGAAGGTTTATACAAATATAGACTTCTGCTATCGCATTTCAGGTGAGTCATGTTTTTTATTAAAGGGGCATTTTCAATCTTTTCCTGATGTAGAGCAGTTTATTGATGCATTACAACCATATGCACATACGAAAACTAACTTTATTTTTTCAGATATATGTGAGGACGTATAGATGAAGGGAGATATGTATGGAAATCAAATTATTTGAAGAAGAAATTGATGATTTAGTTCATTTATTAGTGCAAAAGAAATGCTTGGGAAAATAAGTTGGTACTGTGACAGATAGTATTGTCTATGGTGCTATTAAAGATGATTGGGTAGTAGGGAAGTCGACACCAATAAGAATGGATGAAGTTCCATTTTAAAGTGTTTGAAAGGAGTTTTTGCATGGAAAAAGACGTATTAAATGCCTTAAGAAAATCATGGTCCATTCAATCAAGTTCTAAATGGAGTGTGGACAACCCTGCAAAAGGACAATGTGGCGTCACTTCATTAGTTGTGCAGGATATTCTTGGCGGAGAAATTAGGAAGACATTTCTTGAGGAAGGCTGGCACTTTTATAATATTATTAATGGAGAAAGAAAGGATTTCTCCGAGGAACAATTTCCATACCTAATCGACTACCAAGATATTGATTCAAATAGGGTAGAGGCTTTTCAAGATACTAATGATAGTCAATATCGTTATCTAAAAACACAAGTTTATAAGCTTTTAGGGAAGGCAGAGAATTAATTATCTCTGCCTTTTTAATTTTCAAAACAAAGTTGTTGACGTTTATAAAAATATCGTGTTATTATTATCTCGAATTCAAGATAAATAAATTCAAGATAAATGAATTCGAACCTTTAGCTTCGCCAGGAGGTACAATTATGGGGTTTTTTAATAAATTATTTCGTACAAAAAAAGAGGAGGAACAAACAATGGCAGAATTAAATATCGGTATTATTATTGGATCAACTCGTGAGGGGCGTGTAAGCCCTCAAGTAGCACAGTGGGTAAAGGAAATTGCAGATCAACGTGGAGATGCCAATTATACAGTGATTGATATTGCTGATTATAAATTGCCATTATTAGGTGAGCCAGGACAGGATGCTTCAGGAGCACAAGGTTGGTCAGAAATTATTGCTAAACAAGATGGTTTTGTATTCATCGTACAAGAATACAATCACTCTATTACAGGGGCATTAAAAAATGCACTAGACTACTTACGTGTTGAATGGAATAACAAAGCAGCTGGAATCGTATCTTATGGTTCTGTTGGCGGTGCTCGTGCAGCAGAACATTTACGTGGGATTATGGGTGAGCTTTTAATCGCAGATGTGCGTGTTCATCCAGCACTATCATTATTCACAGATTTTGAAAATGGCACAGAATTTAAACCAAAAGAAGTACAAATAGATTCAGTAAACCAAATGTTAGATCAATTGATCCCATGGTCTAAAGCGTTGTATACAATTCGCTAAGCTTTTACAGATTGAGGTAGGTATAAATAGGGCATAGTATAGGTGAGAAATATAGTCATGAAAGGGCTTGTTAACATGAAAAAACATACAGCAGGTATACACCATATCACAGCGATCGTAGGACATCCGCAAGAGAATATTGATTTTTATGCGGGAGTATTAGGCTTACGTTTAGTAAAACAAACAGTAAACTTTGATGATCCGGGCACATATCATTTATATTTCGGTGACAAAGGTGGGAAACCAGGAACAATCATTACCTTCTTCCCTTGGGCTAATGCTTATCAAGGACGTATTGGTGATGGTCAGGTTGGCGTTACAACGTATGTTGTACCAGAAGGAGCACTACCATTTTGGGTTAATCGCTTAGCGAAATACTCGATTCCTTTCCAAAAAGCTGAACGTTTTGGTGAGCAAGTCATTCAATTCGATGATCCACATGGTTTGCATATTGAACTCGTGGCACGTGCGAAAGGCGGGCACAACGAATGGTCATTTGGTGAAGTAACACCTGAGGTTGCTATCAAAGGATTTGGTGGAGCTACACTATTCTCAAGTCACCCTGAAGAAACTGCCAAAGTTTTAACAGAAGTAATGGGTCTTGAAAAGTTAGCGACGGAAGGTGACTATACGCGTTTTACTTCTAGTGCAGAGATCGGCAATACAGTGGATTTAAAAACAGTTGCAGGTCAACGTGGCCAAATGGGTGTAGGAACTGTGCATCATATTGCGTGGAGAGCCCAAGATAATACAGATCATTTAGAATGGCAAGAGTATGTGATGAATCATGGACAACATGTAACAGAAGTAAAAGATCGTAATTATTTTAATGCGATTTATTTCCGTGAACCTGGCGAAATCTTATTTGAAATCGCTACAGATCCTCCTGGATTTGCTCATGACGAGACACCAGAGACAATGGGTAGCCAATTAATGTTGCCACCTCAATACGAGCAACATCGTGAACAACTAGAAAGAACATTAATCCCGATTAAAGTGCGTGAGCTTGATTAAGCGGGTTTGCAGGATCAAGCTAAGCTAAAGTTGGCGGGATTTATGAGATAGAACGTCCACAATAGATTTTCAATTAATGCGAAAATGTTGATAGCCAACATTTTCGCATTTTTTATTATTAGAAGGCGAAGTGCTAATCAAAAATTGAGTGCACGTGCCATGGCATCTAAATAGTTCTGAATAGCCTGTTGACTTACTTTTACTTCAGGCACAAAGACCTCAAAGCAATGGTAACTGCCAGGGTAGAGGTGGAATTCAACGTCCACTCCTGCCTGCGCAAGACGTGTTACATAATCAATGGTTTCATCACGAAATAAATCAAGTTGGCCAATACATATATAGGCTGGCGGTAATCCTGTTAAATTTTCAGCTCTTGCAGGGACCGCATACGGAGAACGGGCATTGATGTCCTTTTCCTCTCCTAAGTACAAATGCCAAGCAGTCAAATTATTTGTTCTACTCCATGTTGCATGATCATCAATAATCTCATAGCTGGAAGGTGTTACATTTCGGTTATCAAGCATTGGATACAGTGGCATCTGGAATATAATTGATGGTCCTCCTTTATCACGAGCCATTAATGCAAGTGCTGCTGTTAATCCTCCTCCACCGCTTGCTCCAGCAATTGCCACCCGTTTGACATCGATACCAAGTGATTGGTGCTCATTAGTCATCCAAACTAATCCAGCATAACAATCTTCAATAGCCGCTGGGTAGGGATGTTCAGGCGCTAGTCGGTAATCAATGGATACGACAACGCAGTTAGCTGTCTCAACAAAGCGTTCACATAAAACATCATCCATATCAGGGTGCCCCATGACAAAGCCACCTCCGTGAATCCAAAGCATAGCTGGAAGTTTATCCTGTTCCCGTTTAGCTGGTTCATAGATTTTAACTAGCATTTCGTCCCCGTCACCTCTAGGAATCATACAGTTGGTCGTAAGTACATCTTCTGATTTTTTTGAAGGTGGATTGGACAAGAGACCTCGACTCCAAGTTAAATCTTCCTCCAATCGAAAGCCAGGAAATTCTGAGTAAGCCTGCCTTAATTCTGGTAAAATTCGGTTAATGATGGTCATATATACTCCTCCTGTTGAATAATGAATCTTAAAGAAATGGCTTTCCTTCTAGAGCCATTTCAGCTTCCCATTTAGCGACTTCATCACGTACACGGGGAGCAACTTCTGTTCCAAGTAGTTCTATAGCTTGCATGACTTGATCATGCGGCATGGTACTTAAAGGAACGTATAGCATAAACCGTGTAATTCCTACATGCTTACGAAGATGAATAATTTTTTCAGCAACTGTATCTGGATCACCAACATATAATGCTCCTTCAAAGCTTCTTGCAGCATCATAACTAGAACGGTCATAATAAGGCCAGCCTCTTTCCTTGCCTAATTTATTCATACCAGTCATTGTTGATGGGAAAAATGTGTCTGCTGCCCATTCCGTATTCGGTCCAACGAAACCTATTGAATGAGAACCTACCTGAAGTTTTGATAAATCATGACCTGCATGAAGTGCTGCCTTTTTATATAGCTGTACAATCGGTGCAAATTGCATTGGGCTGCCACCAATTATTGCTAGCATAAGGGGTAATCCTAAAAGGCCCGCACGCATAGCAGATTGTTGATTTCCTCCACTAGCCACCCAGATTGGGAGAGATTTTTGAACAGGTCTAGGATACACACCTAAATGATTGATTGCTGGACGATGTCTACCTTCCCAAACTACTTTCTCAGACTGACGAATGCTAAGTAGTAAGTCTAAATGTTCCTCAAATAATTCATCATAATCATGTAAATCGTAGCCAAATAAGGGGAAGGATTCGATAAAAGAACCACGACCTGCCATGATCTCTGCACGTCCATTTGATAGTCCATCCAATGTGGCAAAATCCTGAAAAACACGCACAGGATCTGCCGAAGAAAGGACAGTTACAGCACTTGTGAGTCGAATGTTTTTCGTTTGAGAAGCAGCAGCAGATAGCACCATTGCTGGAGAAGAGGCGGCATAGTCTTCACGATGATGCTCACCAATGCCAAAGACATCCAATCCTACTTGATCTGCAAGAATGATTTCTTCTACTACTTCACGTAAACGCTGTGCATGACTAATTATTTCACCACTGTGAACATCTGGTTTTGTTTCTACGAAAGAAGTAATTCCTATTTCCATTTGTTATCTCTCCAAGTCTAATTTTATTTAGTAAATCGTTTAGTTATTGCCCAAAAAAGAAGAGCAATTGTACTAATAGAGGCTCCGAGTAAGCAAACCCCTCCCCAACCAAAATGTGCATACATCTGAGTCGATGCGATTGAACCGCTAGCACTACCAATAGAATAGAACACCATATAGCCTGCGGTCAGTCGACTTCGTGCTTCTATACGTAATGGGAGAATCATCGTCTGGTTTGTGACATGTACTGCCTGTACTGCCAAGTCAAGTAACACAATGCCAACAATTAATGCCAAGAATGACTTATCTAAATAATTAATAAATATCCAGGAGATAAGTAAAAGCGTTAAAGCAATAGCTGTCGTTCTTTGTCCATAGCCTTGGTCAGCAAGTTTACCCGCTTGTGCAGCAGCTAATGCCCCTGCCACACCTACAAGACCAAAAGCGCCAATTACAGTGTGTGATAGAGAAAATGGTGGTGAACTAAGTGGCAGAACAAGGGGCGTCCACAAAATACTAAAATCAGCGAAAATTAGCAGGGCTAGAATAGAGCGGATACGTAATGTTCGCTCTTGAATAAACAGCGTAAACACGGATTGAATTAGCTGAGAATAGGTGATTGATTTTACTTCACGTTCGCCCCTTGGTAAAACTTTTAAAAACATACCACTCATTAGAAGCATGAACGCGGCGGAGGCTAGATAGACAGAACGCCACCCTTCAAGATCTGTTACTAACCCAGCAAAGGTACGAGCAAGTAGTATGCCAATGACAATGCCACTTGTAACAATGCCTACGACACGACCACGTTCTGTAGAGGAAGCCATAGTTGCAGCGAACGCAACAAGGGTTTGAGTCACGACTGCAAGTAGACCAACTAAGGCCATACCCGCAAATAGCACTACAACATAGGAGGCAGTACCGACTAGAAGCAAAGCAACAGAGGACAATAGCATTTGTCCAATAATCAAGCGTCGTTGGTTTAGTAAATCTCCAAGTGGAACTAGAAGAAGTAAGCCTAGCCCATAGAAAATTTGTGTGACAGTAATAATCAAACCAATAATTGATTGATCAATAGCAAAATCATTCGATAATTCATCTAGCAGCGGCTGAGCAAAATAAATATTGGCGACAGACATTCCGCAGGCTGTAGCGAATAATAATGTTACAGCTTGGGATATAGAAGATGATTGATTTATATGAATTGCATCATCATTTGCATTGTTCACATTGTAACCTCCCTTTCTAATTGAATTGTAATTATAACATACCGTTCGGTACAAAATAATTATTGGTAAATATATCTTAACCACATTGGATTTGTCAATATTTATTTGGTATATATTTTCTTTTTATTTCGATTGATGAAATGAAATTGACAATAAAAAAAGCCAGATATAAAATAATTACATACTGTTTAGTATCGTAAAATTTAATGATTAACTTACTATTTTTTCCTAATGGGGGTGTATCTATAATGGCAAGAACTCGGGAATTTGATGAGGCAAAAGTGTTAGAGGCAGCAATGCAATTATTTTGGGAGAAGGGGTATGAAGCAACTTCTTTAAGTGATCTTACTACTAGAATGGGGATTCAGCGTCCTAGTATTTATTCAACGTTTGGGGATAAAAAGGAACTATTTGAAGCGGCACTTCGTAGATATACGACAACTCGCGCATCCGAAATACGGACTAAACTTCAAAGTTATGCCTCTGTAAAACAGGCGTTTTCTATATTTTTTGAAGATGTGATTACTGCTGAATATACAAAAGATCTTAGTAATGGCTGTTTTTGTATCAATACAATGGTTGAATTAGCTCCACATGATGAGAAGTTCGAGATTTTGACAAGAGAGCATCAACTCTATCTATCAGTAATTTTTCAGGAGACAATTGAACGGGGAATTCAATCAGGAGAACTAGAGGCGAACACGGATTCAAAGTCTTTAGCGCAAGCATTAATTGTTGCGTTAATAGGGTTAACAGTTATGCTGAAATCGCAGCCACAACGCTCGTTTGTTGATAATGCCATTGCAACGACGCTGACATTACTTAAATAATAAGGCAATACCCCTTTAGCGTTGCTAAAGGGGTATTGAAAAAATAAGAAAAAAATGCACAAATTTAGTTTATAAAACATAGGATGAATTTATAATTCCTTACAAGCCCATGCGTCAATCTCAACCTTTAAAGCTGGCGTAGCGAGTGCAACGACATACATTAATGTTGTGCATGGAAGATGTTCCTCCAAGAAGTCACTGATAATTTCCTTACGTTGAATAGCATCCATATCCCCCACTAAATAAAAGACGAGCTTTGTAATATCTTGAACCTCCATATCGGCACTATCTAGATTTCTTTTAATATTTTCAAGTGCTATCTTCAATTGAGCTATTGCATCTTCAGGTATAGATCCATCAGCTATCATGCCAATTTGTCCTGATAATGTTAACCATCTCTGAGGTCCCGTCACCTCAATTTGATGAACATAAGGAGCAACGGGTGGATGAATGTTCTGAGGGTTTCTCGCAATTTTCATAGAATCAGTCCTTGTCTCTGTTTAATTTATATCTCTAATCAAAATAGCATAAAGTAATAGTTGATAAAAGTTCTATACAAATACCATTATAAAAGAACATACAAATTGGATATGCTGGTTTAAAGGGTTATAATAGATTTATAGAATTATGGCTAATACGCTGGTAAAGCTTTCACAAAGGATAAGAGTATCGACTTTTTAATTTGACAAGACATACAATTCACTTCAACCCCGCCTTAGGTTTTATACAGACACTTCTAAAAGAAACATACATTTCGTCTTATTTTGAAGGTAGATGGCTATACTCATTAAATGAGAGGGAAATTTTTACATAAGAATGATGCGTATTGTTATAAATCAATTTTATAGTGTAGCCCTAGGTAGCAGAGGCAGCGAGGCCGTTTTGTAGAAGGAGTGAATAAATGAATAATTTCTTTCGGAGTAATGGATTTAAGCGTTTTATTATTCTAGTCGGGATTGCTCTTGCATTATATTTAATGCGTAGTATGATCAATCTAATTTTACTTACGTTTATTATTACTTATTTGATGAACCAGCTTACTACGAAGACAACGAAAAGCATAAGAAAATATACGCCGATGAATGAAAAAGCTGTGACGGTAACATTATACCTTTTACTTGTTGCGGGTATTGTAGCTGTTATTTACAAATATTTACCAATCGTGACTCAGCAGATCACACAGCTTTTCGACCTCATTGCAAGTTTTAATCTCGATCCAGATGACAATGAGATTGCGAGATACTTAGCACCGACTTTTGAGAAAATAGAGCTCGGGAAATATTTAGAGCAAGGTGTGGATTTAACTCTTAAAAATATTACGAATATTGGTAAAATCATTATGCAAATATTGATTTCTCTAATTTTGAGTTTATTCATCTTGTTAGAAAAGAATCGTATTATTGAGTTTACAGCTAAGTTTAAGGATAGTAAAATTGGGCCGCTTTACGATGAGCTTCATTATTTCTCAAGAATATTCATCCGCTCATTTGGTAAAGTAATTGAAGCACAATTTATTATTGCTGCTGTTAACTGTGTGTTATCCGTCATTGCCCTTTCTATTATGGGCTTCCCACATTTGATTGCACTTGGGATTATGCTCTTTATTTTAGGCTTAGTTCCAGTCGCGGGAGTTATCATCTCATTAATACCATTAAGTATTATCGCATATAGCATTGGTGGCTTGATGTACATCGTCTATATTTTAGTTATTGTCATGGTTTTACATGCCATTGAAGCTTACTTCTTAAATCCAAAGCTTATGTCTGCCAAAACAGATTTACCGATTTTCTATACGTTTATGGTCATTCTCTTTTCTGAGCATTTCCTTGGTGTATGGGGACTAATCATAGGTATTCCACTATTTATGTTCCTGCTTGATATTCTAGGTGTAACCTCCTCGGAAGACCCTGCGAAGAAATCGGTAAAGGTACACACTGAAAAACAAATGGAATAGTTCCAAACAAAGGAATCATCTACATATATGATGATTCCTTATTTAATGCACAAGAGGTGTTTATATTGATAAAAGGTCAACAGGTCTATTTAAGAGAAATACGTGAAGATGATAGTGATAGTATTATAAGATGCTTTCAAAATGAAGAAATCATGTATATGACAGGAACACGGAATATTTTAACAAAGGAACAAATCAAAGAGGCGATCAAACGCTTTAAAGCAGATTCTTCTCGCTATGATTTTGCTATTTGTTTAGTTGATAATGATCAGGTAATTGGCGATTTGGCGATTATGGAGGTTGATTTAGATAATAAAAAGGCAGTGTTCCGTATAGCTTTACATAATATAGAGAATTGTGGCAGAGGTATGGGTTCAGAAGCAGTTAGGCTTGCTCAAAGATTTACATTTGAGGAGCTAAATCTGAATCGCTTAGAATTACAGGTATATTCACACAATAGTAGAGCAATTAAATCCTATGAAAAGGTCGGCTTTAAAAAAGAAGGTGTTTTGAGGCAGGCCTTGTTTATGAATAATACATTTTCTGATGAAATCATTATGAGTCTGTTGCGTGATGAGTATATGAAAATTCAAAAGTAGAAATTTAACCAGCACAGATTTTTGTGTTGGTTTTTTTTCTGAACACAAGTATAATTGGTAAAAATTTCTGTGTGTGAAGGACAGAAATAGTGTTGAAACTTTCATAGCTGTATTTTTAGTTAAAATGCATTCTAAATCTGATATAGCAAAACTAATTAAGAGACCCAAAATCGTCTTGTTGTTGTAAAACAATTATTTTTTGCAGGCATAAAGGAGAGATGGTAAATGAAAATACAATATCCTACTTTAAAAACGCCTCTTACGATTGGCGTGACAGCACCCTC
Source organism: Lysinibacillus sp. LK3 (assembly GCF_001043675.1). NCBI lineage: Bacteria > Bacillati > Bacillota > Bacilli > Caryophanales > Bacillaceae > Lysinibacillus > Lysinibacillus sp. LK3. The sequence continues at coordinate 71,632 of NZ_LDUJ01000021.1, forward strand.
TAGTGGAGTCGAACAGCATCTTCATCTATTAATAACAGAAGCTGAAAAACAATTAATACAAAGAGGAATGAAAGTTATTATTGGAAATACTACCTGGACGCAACTTAAAGGTAGAAGTACAACAAAAGAAAAGCGAGTCTCTGAACTTATGGACTATTTATTAGATGAGCGAATAGATGTCGTCATGCCACCGTGGGGAGGCAGTTTTCTAATGGAGTTATTACCTTTAATCGATTGGGACGAATTAAAAAAAGCGGGACCCAAATGGATATTAGGGTATTCAGATATTAGTACTTTATCTTTTGTATACACAACCATGACGGGGTACGCATCCGCACATGGGGTGAATTTTACTGAATTATCTGCACCTCAATGGGATGAACTTTCTTCTAAATGGATAGACGTAATTACATGTAAGACTGGTCATTCAATAACTCAAAGCTCTTCTCACTATTTTCAATCGAGCTGGGAGCAAGTTTATAAAAATCCTGCTACAGGATTTTATTTTGACAGTGAAACCGAATGGAAAGTTCTAAACCAAGAGCGTAGTAATCGTATGACAGGTAGGTTGATAGGTGGCTGTTTAAATACATTGCAAATTCTTATAGGTACGCCCTTCGATTACGTTCAATCATTTATTAACGAATATTGCTCTGAGGAAGGAACAATATGGTATTTAGAAAGTGTTGGTATGGATGCAGCAAAAATCTACCGAGCTTTGTGGCAATTAAAGTATAATGGTTGGTTCAATAAATGTAATGGTGTTCTAATCGGGCGAGCAGGACTATATGAAAATCTAGGGGACTTTACATTGGTGGATGCATTAAGGGATATTTTTGACGAGATGGGAATACCAGTTTTCTATGAAGTAGATATTGGACATGTCCCCCCTCAATTAATTCTAGTGAATGGAGCAGTTGGGGAAGTAATAGTAGAAGAAGGAAGAGGTACGCTAAAAATGCAATTTTGTTAGGCAAACATATTAAAAGGGGACCTTGATGAGGTCCCCTTTCATTTAAGCATGGTCAGGAGATGAAAGGGTTCTTGGATTTTTCCTAATGAACAAGTAAATAAGCAATGCTGTAATTCCTTCTGCTACTGGGAAGGTCCACCAAATAGCCTGCGAGCCAAGTATCTTGGGTAGTATGATGAGAGTAGGGATAAATAAGATAATACTACGTAGTAACATAATTGTTGTAGCAATACGAATTTTTTCAATGGATTGAAAGAATTCTGCGAACACCATGTTGATCCCTAAAAATACATAGCCAATGGCAAAATGTACAAAGCCCTGTGCTGCCATACTGCGAATTTCAAATGAGCTATCTCCAAATAACGCCATTAATTGAGAAGGGAAAAGAAGAGCTATAAGAGCTGTTGTTAATCCTAAAATAAATGCGGTAGCTAAACCGATTTTCAATAAAGCAGTTAATCTTTCAAGTAATCTTGCCCCGTGGTGATAGCTTACTAATGGTTGTAGAGCCATACCGACTCCAAGGAAAATAGTCAGCAAGACAGTATGGATATAATTGACCATTGCATAGGCAGTAACGCCATTCGCACCTAAATAATGTAAAAATGTAACGTTATACAAAATAACGATAACTGCAACGGAAGCTTCAACAATAAAGCTAGGTAAACCTATAGCAAAAATTTTTTTCAAATCTGATAGATTTAAAAATGAAGTGACAAATTTTAATTCAGATTGAGGACGGAAAAAATGAAGACATAGCACAGACGTACCTATAATTGTAGCTATTGCTGTCGCTAAGGCACAGCCAGTCACGCCATAATCTAGTACGAAGATGAAAACATAATTTAAGAGTATATTCAAAGCCGATGTTGTAATTAAGCCCAGCATAGCCAATTTTGGGTTGCCGTCATTCCGAATAAAAATACTTAATAAATTTTCAATTGTGTAAAATATCCCAAAGAGCAAAATTACATGTAAATACTCCTGCACATACGGATACGTATCATCGCTCGCTCCGAATATATAAGAAATGTCCTTTAGATTTAACGCGAGAAATCCAATAATCGTTATCACAACCACTAGCATTGTAGAAAACGCCAATGTAAATAGTTGATGGGCACGTTGCTTATTGCCCTCTCCTAGAGAAATCGAGAAAAGAGTAGCTCCTCCCATGCCAATCCATAGAGAAATAGAAAGCAAAATAGAGAAAATAGGAACAGCTATATTAACTCCAGCTAAAGCTGTAGGTCCCACGCCATGACTAACGAAAATGCCATCTACCAATATATTGACGGACATTAAAAGCATCCCGATCATTGCAGGGAATAAGTATGATAAAAATAATGGTTTCAGTGGCTTTGTTTCAATTGGATTAATGGTTGTCATAACCATGCACCTCCAAAACCATCACTTTTTCCCCTTTATCATCTAGCTCACCATTAAATATAAAACCAAATTGTTTATACAGCTGGATAGCTACAGCGTTATTGTCATAAACACTTAAATATATCTGAAGACAGTTGAACTTTACTGTTAAATATTGAATAAGTTGCTGTAAAAAATGTTTTCCCAAACCTTGTCCTTGGTATTGTTCTGCAATTAGATAGCGATCAAGCCATACTCGTTGACTGTAATCATCATGAGGGAATAAGCCGTACATAGCGAAGCCTATAGCGGTGTTATCTTTATACAGACCTAAAGGCGTAAAGCGTCGATCCATTTCCGCCTCTGCTAAGCATTGTTCTGTAGATTCAATAAAATGTTGCTGATTGTCAGCGATGCGTAATGCTAAAATTTCTTTCTTGTTAAAAGCTGTAATGTCACGAATCTCCGTGAACATAATGTCAAAACCTTTCTATTTTTATTTTGAATAGGTACAATCTAAAGTATATAGTAACTATATAGTCAAGGGAGGAAACTCAAAAAATGCTTAATAAAAATGTAAAGTATTTTACAACTGGTGAATTTGCTAAATTATGTAAGGTGAATAAACAGACACTTATTTATTATGATCAAATTGGTTTATTATCTCCCATCATGAAAGATAGTAAGGATTATAGGTATTATTCACTTGCTCAATATGATTTTTTCGGTGTTATTGAATTATTAAAGGCAGTGGGGATGTCCTTAAAGGATATTCAGCATTATATGGCAGAGAAATCACCTGAAAATTTTTTAGAATTGATGCACCAACAAAAAGAGCATGTTGCGAAGAAGCGTAGAGAACTAGAAATGATTGAGAATATTATTGATGTCAAAATCAAAATGACAGAGGAAGCACTGCATCTAAATTTTAAGGATATCACGATTGAGTATTTTCCTGAAGATACATTATATTTGAGTAAAAATATTGAGAATTCTACAGAAGAGCAGTTTGTGAAGGCTGTATCTGACTTTATTGAGGAATTGGATCGCTCTCAATTAGATACGGGGTATCCCATTGGAGGGATAACAAGAAGAGAGCAAGTGTTAGCTGGGAATTACGATAACTATAGTTATTTGTATATTGAGCAGCCTCATCCAAGAGAAGGGCATCCTTATTTTAAGGCGATAGAGGGTGAATTTGTGATTGGTTATCATGTAGGCCCCTCCTCAAAACTTGGTGAGACATACACACGGCTATTTAATGTCATGCATGAAAAGGGTTATGAGCTAGGTCAGTATGTATACGAGGAATACATTTATGATGCCGTAATGAAAAATCGAGAAGAAGAGTATGTAACCAAAATTATGATGGAAGTAAAGAAAGTAAAATAATTCATTAAGACGTAATAGAAAAGAATGAATATAGCTGAGACATTTATCATATACGAAGGTTTAGATGGCAGTAAAATAATAGCATTTTGTCATTCTGTTTAAAGTTAGCCTAATCAGTAAATGATTTCCTGACGATAAATAAGAAGTATGACATCACATGAGCCTTATATGGAGGTTAGAGACAATGTGGATTGAGCGTTGGAATCATTTAGTAGAGCGATTGAAGCAGCAGGGAGCTTGTGTACATCCGATTGAAATGCGGCCAGTCGCTACCGAGCAAGAGTTACAGCAGGTTGAGGAAAGACTTGGTGTACAAATCCCTAATGGGTTTCGTCAACTGTTGCAAAATTGCTCAAAGCAAGTAAGTATTTATTGGTCATTACCAGATGAGGCGATACTTCCCACTGAATTGTTAGATACGCCTTCTGGTGAATTTGGCTGGAGCTTAAAAGCTCTAGACTTTCCTTACTTTGGAGAGAATGATGAATCGTATGAACAGCAATATTTACAATTTTTTACGGCCGGTAATGGAGATGCCCTTCTCCTTAAGCTTGACGACGAAACGGTTTGGTATTGGAGCCATGAAGAAGATGAGCTTGATTTGCTTGCTGCCAGCTTTCATTCGTACGTTGATAATATGACGGCTTTAGGCTGTATTGGCGTAGATTGCGGACAGCATCGTCAATTTTGTAGTGAAAATGGATTGGATATTGAATTGTATCGCTCACAATTATGGCTAACTTGGCTAGAACAATATTTAAGCTCTAATTTACAGCAGGCTCAATCCAGCTTAGCATCTTTACTTCATTATGTTTCCATGCATGGTGTCAAAAAAACAAGCGTGCAGGAGGCATTTTTGCATTTTGATGGCGTACAGGTGTATCAGGCTCTTCGACATAAGTTAGAGCGAGCTCAATCTCAATCAGAACAAAAGGCGTGGAGTGAAATTTTAGTCAAGATATGTCCGAGTGAGGCGGGAAATTGGGCGAGAGAACTTTGGCAAGGACAGAATGACGTACCTGACTGGCTGCGTGATTATGTAACAGTACATTGTTTGCCAGTTAATGAAGGACAATCTTTTATCTTAATGGATATCGAAAAAGATAGAATTGATGCCTATACTGCCCTATATCGTCTACGCCAATTTCACCATCCAAATATTATAGACTGGATGAGATCCTATGTCACGTTTCCTATTGATGGGTGGGATACACTTTTAGCTGACTCACAACCAAGTGCAGAGACATTATACGAGTGGTTAAATGGCAACGAAGTAGAGAGGCTAACATCCATCCGAGCTGTTTGTCAGATGATGCAGCGGGGAATTACACCAACAACTATGATAGACGAAGAAAAATGGCGTCCTTTGCTGGCGTATTGGGTTGAACATGAGGTGCTACGGAAAAATAAACAGCTGTTTAGCCAAGCGCTTAGTTGTTTGGAAAATTGGTTATTAAAATGCTATATGCGACTAAGGAGAGAGTAGATTGAACCATTTTACGATATTCGCTTCCAAAAATGATACAGATGATATTCAGGATAAACTATCCGATGTATTGGCAAAAAGCTTCATTATTGAAAAAGTTGAAAACGAATATTTATTAAAATCAAGAGGTTTATTTAATAAATATAGATGCTCCATAAATATTTTAACTGAAGATACGCACCCTGATTATTTTGTAAAAAATATACCTGGGATGATGGGCTTTTACGATAAAATTCCATTTAAAGATGAACAGCTAAAAGAACGCATAATGATTCAAATATCAGTGCTCAATACTGTCGTTGCAATCGAAATGAACAAAGAGATGACAGAAGACCATATGCAGCAATTTATAAAATTACTAGCAAGCATAGGGGGGATTGGTTTCCTATCAGATGGTACTTTGCTGGATCAGAACGGTATGGTTATTGTTTATCCTAATGGAGAATCAGGTCCATCTGATTTTCAACCACATGCTTGTACAAGAAAGATACATGCACAAGAGGTCACATCAGCACAGGGAGAGGCACGAAAAATTAGAACGATAGCCTTTTTAAAAGAGAAGGACATACCTTATGCGGCATCGCTTCCTCAGCTACCACCAGTAGAAAATCTTCAATTTAAAAGCCAAGAGGATATTGCAAGAAGAGCGGTTGCCCTGTTGATTGTTATTCAATTCGCTTGTGATGTAGCACAGAAGGGTGATATTGAGGAGTCTAGAGAGTTCTTTACCAATATGCTACACACATATGAGGTGCATGAATTTTTAACGGAGCATGAAAAATTCTTTCTTGAGGCTCAGCATCCTGGTGCTCAAGAAGCGGTCAATATATCATGGCAATATGAAGCCTATTGGACAATTATTTGGGCATTGGGACTTGTGGAAGAGCTAAATTTCCCTGACGATGTATGTGATTGTGAATATGCAATTCAAGTAGTTTCTCGTTGCGAGACATTTGAGCAATTTTATGGTCAAACGGTACTGCGCAGTAAGGAAGATATAGTGGATGAGGCGGATAAAATTTACAGATTACATTGGGCTTGTGTAGATAGCCGCATCAATGGACAAGAAGCTCCTTTAGCATTAAATGAAAGTGTTGTGATGGAAAGACGGAGAGGCTTATTTTGGATGATTGGATATCAAGACGAAGAATGGGATACTATATCGATGGATACTTAAAATAATAGCAAACTAGGTAATCTAGTTTGCTATTGTTTAATAAGAGAGATTATTTGATATAAGTTGGTTTATTCACCTGATCTATTAAAAGTATACCATCGTATTGGTCGCGCGGAACAAGACTTTCCTGTATCATTCCCCAACTATAGGATAAGCGTGGTTCAAACATCCATGAGTTGCCTCGTTCATTTTGTCGATTGCGTAAATCGATGAATGTGTAAGGTTTATTTGTTGAAGACAGAATATCTTCAATAGATCCTTTGACAGGAGGTAAAACAGGCATAGGTTCTCCCATATTATTAGCTGTCTCTCCACTAGTCATGTATAGACCTAATACATAGCTATATTTCTTATAGATATCAGGTAAACGTTCCCCCATTAATTTAACTGGGTAAGGAGATCCCATTACATCCGATTGTGCTTTACGAATATGATCGTTATGAGCCCATACAATAAACTTTTCTGTAGGGTACACCTCTTCAGCTAACCAAAGTAAGTTCTCCATCATCGCTTGATCTCGCCATTCCATAGTTTGCAAAAATGATTCTATATTATTTTGTTCAATGTCGATATTGGACTGAATTGTTAACTCTATATATTCGTCTGCTAGTCGAATACGATCTGCTAGAGTGCGATCCATTAGTTTTACAATATGAGGCTCTTTTGGATAAGCTGCCTGTAGCTCTTTTTCTTTGAATTGTATTTGTGATTTTACCTGTTTATATACATCAATTATAGTAGCTTTTACTTTTTGATAGCCCTTCAAATCTTTTCCCGAGCTCCATTCAGCAAGTTGCTTCTCAGCTTCATTGAATTGCTGAGCCAACTTAGGGTTTTGCAGCCAATCTCCGTTCGTAAATGCTCCTTGTTGTTGAATATCGAAGCCAGTAAGTACAAGAGGTTGCTCTGTTGCTTGAGTCGATTTTGCATAGTCAAACAGAGGCAAAGTTTCTTTTGTCCACCAAACGCCGAAAATGGCATCCTTCATTGTTTGTAGAGCTGCTTGTTTATCAATTTGTCCTTGAGCATTCATCACATTACCCATACCACTTTCAAAGGCAAGGACATTATAGCCCATATCTTGATGTAAAAATTGTATTAAACGTGTTTTCGCTAGATTGAATTGCGCCACTCCATGAGAGCTTTCCCCTAAAAAGACAATACGTTTATCATGTAATAAAGGTTTTAGCATCTCTAAATCGTCAAATTTGTTAGCGGGAATTTTTTGTCCGTCAAACGTTTCAGGCTGGATGGATGACAGGCTGTATGCATGGTCATTCGCCCATTTTTTCCAATCAAGTAATGTTTCATTAGAAGTCCTAGCTTGTTTGACAGCAGAATCGTTTTTAATAATCTGCTCATTTACAGGGACAGCAGCAGAGACATTTACTACTCCACTTACTGTCATTAAACTTGCCAGTGCAAAACTTAATAAAACCTTATGTTTCCTAGCTTTCCTCATTAATTATCAGCCCTTCACTTTATATTGATACTAATTATAGAAAGGCAAGTTTAAAGTTTAGGAAGAATTTGTTTAAAATTAGTTTAAATTTAGTATGTAAAAAAGAAAAACACCTCCAATTGATGGAGATGTTGGAATGCTATTTATAGTGATACGTACTTGCTCTTACATGGTTACGTTGAATTTGGTTAAACCATGCACGATCCTTTTCTTCTTGTTTTAATGTCCCAACAATGGAGGAAGAGCAGCTCACGCAAATTTTAGCTTGCGTAATCTGTCCACATCGTTCGCATGGAGCCCCTAAATTAGGAAAAATGGAGTTCTTTAATTTTCCTGCTTTTACCCATTTGTAAAGCAGCTCAGATGATACGCCTGTTAGAGCGACAACTTCTTCGTTTGTTAGGTAGCGATTATTTTTTCTTAATAAAAAATGATGTAGCTCTGAAAATATATCCTCTTCTCTCACATCAATTTTCTTTTGAAATAGCAACATAATTAATCATCTCCTCGTCCCATTAATTAATGATTTCATTAATTGTTATGGGTTGTTCGTCATATTTATAATTTTCCCAACGATTGCGTGCAAGCTTGCGATATTTTGGCGAAACATTTCGATCAGCGATTAAGCGTGAAAATCCTTTTTTTGCTTCAGGAATATCACCAAGTCGAAGGCTTAATTCAGCATGTAAAAACTGAATTCTCTCTCCACCTTCTTGATTAGAGGCAAAGGATTTACTATAAAAGTCTCTAGCTGCAAAAAGATAACGCTTTTCGGATTCTTCGTCCTTTTTTAATCGATAGAGCCAAGCAATTTTTAAAGCGAAATTCGCCATTAAAAGAGATTCTTCCATTGATGCACGGGATACTAAATAGGCGAGCTTAAAACTGATAATGGCATCATCAATTGTACGTTCCTGACAGATATCCATAGGTTTCTGGAGCTCTTTAATGTATAGTTCATCAATGAGTAGCATGAAAGGTCCATATGTCCGTGTCATAGATTTATGGTAGGCATAACCACAATGTGGACATACGGCAACTTCATATAGCAAAGGGTTTAGGCCATCGTAAACAGGCATGAAATCCGTCTGTTCTTCGATAATTTTATATCGATTAGGGCGAACTTTATAAGTTGTAAACTGCTTTTTGCAAAATTTACAATCCACACTACTTTCATAGTAGTAAATGTTAAATGCCATAAGAATCAACTCCTTTGCGTGCACTAAAATTTTATTTCTTTTGTTCTATTTATACGTAAGATTTTATCGTTCAATGTATTTAAGATATTATCTTTTATTTTAACAATTTTGTGTTCTTTGGTATACTCCTTTAGAATTATTAAATAAAAATATTCAAGGAATTTTTAGTTAAATATTATTATAAATACGCTTGTAATAGTTTTTATCGGTGGTGCAAAAGGAAGTTATATAGTTTGCTTAAAGTTTGTCAAAATACTTTCACATGTTTCATGGGAGAAAAATTATAAATGGTTCTAAATGACTATAAAGGAGGTGCTCAAAATGAAGTATAATATCGTGTTTTTTGATGTAGACGGCACATTGATTAATTACGAGGATGGCTGTGTGGAAGAAAGTACAAAACAAGCTATTCAGCTATTGCAAGAAAAAGGAATCCATCTTGTAGCGGCTACTGGAAGACCCTTATCTATGTGCTATGAGTTAAAAGCGCTGGGGATTGAAACCTTTATTACTGCAAATGGGGCCTATGTGAAACATAAGGATCTTGTCATACATAAAACTCCGATTGCCAAAGAAATTGTCCGCAATGTACAGGCATTTGCACAGGAACAGCAGCATAGCCTAACATTTTTTACAGAGCAGCTATCCATGAATAGCATACAAAGTCCAGTAGCTTTAAGAGCGATGCAAGAAACTTTATCTTTACGGGATTTTCCACTTATAAATGAAAAAATTGTAGATGAAGAGGTTTTTCTCATGTGTCTATATGCGGATGAGCTGGCTGAAAAAAGATATACTAGCCAGTTTTCGAATATATTTTTACAGCGTTGGCATCCTTATATTGTGAATGTATTACAGCAGGATGTTTCGAAGTCTATAGCTATTAAAGCGGTGCTTGATCATTTCAATATTGACCCTAAGAATGCGATTGCCTTTGGGGATGGGGATAATGATGTTGACATGTTGGAATATGTAGGAGTAGGAATTGCCATGGGAAATGGTAGTAAAGCTCTAAAAAGTGTTGCGAATTTTGTTACAAAGACATCTACAGATGGCGGTATCAATTTTGCTTTACGTCAGCTTCAAGTCATTTAGAGCGCTGAGGCTACACTATATATAGCAGGTAGATTTTAATAAATTTTAGGTGGGATGATTTATGGCACATCACGTGCAGTCTCTAATTGAACATTACGGATACTTTGGAATTATCGTGATTCTAATTGGAGGTATTGTAGGGGTGCCACTTCCTGATGAGGTGTTTCTAACTTATGTAGGCTATAGTGTTTACCGAGAAAGTCTTGAACATATTCCTGCTTTAGTCAGTGCAATGATTGGTGCGGTTGGAGGCATTACCTTAAGCTATTATATTGGTTATCGTTTTGGCTTACCGTTATTGCAGAAATATGGCCCTAAAATTCATATTACAGAGCAAAAAATTGACTTTACGAAAAAGATGTTTACAAAAATAGGACCTACCCTATTATTAATTGGCTATTTTATCCCCGGGGTACGCCATTTGACAGCATATATTGCGGCTATTAATAATTATCCTTATAGAAAGTTTGCGCTTTTTGCCTATACAGGGGCATTTATCTGGACGTTCACATTTATATCATTAGGAAAGATGCTTGGAGAGAAATGGCGATTTGTTGGATACTATCTGACTCATTATAGTATCTATCTTATCCTTTTATTTATTGTAGGGATGCTCATTGCTTACTTTTTATTCAAAAAAAGAAATGGACAAACATAAAAGTCGGTATACGCTATACCGACTTTTATGTTATGGCAAAATAGCAAATGAGCGCACAGGGAAGCCAGATGCTTTTTCTGGCTTAGGTACGATATTGAAGATGATAGCGCCTTTCGCAGGTAGCTTGTCCAAATTCGTCATTAGCTCAATTTGATAGGTGTCTTGGTCAAGCACAAAATATTCGCCATCTAGCTTGCCATTTTTACGAAAATCAGCAGCAGAGTCCGTATCGAAAGTTTCATGACCAATTGCGCTTACCTTGCGTTCTTTTAGTAAAAACTGTAAAGCTTCTAAACCCCAGCCAGGGATATGGTTATGTCCATCTGCATCCTTATTACTGAAAGCCTCTTTATCTGGCCAGCGCTTACTCCAATCTGTGCGTAATGCTACAAATGTTCCTGCTTCAATTTCTCCATGCTTGTCCTCAAAATCAAGAATATCTTCAACACTTAATGAAAAATCATGGTTGCTCGCAGCCTCTTGTGATTTATCAATAACAACAAGGGGAAGAACAAGCTCTTTTAGTTCTAATTCTTCTAAGTAGCGAGTATCTCGCACAAAATGAATGGGTGGGTCGATATGTGTGCCATATTGACCAGGGAACGTGAATTGTTGAGCGAAGAAACCGTCCTTATGAGAAAATAACGTTTCAAATTTAGCGTCCTCAAACATAAAAAAATGTGGTGAATTAGGGCCGAATGTATGTGTTAAGTCAACCCACTGTTTCGATTTTAATAATTGCAATGCTTGTAAAAGTTCATTAGACATTGATTTCCCTGCTTTCTGTAAAAATAGTTGTAAATAAAAAGGAGTCCCCTAATAGAAGAGGACTCCTGCTGCAACAACGGTAGTTCTTCTTCTCATCTTCAAGGCTGATCATTTTGCCAATTGGAATTAGCACCATACTGTTAGCTGGTTGCTGAGACTTCATCGGGCCAATCCCTCCGTCTCTCTTGATAAGAAAAGTAATATAAGAATTTTCAGAAATAACAATACAAACACTTTAGCATAGTTTTTTATAGTTTACAAGTTCACTAGGAATTTTCACCAATTCAAATTTAAGGTGACTCCACAACAATCATTATCAATAAGACGTATTCTAAAACTGTCTGGTGTATAGTTTGTTTCAAATTTCATCGTAATGCCTGTTGATGTGATTAATTTTTCAACCTCTGTTTTATTTGAAAGTTGAGCAGCATTCATTAAATCATGTGCGAATTGTTGGGAGCTATCTATTTTATCCGTAAGTAATTGGGCTTGCTGCATCATCGCCTTTATCCGTGATGCTGAAGCTTTTAATTTGTGTGTATCGACAGGTGGAAAAGGATTATTGGTCGGCATTGCTAGATGTTGCGAAAAGGGTCTAATGGCAAAATGATTAGCGATAGGCGATGTTGGATAATGATAGGGATGCACAAAATACGGATAAGGATTGTAATACAAGGTCATTCCTCCTATCCTATAACTGATATCCTATCTTATGTAGCAAAACGGCTTTCGGTGTTATTAGCAGTGCAATGTTTGTCCTAATCATTGAAAAAGGAAGCTAAAGTAAGCTTCCTTTTAGCCAAGTACATTCAAGACATCATCAATTTTTTTACTATGTGATAAAATGCCATAATTCATCCATGTTAAAAAGTCTACTTCATAGACACAGTTGCTTTTAACGGCAGCTAGGTTTTTCCAAGTAGGAGTTTTTAAAATAGCACGTTCCTCATTTTCATAAATGGAATGTTGTTTATCAAAGGTAATAAATAAATGATCAGCATCTAATTGCAACAATTGAGCAAATGTCAGTTGTGCTTTACGTTGATTGTGCGGAATACTCCATACTAGTGAATGTGGCATTAAACCTAAGTCACGATATAAAATGGGGCCCGTATAGCCACATTCAGGACCCGCGTATAGAGTAATGCCAATGGCTGAAATACGGAGAAATGCTACACTTTGCCCATAAACAGATTTGCTAAGAATTCCTTTTGCTTGTTGTACTTTATCTTCATATTGTAGGATTACGTCTTGCATCAAGGAGGTTTTTCCTGTTAGATCTGCAATTTTAAATAAAGTAGATTGCCAATTCTCTCCAGGGTGTGAAAGATGGCAGACGGGGGCTACTTCATCTAAGTGCTGAAAGGATTCCCAACGCTCTACACCAGAATCTAACATAATTAAAGTTGGCTTATAGTAAAAGAGTCGATCCATTTCTCTATTTTGTACATCGATATCTGGCACTTTCTGTAGACCTAAATAGTCTTGTTTCCCCCATTTTGAATGACTGAATTGAGCAATTGGCGTAATCCCAAGCGCAACAAAGAAATCTTCTAAGAATGGTGCAAATACACGTATATGGCTGCTTTGATTTCTTCGATATTGTCCTGGAGAGATGCCAATATGTTCTTTAAAACGACGATTGAAATAATACTCATTATTAAATCCGACAGACTGGCTAATTTCAAATACTCGATCATTTGTTGTCATTAATAATTGCTTAGCTTTTTCAATACGAAGTTTAGTTAAATAGTGAAGAGGAATTTGTCCCGTAATATCTTTAAAAATGCGCGTATAATTCCATCTTGGTACGTCAGCTAGCTGTGCTAGCTGCTCAACCGTCCACTCTTTTTCAAAATGTTTATGTAAATGGTTAATGGACTGCTCAACAGATTGTCGATCATTTTTTTGCATCTGCTTGGGTATGGTTTGATGTAAGAGTAATAACATCAGCTCTTGAAAGTGTACATGCTGTTCAAAAATCGTGTGATCATCCTCCGCTAACCGGTTCTGATAGATTACTTCTAGCAGTCTATGACATTGTGAAAAGGGGAGAAGATGTCGTTCGCTGATACTTGTAAAATGACTATATGAATTTTGACTATTGCTGAGATTGACAATGTTGAATTGTAATTGATAAAAACAAAGGTGCTTACTTTGAATATGGATACTAACCGTGTTATTTGGCGGAATCAATATGCACTTTTCTTCACTAAAATGAATGGTGTCATGATCTATGGCTAGCTTTCCGCTACCATTCATTAAGATAAAAAGTGTATAGAAATCACTACTAATCAATAACTTTTTTGATGATTGAATTGAATAAGAGATATTTTGTAACGTATAAACATGTGTTAAGTTACCCATTGATAATTCCCCCCTTTTTTTGAATTGGCAGAACAACACAAAGAAAGCCCTCATTAAGAGCTTTCTTTGGAAAATTATTTGACGAACCATTTCTCTAAATCATCATACTTTAGCAAGTTGGCTGTGATTGCGCCAGATTGCCAATATGTGCGATCAGCAATATAAACATGCCCATTTTTTACAGCAGGGAGTGTTTTCCATAGTGTACTATCTAACCATTTAATGGCTTCTTGGTTTTCTTTAGACTCCCATGTTCCGTTTGAAGGGAAAAGGATGATATGATCCGCATCTAATTCCGTGATAGCCTCTTCTGATAAAACCTCGTGAAACTCTGTCATATCACGGGCTAATGGATGTGGTGTTAAGCCTGCCTCTGTGTAAATATAGCCAGAGTAGCGATTTTTAATGCCAAATAACGCTAATGTATTATCTGCTACATTTAGTCGTACAACAGCAACTGTTTCGTCTCCGATTGATTCATCTAGTTTTGCTTTTAAATCGGAAACACGTTGCTCATATCGATCAACCATTTCTTTTGCTTTATCAGGAATATTTAAAACATCAGCTATTGTTTCTACAATTTTACGTGGATCTTGTAGAATATCTTCTTTCAAGCGGTAAGTAGGCGCTACCTTTGAGTATTCATCATACTTTGCCTTGTCTGCGGCACCATCTACAATGATTAAATCAGGCTTGGCTTGTAATAATGTTTCCATGCTACCAGTAATGTCGAACTCAGGAACATCTAATCCTAAATAGTCCTGTTTTCCCCAAGATGGGTGATACCATTGCACAACGGGTTTTACATCCAAAGCAGTTAAATAGTCTTCCAAATAGATAGCAGCTACACGCTGTGGATTTGTAGGAATTTCTACTTTTCCAAACTCGTCTTCTACAATTCTTGTATCTTTAGATGATTGTTCTTCTGTAGCTGTATCCTCTTTTACTTCATTTGAGCCACAGGCACTTAATACGAATATAAGTGCAAAGAAAACTACAAATGAAAAATATCGACCTCTACGCATTTTATTCACTCCTATAGATTTACTAAAACAGTAAGGGTATTCCCTTAAATTAGAATGATAATCATTCTCGTTTGGTTCAAGTAAATTATAGGATACTACATATCAACAAACAATACACATTCTCTACTACTTTTTTATACAAAATGAAATTCAGAGAGTTATTGTTTTTTGTTATCGAAAAGTAACCATAAAAGTGTAACAATTGCTGCTAGCATAACCATCAGGAATCCGTATATAGGCGTATGCGCCAACGATTGGTGGCGAATAATAAAGCCTCCGATATATGATCCTAAAAATATGCCAATATTGAAAGCAGAAATATTCAATGCTGAGGCCATTGAAATTGCTGATGGTATATATTTTTCAGATAGTAGAACAGCATATAGCTGCAATCCTGGGACATTCATAAACATGAACAATCCCATTGTCAGCACCATTATTAATCCCATAATAGGTGATTCAAGAGTAAAGCCAATGCCAAGCAATGCCAATGCAAGTCCAACAAAAATAATAAAGATGGAACGTAGTGGATTATGATTAGCAAAATGACCTCCAAGAGTATTACCGATAGCTACACAAATACCATAGACAACTAGAATAATGACGACTGTATGTGGAGAATACCCCATATATTGCTCTAAAATAGGTGAAACATATGTGTAGACAACAAAAGCACCGCCGTATCCAATTGCGGTAATGAATAGTATTAAGATCATTCGAATATTGCCTAATACTTTGCCAATATCACGGATAGAGATGGGATTGCCTTTCGATAATTGGCTAGGTACTAAAAATGCATTACTAATTAAACCGACAATTCCAATGACAACAATAAAAACGAATGACATACGCCAATCTGTTACTTGTCCAATAAATGTACCGAGTGGGACACCTGTTACAGTAGCTAATGTTAAGCCAGTAAACATAAAGGCGATAGCACTTGCTCGTTTATTTGGTTCCACTACATCTGCTGCTATAACAGAAGCGATGGACATAAACACACCATGTGCTAATGCTGAAATAATACGTCCGATTAATAGTAATGCGAAATTAGGAGCTAAAGCGACTGCTAGGTTACCCACTATAAAAATGGACATGACAAGCAATAATACGGTTTTTCGACTAAGGCGGGATGTTAAAGCTGTTAGTAAGGGAGCCCCAACAGTTACCCCTAGTGCATATATAGAAACGGTTAAGCCAGCTGTGCTAAGAGAAATACCAAAGTCATCTGTAATTAATGGTAAAAGTCCCACACTGATAAATTCAGTGGACCCTATACCAAATGCACTGATAGCAAGTGCTAGTAAGGTAAGTTTAGCATTTGGCTTTTTTGATTTTGACATTTTACTACTATCTCCTTTGATTTTTTTTATTATGTGTAGTAATATTCATACATACCAAAAAGATATGTAGAGTACTTTTAGTTACTTTTGGATATTACAGGAGGTTTACGATGCAAAAAGTTTATAATATTGGTGTTGAAGCTACACTAGAAGTTATTGGTGGTAAATGGAAACCAGTTATTCTTTGTCATTTAAACCACCATGGTAAAATTCGAACAAACGAATTTCGACGATTGATCCCAGGTATTTCACAAAAAATGCTCACAAACCAATTAAGGGAACTGGAGCAGGCTGGGTTAATCAATCGAAAGGTCTTCAATCAAGTACCACCAAAAGTTGAATATTCATTAACAGCCTATGGACAAGGAATGGAACCAATTCTGAACATGCTTTGTACGTGGGGTGAAAAACATGTTGAATTATTACAGGATAAAGGTGAAGATGTACTGTTAAAACAACGTGATGATGATATTGCCATGCAGCAAACATCATAATGAGGGGAGAAAGAGACTGTCATATACAAGACAGTCTCTTTCCTCTTTTTAATGCTTATAGAGCAAAGTCAAATTCATCTGGATTTGGTCCAACACGTTGTTCACGATTCATCTCATTGATTAATGCCATTTCTTCGTCTGTTAAAGTAAAGTCAAAGATATCAGCGTTTTGCATCATACGCTCTCTACGTACTGATTTTGGAATTGTAATCACTCCATTTTGTACATCCCAGCGTAAAATAACCTGAGCATTTGATTTTCCGTATTTTGTTGCGATTTTTGAAATTGTTTCATCTTCAAGAAGTCCACCTTGCATTAAAGGTGCCCATGCTTCAAGTTGAATTTGGTGCTTGTCACAGAATGAACGAAGCTCCACTTGTTGTAAGCGTGGGTGGAATTCCACTTGGTTCACAACAGGTTTAATATGAGCAAATGATAATAAGTTATCCAAGTGTGCCACAGTAAAGTTACATACACCGATTGCTTTGATCTTGCCTTGTTCATATAAGTCTTCAAGTGCTTTCCACGATTCAGCATATTTATCTTTACCAGGCCAATGAATTAGATAAAGGTCTAAATAATCTAATCCTAATTTTTTTAGGCTCTCTTCATATGCAGCAATTGTTTCATCATAGCTTAAACCATCGTTCCATACTTTAGATGTGATAAATAAATCTTCACGACGTAAGCCAGTAGATGCTAGAGCTTGTTTAATACCTTCTCCTACACCTGCTTCATTGCCATAAATAGCAGCAGTATCGATGCTTCGATAACCAACCTCGATAGCATTTTTAACCATTTCTGCAGTAGCGTCATTTTCTACTTGAAAAACCCCTAAACCCATACCAGGCATTTGTAGGCCATTATTTAAAGTGATTGTATCTTGTAAATGAGTAATCATTTTTAGTCCTCCATGTTTTGTGATTATTGGATTGCTTACTCATTATGCTGCTAATAAACTCTCAAAAAAAGTACGTACTTTTTTGTGTCATAGAAACGTAGAGGTAACTTTTGTGAGCTGGCAATGATTAGAGGAGTAAAAATATTTATTGATGATGAACGATTACACCTGATTGGTCTTAACTACTAGTAAAAATATCGAGTAGTCTACAAAAGGCTTTGGAGACAATTAAACAAATATTTATCTTGCGGTAATAAAAGGAAATATACGTTCGGTAGAGAATTAAAGTAGTAATACTTTAAAAAGGGGATTTTGAAGATGAATCGTTTAAATTTAATTACATTAGGTGTTAAAGATATGGTGGAATCTCTAAATTTTTATCGAGAGGGACTGGGTTTTGAAGTGGTGGTATACGGAGAGGAGACGAATCCCGATGTCATGTTCTTTAATAATGGAGGAACAAAAATATCGTTATTTCCAATTGAACGTTTAGTCAAAGATATTAATGAATCCAATCCACCAGAAATTAGCCAAGGCTTTGGTGGAATCACGCTTGCCTATAATGGTAAATCAAAAGAAGAAGTAGATCGAGTCTTTGCATTAGCAAAAAAGGCGGGTGCAGAAATTATTAAGGAGCCCGTAACTGTATTTTGGGGTGGCTATAGTGGATATTTTCAAGATCCAAATGGCTACTATTGGGAAGTTGCCTATGGCGACATGTGGCAGTTTGATGAGAATGATATGCTGATTATTCAATAACTGTTCAAAAAGAGAGCAAACTAACGTTTCTAATTTGTTCTCTTTTTTATTAATCGTTAACAATAATATTTCCTCATTAAATCCACAAAGTTTTGAGCGGCTTTAGATAAATAATGATTCTTCAGCCATACGAGTCCTACTGAGGTGGATAATTCTGCTGATGGAATTTTGTATGCATGAAGTGGTAAATCTCCATATTGTTTTAAAATAGTTTCAGGTACGATAGAGGAGCTAAAGCCAGCAGCGATCAAGTTCATTAACAGTGCCGTATCTGAGCATTCTCCAACAATGTGGGACTGCAACTGGAAGCGAGAAAATGCTTCTAATATCGAATAATGTACGCCTAAGCCTTCAGTGCTTGGTAAAAGGATTGGCCAATTTTGTATGTCAGCTAAAGATACATTGTGTTCTAAGAAGTCGAATTTTTTGGATTGTATAAAGTAAAATGGTTCAGTGTACATATGAAGAACAGAGAAATCATCTAATTCTAAAGGTAAGCGAATGATGGCAAGTTCTACAATACGGTCCCTTACTAATTTACATAGATAAGAAGATTCGTTTTGTTGAATTTTATAAGTCACCTTTGGATAATATTGTTGAAATTGTTGTAGTAATTGAGGTAGCTCAATTACTGAAAATGTATTAATGCCCAATGTCAATCGACCATGAAGGCCTAATCCAATATCCTTAACCTCTGCTTCTGCCTCTTCCATTAATTGTGCAACCTGCAACGCATATTTATATAATGTCTTTCCCGCTTCAGTTACTTCAAAATACTTGCCGCTCCTTTCTACCAACTTTGAACCGAGTTCTTCCTCCATCGTTTTTAAATGCTGACTTAATGGTGGTTGAGAAATATGTAACCTTTCAGCCGCAGCAGAAATCTTTTTTTCCTCCACAATCGCTATAAAATAGCGTAGTTGTCTTATATCCAAACATAAACACCCCCTCTATTATAGGTAAAACCTAAGTAAATTATATTTCTCTAATATTTTTAATATAGTTAGGGCCATGTTAGCATATTTATCAAAGAAAAAAGAAGTAAAGTTTCTTTTTTCGAGCACCTAAATGTGAAGCGAGCAACGTCGATGAAAAAATAATTCAACTTAGGAGTATATGATTCTTGCATGCTTTGGGGCTTGCCTTGTAATACCGATTCCCTACACCTTTCTAAATGAATTTGAAGCAGTTGATAAAGTAGCAACGTATACTATCAAAGAGCAACTTTTATTAGTTGCTTTTTTCAATAAATCAACGTTTTTGAATTTCCTAAGAAAATAAATAACAGTTCCCCTATAATAACCATGTATGGAAATTATAAATTTCTAATTTTAGTTAAATGTATCAAGGAGGATGAACATTGATTCGTATATTGTACATAGAAGATGAAAAAGAAATCGGACAATGGGTAAGCAAGGAATTAACTGAACGAGGTTATGACGTGACATGGCTGGAATCAGGGGAAGGGCTTGAGCAACATATTAACTCAAAAGATATTGCTATATTGGATGTGATGCTACCTGGATTGGACGGTTTCTCCATAGGTAAAAGAATTAAACGGGAAAATAAAGACCTGCCAATTCTAATGTTATCAGCACGAACAGCTATTGAAGATAAAATTGAAGGGCTGCATTTTGCTGATGATTACCTAACAAAGCCATTTCACCCTGATGAGCTCGTAGCAAGACTGGAAGTATTATTAAGAAGATATCAAAAAAGTGATGATGTACTGACATTGCAGCACCTTAAAATTGATACGAAAGATATGCAAATAATCAATACGATTGATGAAGAAGAAATTCTTTTGACAGGAAAACAATTTTATTTATTACAATATTTTATTCGTCATTTAAATCAAATTTTAACGAAGGAACAACTCTATGAGGGTGTTTGGGGTGAGAGCTATATAGAAGGTGATAAAACACTCATGGTGCATATTCGTTACTTAAGAGAAAAAATAGAAATCAATCCTGCAAAGCCTATGATTATTGAAACAATCCGAGGCATTGGCTATAGGGTGAAACAATGAAATTTTTTCGATCATTATTAGCGAAATATATGCTCATTATTATATTAGCCATATCTATTGTGCAAATCTCCTATCTGGGTGTTGCTATTTTCGTATTAGGCATTACAAAGACAGGGACAGGAGATTTTTCAAGTGGAGTACTTGTAGAAAGTGATATTGAAGAGCAATGGCATGCACAGGCTAAAAATATGACCAATGCAACAGATGATGCGATTACGCAGTTATTTCAAAAGTGGCAAGAGCAATTTCCTACGGCTTCTATGTTTTGGGTAAGTGAAGAGGGGAACTTACTGACTACATGGAATGTGAAGGATCTGTTACCAGCAAAGTGGACACCAGCCTATACAACTCAATTTATAAAAGAACGTTATGGAGATGATCCATTTACTGTTATTGCCTTCTTAGGTGATGATATATCAAATGGCTTTATTGTATTAGAGATTCCAAGGGTAGCATTTAATCCTCCACTTATAAAGGTCTATGATAACTATGGTAACTTTTTATTTTTTGGTGTTATTGCAGTTATTTTATTTTTTATTATAGTTTCGCTTTTATTTTTCAAGGGAATTCGAAAAAGACTCTTACATCTGCAAGAGGCGATGGAAATACGTGATGTAGATGGTCTACCTATTGAAATTCAGGTGAAAAAACGAGATGAGATTGGGCAATTGGAGCATAGTTTTAACAGAATGGTTTGTGAACTGCGAGACAGTAAACAACGTCAACAGAAGGAAGAACAGCTAAGACGTGAACTGATTGCTAATTTATCACATGATTTACGGACACCTTTAACAAAGGTAAGAGCTCAATCCTATACAATTAGCAAAGAAGCGTTATCTGAGGAAGGGAAGCAGGCATTAAAGGCTATGGACACATCCATAGTGAATATTGATGCTTTAATTGAAAATTTGATGTCCTACACACTGCTTATGGCAAGTAAATATAAATTTGAACCGAAAGACATCAATGTTATCCGATTTGTAAGGGAACATCTAACGACATGGTATCCAGTTTTCGA
The DNA here is from genome assembly GCF_001043675.1 of Lysinibacillus sp. LK3. NCBI lineage: Bacteria > Bacillati > Bacillota > Bacilli > Caryophanales > Bacillaceae > Lysinibacillus > Lysinibacillus sp. LK3. The sequence goes on from NZ_LDUJ01000021.1 coordinate 93,143, forward strand.
GCGAGAAGGTTTTACAATCGATATTGAGCTACAGTCATTTGAACCTGTTGAATGGCGTGTTGATCCATTATGGTTAGGGAGAGTATTTGATAATATTTTCCAAAACGTACTGCGCCACGCGAATAGTGGTAAATATATAAGTGTGAAAACCGAATCGACGGCGTGTTATACAGCATTTATTGTTGAGGATCATGGTCAAGGGATGAAAAATGAGTCGAATGCAAAGGGAGCCGGAATCGGCTTGTCAATTGTTGATGTCATGATAAAGGGCATGCATCTTGAATGGGATATCCATTCCGATCACTCTGGTACTAAAATTATCATAAAAAAAATCTGCGAAGCTTGAGAAATAAATGCTTCGCAGATTTTTTTTTATGATAGAAATGATTTTTTAAACAAAATTTAAACTTAGCCCATACCTTTTTTTAAACTTCCCTTTTTAAGATAGTTAAAGAGGTGAGGACATTGGAATATATCGTACAAACACAAAACTTATCAAAAAGCTTTGGAAAAGAGCAAGCTGTATCAAATTTGAACTTGCAAATACGCAAAGGTGAAATATATGGATTTTTAGGTCCGAATGGGGCAGGTAAAACGACTACAATTCGAATGCTTCTAGGTTTAATGAAGCCATCTTCTGGAACAATTAAAGTCTTTGAAAAGAATATTACGAAGGAACGTATCCAAATTTTAGCTAAGATTGGTTCGTTGGTGGAAAACCCTTCTTATTATCCACATTTAACAGCATATGAGAATCTAGAGGCACTAAGAAAAATACTAGGTGTACCGAAAACTCGAATCGATGAAGTTTTGGAAATTGTCCGTTTGAAGGAAGCTGCCCATAAAAAGGTCAAAGGTTTCTCTTTAGGAATGAAGCAACGTCTTGGTATTGCTGCTTCTTTACTACATAGTCCTGAATTACTTATTTTAGATGAACCAACGAATGGCCTAGATCCTTCAGGCATTATAGAGATTCGTAATTTAATTAAAAGATTACCAGAGGAATATGGCATGACCATTATAATCTCCAGCCATTTATTATCAGAGATTGATCAAATGGCAACACAAGTTGGGATTGTTTCGAAAGGGAAATTAATTTTCCAAGATTCTATTGAGGCTATGCGTCGATTTGCCCAACCAAAGGTTACCTTTAAAGTAAACAATGGTGAAAAAGGATGGCGCTTCTTATTAGCAAATGGTATTAAGGCAGATTATCAGGGTGGTGTGATTTTCTTAGAAGAGTGCTCGGATGAAAAGGTTGCTCATATTGTCCAAGTTCTTGTTCAGGAGGGTATATCGGTATTCCGAGTCGAGGAAGAGAAACGTTCATTGGAGGATATATTCCTCCAAATGACGATGGGAGAACAGGGGATATGATGGGAAAGCTATTAACTGCTGACTTCTTAAAAATCAAACGTAAAGGATTATGGCTTCTAACGCTTATTGGCCCTTTAGGGGTGGTTGCTCTGCAAATGGTCAATTATGGAGTAAGAAAGGATTATCTCTTACAGCAAAGTGAGGATGATTGGGGCTATTTCTTATTAAATGTGCATTCATTTACACCGCTTGCCATAGTCTTGGGTATTGCCATTCTTACGTCATTCATAGCAAGCATTGAAAATGAGACCAATGCTTGGAAGCAGCTCATTGCATTACCTATTTCGAAATTAACCGTGTATTTGTCTAAATTTACGTTGTTAGCTATCTTACTATTCTTCGCCTCAACGTTATTAATGTTTTTTACGCTGAGCTACGGGTTGTTTTTAGAATTAGGTGACACGGTACCTTACATGGAGCTAGCCAAATATAGTTATTTCCCTGCTTTTGCAGCATTACCTATCTTGGCACTTCAATTGTGGATAGCGAGTGTAAGTCATAATCAAGGGATTCCTATAACTGTAGGCATTTTTGGGGTGATTTTTACCTATTCTTCCTATGTTCTTCCAGATTGGATGATATGGAAATGGCCATCATTGATGAACCAATGGAATGAGCCGATGATCAATGTCTTATTAGGCGTAGGAATTGGTATCTTACTCTATATTATCGGCATGGTTGATTTTGCAAGAAGGGACGTGAAATAATGATTGCTTTACTTCAAGCTGAGTGGTTTAAGTTACGTAAATCAAAAATGGTACCAATTATTTTAGCAGGACCCATGATTGGACTTTTTATAGGACTATCCGCTAATTTAGAGGACAACATGCAGGGGATTGAAATCAATGAGTGGTATATATCGTTATTTTCGATGAATTTAACATATGCTCTATTATTTTTACCTCTTATTTCTGGTGTTTTTACCAGTCTTATTTGTAGGTATGAACATCAGTCTGGTGGATGGAAGCAACTTTTAGCATTACCAGTAACAAGAGGGAAAGTATTTGTAGCTAAATACATATTGATTATGCTGCTTGTTTTAGCAATGCAGATATTGTATTTAGGCTCGGTCTTTGCTGTTGGGATGGTAAAAGGCTATACAGATTCTTTTCCTATGGAGATTGTTTGGAAAAGCATAGTAGGAGGCTGGGTAGCGACATTGCCATTAGTAGCCTTGCAATTGTGGATGTCCATTATGTTTAAAAGCTTTGCTGCTCCATTTGCTGTTAATGTCATATTTACTTTACCATCAATTTTAGCAGTGAATTCTGAAAGAATTGGTCCGTATTATCCTTGGGCACAACCCTTTTCGATGATGTATATAGGGGGCAATACAGACGATGTATTCTTTGTACCGTGGGAGCAATTGTTAACCGTAGTAGGTGGCGGATTCATCGTATTTTTCCTCGGAGGATATTACTATTTCCAGCGAAAATCTATTTAAGCTAAAAGGAGAATGAGAATGCTGAAACGTAGCTTACGTTTTTTAACTGCATCGATGCTATTAGTAGCTTTAGTAGGATGTGGACAGAGAGAGGCAGTAAAAGATGCCGCACAATATACGAATGAAATTAAAGATATCAACATTCCTGATGATGTAAAAATTATTGGTTTTGGGGAAGCAACACATGGCAATATCGAATTTCAAACATTAAAAAAAGATGTATTTGAAGCGATGATAAAAAATGAAAATGTCCATGTTTTCGTTTTAGAAGGAGATTTTGGTGGGGCCCAGCAGATAAATCAATTTATCGAAAACGGTGTCGGAACGGCGGAGGAAGCTATAAAAGCGTTAGACTATGGCATCTACAAAACAGAACAAATGGTAGAGTTTGTGCAGTGGATGCATGACTATAATCAGACAGTTGATGTTCAAGATAAAATTTACTTTTATGGAAATGATATGCAACGCTATGATTACAGCAAAAAGGGGTTACTTGATTTTTACGCCAAGGTACATGCTGACAATGCACGAAAATTCACGACTAAGCTAGAGCATGTTTCCAACAAAACGATGAGAGATTTATCGGATAGTCAGCTACTTGAGCTTGATAAAACCATTGATACAATAATCAACGATTTACAATCAAACAAAGCGATGTATGAGCAAAAATCTTCAAAGGATGAATTCGCATTTGCTGTTCAATATGCGCAAATTATGAAGCAGCGTACGCAATTATTTTTAAATGATGGTAATTATATGAATTTAAGGGACGAATATTTAGCTGAAAATTTACAATGGATTGTTGAATATGAAGCAACACAAGGTCATGATAAAGTATTAATGTCTGCTCATAATGGTCATATTGAGAAAACTTCTGCTACGATGGCAGGCTATCAATCGATGGGGCATTATTTAAGTGAGATATATAAAGATCAATATTTTGCGATTGGCACAGACTTTGTGAAAAATACATTCCAGGCACAAAATGGGTCTGGAGCACGAAAGGAATATACGATTGAGCATCACAATGCTTTAGTGGATGCCTTTAGTGACATTGATAATAACATCTTTTATGTGGATTTTGAAGCTGCCAAACAATCGAAGGAGCTGGCGAATATTCTTTCCAAAAAGCAAAGAATGGGCAATATCGGCGATGATTTTCGTCCGTGGTATAAGCTGACACAAATGCTGTACACCATTAAAATGACACCTGAGGAAGCTTATGATGGTCTCATCGTTGTGCAAGAAGCAACACCAACAAAAATAATTGATTAAGCTAAATTTAGCAACCTCCATCAAAAAATCTGTTTCCTTCTCCATTATGATAAAGATGAGGTGAGTAACATGGAGTATAGTCAAGCGACACAAAGAACTATTGCCTATATCGAGGAGCAATTGATGGAAGAAATTTCTTTTGAATGTCTTCCTAATACTGCTGGCTATTCGAAGTACCATCTAAGCCGAATTTTTAAGCAAGAAACGGGAATTACGATTGGTGAATATATTCGTATACGTCGGCTAGCTATGGCAGCGAGTTATTTGATGTACTCTAATGTATCGATATTAACGATTGCTGTAACACTTCAGTTTCAATCACAAGAGGCTTTTACAAGAGCCTTTAAAGAAGTTTATGCTTTACCACCAGGAAAGTATCGAAAAGTAATGCAATCATTAAATATGATGGAGGAGGAACATTACATGGAAACAGTTGAACAGGTTAAAGGTTGGGTGTTGAGTGGTGCTAATCCCGAATTGTATAAATTTCATACAGATGACAAGGTATTTCATTCAGGGAAGCGTTCAGGAGTATTGTATTCCACAACTGCCTCAGCAAATCATGGTCAATTTGCTACAATGATGCAGGGTTTTCAGGCAGCTGACTATAAAGGGAAACGCTTGAAAATGTCATGCTACTTAAAGACGGCAGATGCTACAAAGTGTGGTGCATGGATGCGTATTGACAATGGTACAGGTGATACGATTCAATTTGATAATATGGATCAACGCCCTGTGACAGGTTCTACTGAATGGAATCATTATTCTATTGTCTTAGACGTACCTGAAGAAGGTAATTCCATTTATTTTGGTGTGTTACTAATTGGTTCGGGTAAAGTCTGGGCAGATGGCTTCCGTTTTGAAGAAGTTGACAACAAGGTACCCTCAACAAATATGCTTACGCAGGAACATTTATCAAATCATCCTACTAATCTAGACTTCAGTATGGAGTGAATCAGACAGCACTGACAAAAGTGCAAGATGACTTTTTTGAATAACGTATTGATTACCTCTAATTTGTTAAAGATAACAAGGAGGAGGTGTGAGACGATGGCACAAGAAATTCTTTGTGAAGTCAATAACTGCACATTTTGGGATTCTGGTAACAAATGCACAGCTGAAAAAATTTATGTTGTCAGCCAAAAGGGACAACATGCTTCCAACAGCGAGGAAACAGACTGTAAAACATTCGAACCTGAAACGCATTAATGCCAAAAGGGTAGCCATGTATATGGTTACCCTTTTTCCCTGTCTTTATTAATAAATATCTACCTTTTCTTTGTTAAATAAAAGAGCATGGGCATTTTTTACTTTTTCTTCTACATAATCCAGTGAGTATTTACCAACAGAATCTGTTAAATCCCCAATTGCCCGCGACAAGTTATCAATAATCGGAATTAATTTGTGCATTTCTGTGCGATGCTTTTCTTTGTGCATCTCATCCATAATTTCATATGCAAGACGTTGAATCTTCCTTAGTCGCAATTTCTCAGATTGCATTGAATCCTCCTTATTGAACCAATTTATGATGTCTAATTATATGAGCTACAATAAGGTTTCATGAATAATGTTCTTTAGAAATAATTGCTCGTGTTATGAAGGGCTAGCGCAATTTCCCTTATGCCAACATCAATCTTGGATTCGTCTATATTCGATACATTTAGTTTGATAATACGTTCCCGATAAAATGCATCTAAATAATTGCGTTTAATAGGATCTAACAAAATATTTTGTTGTGCCAAATGATCAATAATCTTAGAAGTATTCACCTGTCTCGGTAGAATGATATGGCTATGCATACAGATTTCCTTTGAGGATTGATAGTCTGCCAGATGAGTTGCTATAGATTGTTGAAGTTGATTTGCTCGGCTTGCATAAGCTTCACTGACTTTCTTCTGATAACGTTCAAACATACCACTTTTCAAGTAGAGCTCTAATGCAGCTTGGGAGATCATGGAGCTATCAATATCAGTGGTATTTTTATACTGTTGAAAGGTATTAATCAAAACATTTGGTAATACGGCAAGTCCGATACGTAAGCCAGGAAACATAATTTTAGAAAAGCTTTTTAAATAAATAACCCGATCCTGTGTATCCTCCGTAAATAGGGGATCTATTTTTGTATTTTGCTCAAAATCCGCTAAATAATCATCTTCAACTATATACACATTATATTTATAGGCAAGTTTTCGTATTGAATCCTTTTCTTTTTTACTATAGGAAGTTCCTAGAGGGTTGTGCAGACGTGGCATCGTATAAAAAAACTTTATGTCGTGTTTACTAAAAATGTTTTCTAATTCATCTAAATCAATGCCATCCGTTGTTCTTTTGATGCCCATTGCCGGAAGTTCATAGGTTTTTAAATAATCCATATACAAATGATAGCTAGGTTGTTCCACTAAGATCGTTGAGCGACCATTTGGAAAGGGCATTATACTTAGCAAGGATAGAGATTGTTGGACACCTGAAGTAATGAAAATATTTTCTTCCTTTGTAAACAGCTGATAGCTTGTTAATAGTTTTTTTGCTTCCGCTATTAATGACGGTAGGCCTTTTGGTGTCCCATATCTAAATAAATCTGCTTGGTATATGTCGATGGCCTTATTAATACAATGCTGAAAATCTTGATAAGGGAATGCATGCCAATTGGGCGAAGATGTAGCAAAATCTATGTAATTTTTCATTTTTGGTTGGATGGGCAGTTGATGATCAACAACATAGTAGCCACTTTTAAGCATTGAATAGATAAGATGCTGATCCTCCAGTTTTTTTAAAGATGCTAAAATCGTACTCTTACTACAGGAAAATTGCTGTGATAACTGGCGAATCGAGGGGAGTTTTGCCCCTGCTTGAAGTGAGCCTGTTTGGATCTGAGTCAGGAGCTGAGAATAAATCCATTCGTATTTAAGCATACATAACCTCCAGCACATCTGTATCGGTACAGATGTGTTTTTTTTATATCGTCAATAAGTTCTCTATTTAATACGATAACTATACCGGCCGGAATGTTTAAAGAAGGAGTACGATCCTATGTCAGAAAATAGAAATGCCTATATAGCAGCAATAATTTATGCATTTGTCATTGGGCTCTCATTTATGTTTGTGAAAGTTACGTTGACTGTAGCAAGTCCTATTGATATACTTGCACATCGTTTTACTTTTGCATTCATCGGTATTGTTATAATCATGGTAATGACAAAAAATAAGCTAATAATGAACATGCAGGACATACTAAAAATATTACCGTTAGCCATCTTGTATCCAATTGCTTTTTTTACGTTTCAAGTGCTTGGACTTGCTAAAATTTCCTCATCAGAGGCGGGAATTATTCAAGCGACAATTCCTATTTTTACATTAGCATTGGCAGGTTTATTGTTAAAGGAAAAAGCTACTCGGGGTCAACTTGTATCTGTAAGTTTGTCCGTACTTGGTGTCATCTATCTGTTAATGATGAATGGAGCAAATACTACTACAGGAAATGTCATAGGAAGTGGATTTATTTTACTATCAGCGATTGCGACATCACTTTATAATATTTTTGCTAGAGGGCTTACCAAGAAATATTCTTTACTAGCATTAACATATGTCATGACATTGTGTGGATTTGTTATTTTTAATGGAATGGCTCTTGGAAGTCATATGATGAATGGAACACTCAATGAATTTTTTAAGCCATTAACACATGCTCATTTTGTCTTCGCTATTTTATATTTAGGTATACTATCTTCACTTGGTACATCCTATTTATCTAATTATGCTTTATCTAAATTGGAAGCATCTAAAATGAGTGTCTTTAGCAATTTTGCAACACTTATTACTATTTTGGCAGGGGTCTTATTTTTACAGGAAGATTTCCATCTATATCATCTTATTGGTGGCATCATGATTATTATTGGTGTGATAGGGACGAATTATTTTGGGCGGAAAAATGTAGAACAAGTGAGATAATGAATAGGAACATTTAAATCGGAGCTATTTAGAAAACGGGGTATAATAATCGTTTATAAATGACTTTCTAAATTAGGAGGTTTTTATGGGGAAAATTTATGTCATTAGACATTGTCTAGCACAAGGACAATCACTAGATGCACCCTTAACACAGAAGGGAATAGAGCAAGCAAATAGTTTAGCTGAATTTTTCAAGAATCTAAAAATTGATCGAATTGTATCTAGCCCTTTCTTACGAGCAATCCAATCCATTGAACCATTAAGTAGCAGAGAAAGTATAACGATTGAAATTGATGAACGTCTTTCGGAGCGCCTTTTAAGTACTAGAGATTTTCCAGATTGGTACGAAAAATTACAGGCGACATTTGTTGATATGGATTTAAAATATGATGGTGGAGAATCCAGTAATGAAGCGATGCATCGAATTGTAGACCTTGTAAAAGATGCATTTGCTCAGGATGTTGATAATACATTAATTGTGAGTCATGGCAATATCATCTCTTTGCTACTGAAGTATTATGATAAGGATGTTGATTTTCACTGTTGGAAAAATTTAAGCAACCCAGATGTTTTTCTACTAAGCCCTAAGCATAATGGAGTAATGATAGAGCGAATATGGGATTCCCCGTATAATGAAGGCTAATATTAAGTGGTATGGTAGGAATTGTTTCTTGCCATACCTTTTATAGTGAAGGAGAGTAAGATGGAGACGATATTAAAAGAAATTTTAAGATGGGTTAAACAAGCTGATAAAAAAATCATAATCGGCATTTCTGGTCATGGAGCTGCTGGAAAAACGACATTTGCCAAAAAACTTATACATGCTTTAGATAAAGATGAAGTGAATTATTTAAATACTGATCCGTATATTGTGAATTCTGATATTCGCAAACAAACTATACTTGATTATACATATCAAAATGAGCATCATCGTTTTAAAATGACGGCTTGTCATCCCGCTGCTCATCATCTGCCATCATTGGAGCGAGATGTTCAGATGATAAGAGTAGGACTCGATTTAATGACAATCGATACACATTATATGAAAAGTACATTAATATCTTCGAAAAAACAGATCACGATAGTAGAAGGAATGTGTGTAGCATTTATAGATCCGCAGTTATTCGATTTAAAGATTTATTTTTATACGGATGGGGCTACAGAGCTTAAGAGAAGATCAGATCGTGATGTGCTTGAAAGAGGGACAGATATAAATTATTTAAAACAATCACATGATGAGCGACGTATTCAATATGAATTATTTATGCATCCACATTGCCAACATTTTGATATGGTTATTAAAACTCAGGATGATGAAATCCTTATTGAAAAAAATACACTTGTAAAATAAATGAGGGCCTTCTGCACTTTGACTAGCGGAAGGCTCCTAACTTTAGTATTGAAATTTTACACGAACAGTAGCATCAATAGCAATTTGTCCCTGTTCTATAGGCGTGATTCCCGAGGATACAGCCATAGAGCGATAAAGGATAGGTGTGTTAGCCTGCTCTTCCACAATCTCTACAGGGAGTGGCTGCAAAGGCAGGTGCATAGTTTCTGCTATTGTTTTCGCCTTCAATTGAGCATTCTGTAGCGCTAAACTTAATGCTTGCTGATAGTAAGCATCGGTATGGTCCATTTTGAACTGAATATTGGTTATTCGATTTGCCCCATTTTCTACAGCCGTATCAATGATTAAGCCCAAATCATTGGTATCCGAAACGTTGACGGAAATGGCGTTGACTACTTCATAGCCATTAAAAATTTGTTTGCCATCTTCGAAATTATATAGTGGTGTGATTGTATAACTAGCCGTTTGAATTTGTTCTCTTGGAATACCAAGTGCGATAAGTGATTGCATAACTTCATTCATGATTGCCGCATTTTCCTGTTGAGGACCTTGTACATGGTTGCCCTGTGTTTGGACTTCAATTTGTAATTGTACAGAGCTTGGTGTAGCCATTACCTGTCCATAGCCGATTACAATCATAGTACGTGATGGATGATGTGTTTGTTGATTGACCTGTGCATAGTACATCTAATACCACCTTTCATAGGTTATATAATCATGCTATGCAAAAATATTTAGGATTTGTTTATTCTTTTTAAAAATTTGTCATGGAGCTTTGTGAATAGAAGTAAAGCTAAAATAGCTCCCAGCAAGGCTAAAAACATGTCCCATTGTGCATCCCATTTATCTCCCTGCTTGCCTAAAAAATCCTTTGCTCCTTTACTTCCCTTCGAGATTCTTGTACTTAACCATTCAATGATTTCATAAAAAGCAGCAATTGCGAGCAGAATACTGATCGTAATACCTGTAAGCCAAGCTCCTTTTGTAAGTGGTGTTTTCCTGATTAGTATTTCCCTTATTACGATGGCTAATAAACCTTTTAAAAAATGGCCAAACCTATCATAGTGATTACGTTGTAAATGAAATTCATCTTTTATCCAATTAAAAAGAGGGACTTCCGAATAGGTATAATGCCCACCTATAAATGTCAGGATCGACAAGAGAGCGATAATAAAATAAGAAAATGTGGTAAAGCGAAATTTATGATAAATGCAAACAACGACTGTTATTGCCACAATTCCAGGACTGACTTCAGCTAGCCAATCTAAATAGGAGGACGGCTTTATAACAGACCAGATGAAAACAATTAAAACAATAATAAGTAAGGTGGCGTGTATTTTAACATGTTGCCTACTATTCATACTAACAACTCCCTTTGTCCAACAGTATGGGAAATGGGGAAATTGCTTATTCAAATAGTTAGCAAACAAAAAAGAAAAGCGTCTAGTTGACGCTTTTTTAGCCAATTAGATCATTTTTAAAAGTGCCTCTACACCAGTCATTCCTTCTGTAATACCAAGCTGTTCTGCTTCATATGTTACAGATTCTAATGGAGCTGTTAATAGCTCGTCAATTGTTTTCACGCCTACTGCACGACCAGCAATAATTTTCCGATCAACTAAGCGACTATTTAATAGGCCGACATCTAAAGCACCACACATAATGTAGCCTGTATCATTAGAAATAGTTAGTAATGTTGTTTTAGGTAATTGAACAACTACTGCAGTGAAGAAATGCCCTTTAATCATAATAGGTTCAATTGTCACCATTGAAATCACTCCTTTTCTCTATATACATATGGTGAAGGCTAGCAAGGTGTTCGACATTTTCATGAAAAAAAACTAAATATGTTGCTAGATGTATAAGGATGAAAGGAATGAGGGGGGAAGCATCGGAGGTACTTTATAACAAAAAGGAATCTACTCAAATGAATAGATTCCATTTATCCTTTCTTATCTTGTATAAGAAAGCAAAGCAGTTTCTTTAAATTTATGTAATGCATTTGTTGCCTCACGTTTAGAACTGTACTCAAACATGCGATAAGTGTTTTCTTCAAATACTGTAATAATCCACATATATGTCATCCCCTTTATTGTGTTGCATAACATTTATATATTTATAATAACTGTTATATATCAGATTTGATTTAATTTTACATCAATAAATAAAAAAATAAAGTACTATTCAAAGATTTTCACATATTGTTCAAAATTATAAAGAACGTTTAAAATTTTTTTGAAATAATTAAAAGGAGAAAACAGACAATCCTTCACAAGTATATTTCCGGGTAATTCGTAAATAGTAAGTTGACGGAGTTCTGTGATTTCGGACTTGGGAGGTGATGCTATGACACGTAATTACGTATTCATTTTTATGGTTTTCTTTTTAATCATCTCGGGATTTTTAGTGCAGGAAGGCTACGCAGATAGAGGTCGTCCTTATTATGAGGAGACAGGTGAAGTTGTTTGGGATATCAAAACAGAGGATAAAATTGTTGCACTCACCTTTGATGATGGTCCACATCCTAAATACACAGCAGCTGTGCTAGATTTATTAGCAAAATATGATGCAAAAGCCACCTTTTTTATTATTGGAAAAAATGCAGAAAAATATCCAGAGCTTGTTTTACGTTCTTATACAGAAGGCCATGAATTAGCAAATCATACGTATACACATCCATTTAAAGTTTCCATCAAAAAATTGCAAGAGGAGCTTCAAAAGACAAATGACACGATTTATAGTATTACTGGTTTTTCCCCAGTTTTATTCCGTCCCGTTGGTGGAAATTACACGGATGCTATGATTAATGCTGCTGTTAAGGACGGCTATAAGGTAGTAATGTGGTCCTGGCATCAGGATACGCAAGATTGGAAAGAGCCTGGTGTAAGGAAAATTGTGCAAAAGGTAATGAAGGGAACAAGGCCTGGAGATGTTATTTTATTTCATGATGGTGGCGGGAACCGTACACAAACAATTCAAGCACTAGAAGAAATACTACCTGCATTAAAAAAGCAAGGCTACACATTTGTTACAATATCCGAGCTGATTGAAAGCAAACAGCAACAAGAACAAGTTCAATAATGAAAAATTAGCCATCTCAAGAATGTTTGAAATGGCTTCTTTTTCATTTAAATAAAAGGTTTGAATTAGAAGAAAATAATTGGAGCTAGCGCAATACCTAAAATTGTTCCTAGAGCAATTCCATAGCCAAAACCTTCTCCTCCATACCCTCCAAATCCCCAAAACCCTAAACCATAACCACTATATCTTCTATCAGGTAGAATCCATACCTGTCTTCTATCTACCCTTGTGATTTCTCCAACATGTACTTTACCAGATGAATCCGAGATTCGAACACGTTTACCATGATATTTACAGCAAAGACTATAAGCATCAGCTGGATTCACACATATCCCTCCTTTCATTGTCATTACAAGCTAATATATGCGATTTGATGCATTTATCACTAGCCGATTGTCTATTCAAGACATATGCTGTGAAGAGGTGATAATATGGCAGTTGTGTCAACGGATAAGTGGTTAGATGAATTTGTAAGTGCTAGAAAATCAACTAGAAAGGATGAGCGAACAAGCTTACAATGCTCGATTCTTTGCGGTCGATTAGTCAAACTATTTCGAGATGGGCTTCCAGAAGAAATTCACTATACATTACAGCAACAGGGTCTTTTTTTACCTCATGAGGAAGTCGATGTTGAAAAATTAAAGAGGCAAAAATTATGGGCCAGTGTACAGCAGGAGTTCCTATACTTACAGAGGAAATGGAATGGCCCATCAATACCAATTTATATTTTCCCAATTACTCAGCAGCAAACGATAACCAATAAAAATGGTGTCGCTTATCCTCATTCGCTTTTTTTATTTGTGGGTGATTTAGAAAAGCAGGAGCTTCAAGCATTATTTGCTCATGAATATAACCATGTTTGTCGTATACACATATTAAAAAAAACTTTAGATGATATGACTTTATTGGATTCTCTCATTTTAGAAGGCTTAGCAGAAGATGCGGTGAAAGATTTATACGGAGAAAGGTGGATTGCTCCTTGGTTACAATCCTACTCAGAAAAAGAACTTTTAGCTTTATGGGAGCATCATTTTTTACCGAATTTACAACTCCAAGGAATCAAACAACATCATCCATTTCTATACGGGGGGGCCCTTCCACCTTGGATAGGCTACTGTATAGGCTACAAAATTGTGCAGTCGTATAAAATGAACCATTCATGCCAACATCCCTTGTTCATTTCAAGCCAAGATTTACTTACTGGTTCGAATTTTCCGCTACAATAGAGAAAAGGAGTGATTGTTGTGTCCAATGAATTAAAAAATATATTATTACCAATTGTAGACTCATCAACAAGGGTGCTCATTGTTGGATCCATGCCAGGAAAACAATCGTTAGAGAAACAGCAGTACTATGGCAATCCACGCAATCACTTTTGGCCTATTATGGGTGAGTTATTACAGATAGCGATTCCAAATGATTATACAGAGAGAATAGACTTATTAAAAAACAATGCAATCGGTCTTTGGGACACGATTGCAACTTGTGAACGTGAAGGAAGTTTAGATGCAGCGATACGCAATGAAAAGCCCAATGATTTTCAAACCCTTTTTGAACAATACCCTAATATTCAATTAGTGCTTTTTAATGGAGCGAAAGCATTTGAGGTTTTTAAAAAGCATATTGGCTTAGGGCTTCTAGAAGGACGAGCCTATAAAAAAATGCCATCAACAAGTCCAATACCAGGGAAAAATATTAAAACGTTCACTGAAAAGCTAGAGGACTGGCGGATTATCCAATCCTATTTAGCCTAATCAACAGGGCGAGATTAGCGTGATGAAGTAGCTGCTTTGGGGTGAATACTATTCCTTGTGCTTTTAAACCATTGATAAAAGAGAATATACACAAGAAGGATTTCAATAGCATCTCCACCGTAGTACATGATCTTAGCACCTAGTTCTGCCTCAGTGGATGGTACATGATGAGGCGGATTTGCAAAAATAAATTTTGCCAATATGGCATGAGCAGCCAATGCTACTACTAATGTAAGGGATCGAAAAACATAAGAGTATGAATGTGGAGTAGGATCAATATAAATAAAGGCAATAGTAAACAAATAACCCGCTAGAAAAATATGGAGATGAATGAATACATACAGTAGTATATGTTCATGCATCAAATTGAAAAGTGAGGTTGTATAGAGTAACCATAGGCCTCCTACATTTAGAATAGATGCAATAATTGGATGACGAATAAAACGAACATACGGATTTTTTAGTAGCCGAGAGAGAATACGTGCCTTGTTTACTGGTAAGGTTCTTAACAGCAGAGTCATGGGTGCTGCTAAAGCCATAAGTAATGGTGCCAGCATGCCAAGCAATAAATGTCCTATCATATGTGCGTCAAAATGAATATGACTAAGAGCAGCCAATGGGCCGATTAATGTAATCAGAGCACAGACATTTCCAACAATCCAACAGATAGTACGGAAATGAGGCCATCGTTTTTTATGTTGATTCGAAATAATAACAGCGAGAATATAGCCTATAAGAGCTAGAACAAATGGCAAGGCCAGTAAAAGCTGAACCATCATAGGAAAGTTTTGAGCATGAACATCGTGAGAATGCAAGATGCGCCACCTCCTATCGATCTTTTTGATTTGTTTGGAGCAGTAAGACAATACCGATAATTATTAATAGCGCCGCCAAAATGTTCCAAACGATATCATAGGGAAGTATTTCAACATTGTAACGAATTTGGTGAAGTTTCATGAATTTATGTTGTATAATTCCATCGTAAAGCTGAAATGAGCCTGCTCCAAGAAAAATACCGCCTAGCCATCTTTTTAGCCAAAACCCATGTTTTCTATGTAGATCAGCCAATAAAAAAGCAGATCCAATCGTAGCAAAAAAGCTGAATGCATGAAATAAACCATCTGAAACTAGTCCAATAGCTGCTGTAGACTTATCATAGAAATGATGCCAGTGTAATAATTGGTGAAAAATCACCTCATCTATAAATGCAACAACCCCAAGCCCAAATAAAATCCCAGTCCACATGTTACGCTGCTTATATTGAAAGCGATTTTCATGCTTATGTTTTTGTTCTTCATACATATTGGTCGTATCCAATCCTATCACCTCAAGCTGATTTTCTTTTAGTCTACCCCTGAGATGAGCTCTTAAACAAATATCCCTCAAAACAGTCGTTTGTCAGAGGGAAGTAAGGATGATTGCCAGCTATTATAGTAAGAGCCAGCAGGACTGTAAAAGAATTTGAAGTGATGCTTCTCAGCTAAAGCACGGCTTTTTGCTTCTTCTTCAAAACCAATTGTCATCACTTGTGTACCAAATTTATTGCGTATGTGGACAAGCTGTTGCATCATATCGAGTGACCATTCATCTTTTCCTACCACAGGATACGAAAAATCCTCCCACATAATAAAATCAATAAATGGTGCTGTATAATCGGCGAGTGTTTGAAATCCCCAATTTTGAGCAACAGATATATTTGGATGTCGTTTTTTGATTTGTTGGATAAAAGATAACATGGCTTCATTTTGCCACTTTTGTTCATCTTCAGGTAAATAGGAATTGATATTACCAACCGTATCTAAAAACACACCGTCTAAGCCTTTCTGAACAATTTGCTGCTCTATTTCTGCTAGCAAAATGTCTTGATAGTGCGTAGAAGTCAAATCCATTAAAAAAGAATCCCATTTGGCAAAATACATTCTTTCACCCTGTTTGTCTCGATAAAAATCTTCTTCCTTCAATTGTTGATAGAGTGCTGTATTCCATTTGTCTGCTTCCATCACATTAATATAGCCGTACACTAAAGTACCGCTTTTTTGAGCATTGACGATATACTTTTGCTGCATTTCAAGAGGTTCTACAATCACTAAATCTAACTTCGTCATGCTCTTGCCAATGGCATCGTTGCCTTTATCTAAGTAGTATGTGTAATCTTTCACATCAGCAAGCTTTGCTTGGATACTTGTGGAAGAAGAGACTGAATTTTTAGCAAGCAGCATCCACATACTACCTGAGATAAGCAGGGCTAATAAGAGTATCAATAATTTTTTCATAAGTACTCCTTTTTGAATGATTTTCCTTCCATTATATAATAATAGGAACTAGGTAACCTTTGGTAAATGGGCAATGGCTCAACGGTGAATCGCCCTTTTACATATATTGAATAATGTAAAAGGAGGGTTTGTGTGTATAATAATCCATTTAGAGAAGATAATTTTAGAAGACCTGGTGGTTGGGGAGGTTATAATGATTTTGAAACAACGTCATTTGGGCCAACTCATTTCGGCCCCCCTCCCGCAGGACAAATGCCCATAAGCACACCACCAGGTTTTTCACCACCAATTCCTGCTTGGCGAGAAGGTTCTAGTGGTATACGCTCCTGTTTATTTAGAAATACGTATATTTGGATGAATAGTGGTAGAAGTTTTTGGTTTTTCCCAACAGCTGTAGGAAGGGAAATCATTGCTGGCTTTAGATGGAGTCGAAGATATGGCTGGTATTTCCGTACCATTTCTAGAAGCCAAATTCGTTCCTATGAATGTTTTAGATAGACTTAGCTCAAGGTATGGAGTTTTATTTTTAAAAAAATGATGTTACAATGACGATAACGATGAATGAAGGGAAGATGGGTGGCTAATGAATAACTAATCTTAATTTTTGTATAGGAAATTTTATATTTCACGAACAACAAAAATAGGATTAGTCTGCCCATTTTTCATAATAATTGCTTTATATTCGCAAACCACTGCCGATAATTAGCTACTCCAAAGCTTGTTTTCACAATAGTTTGGAGCTTATTTGTGTATGATATTGTAGCGACTAATCCTTCCAAATGAATTGGAGGGATTTTTTTGTCCCTCCAACTGAGAGGATGGATAGTATGAAGGAACTTTTAAAATTACAGGATGTACGTTATGAAATAAAGGATATGTTGTTATTTGAGCATGTGACAGGCACAGTAAAAAAAGGCGAAGTCATCGGCATTATAGGGAGGAATGGTGCTGGGAAATCGACATTATTACAATTGATTCAAGGTACATTATCACCAACTATGGGAGTAATTCAGGGAGCACAGGCTTTAAAAATTACATTTGTTGAACAGGAGCTAGCTCATTTTGACAAACTAGAAGTATCCGCAAGAGAAGCTGATCTGCTGGCTAAGTGGCAGGTACCTAATGTGTCATTTGCAGCGTTAAGTGGGGGTGAAAAGCTGAAAATGCGTCTTGCAGAAGGTTTTTCCCAGAATGCTCAAATTTTATTACTTGATGAACCAACGAATCATTTAGATGAACAAAGTACCGCATTCCTCATCAGACAAGTACAAAACTATAAGGGGACAATCATCGTGGTATCACATGATCGCTATTTTTTAGATAAGGTTGCCACAAAAATCTGGTCTATTGAGGAAAAAAGCCTGATTGAACATGATGGCAATTATACAAGCTACATGGCTGATAGGGAACACCGACGATTAACACAGCAACGTGCCTACGAGAAGCAGCAAAAAAACATTGAACGAATTGAGGCTCAAATGTCGGAACTGACGTCTTGGTCACAAAAGGGCCACGCCCAGTCAACAAAACTGGAAGGTTTTAAGGAGTACCATCGTGTGAAAGCAAAGCGTTTAGATTCTCAGGTGAAATCTAAGAAAAAGCGATTAGAGGCTGAACTTGCGAAGACAAGAGTGGAAGCAGTGGAGCCAGAAGCAGAGATTCGTTTTTCTTTAGGCACGAATCAACGAGTCGGCAAACGCTTACTGGAAATCAAGCATTTATCTTTAAAATTTGGTGAACGCATACTATTTAACGATGTGAATATTACGGCTCAATTTGGAGATAAGATAGCTATCACAGGAAAGAATGGAAGTGGGAAAACAAGCTTTTTAAAAGTTCTTTTAGGCAAGCTAGAAGCTGAGGGTGAAGTATGGGTATCACCAGCTGCAAACATTGGTTATCTGACACAGGAAGTATTTGATTTACCACTTGATCAGACACCAGAGCAATATTTTTATCAAGAGACATTTGAAGAGCGTGCTAAAGTGCGCAACTTGATGAAGAATTTAGGGTTTACACTGACACATTGGACATCTCCCATAGGCAAAATGAGTATGGGAGAACGCGTAAAGTGTAAGCTGATGGCTTATATTTTAGAGGATAAAAATGTTCTTATTTTAGATGAGCCGACAAACCATCTTGATCTACCTTCTCGTGAGCAGTTAGAGCATACTCTTACTCAATATAATGGAACATTGCTTGTCGTTTCACATGATCGATTCTTTCTAGAAAAAGTCACGAACAGTGTTTGGGAGCTTCACGGTCAGCACATCAAGAAAAAGTGGACAGAAGTCACACCGAATAAAGTGGATGATACAGCGGCTCTCCGTTTAAAGCTTGAAACGGAAAGACAAGAGATTTTAGGCAAACTGAGCTTTCTAACAGTAAAAGATAAGGACTACACCATGCTCGATCAGAAGTTTAATGAGCTGACGAAGCGCATCAATGAACTTCGATAGCTGAAGCGTTTAAGTTAACCTTTTTCAGGGGAAAATATGGAGAGAAGGCATTTCTTAAATGGGGGTTAACATGTTGAAAAAGGTAGTATTTCTCTTTTTATTGTTAAGCATTTGTAGCTTAAGTGCTTGTGCTGAACGAAATAAGAATGCACAAGAACATGAGATTGAAACAAGTACATCTGTAGCACTGTCTAATAATGATCAAATTGATACGGTTCAAGCAACTGAAGCTCTTCAACAAATAAAGGAGCAGATACATTTCAATGTTCCAATAAAAATGCCAACAACGTTACCTATTGCAGAGGGTACATTTTTATCAGCTACAGCAAGAACACAGGGCGACCAGGTTGAAGTTATTTTTTATGAGAGCAAAGAGAATATGCCAATTAACGATATTCGATTAAAGAAATCAGCGACTGTTATTGGAAGATTGCTGGTCAAGAAATATAAAAGTGTGGAAGGTGCAAGCACACAGATAGCATTTGATAATTTTAATCAAAATGGCGGGCAAGAGGTTGATCTTGGTTACAATATAAAAGGTTATCAAGATGCAGGCGCTGGTTCATTATGGACTGGTTGGAACGAAGGGCGATGGGCAATTGCCACTCATACACGAACTGATAATCCTGATGCAGGTGTCAAACTTGCTAAGCAGGCAGTAGCGTATTTAGAAAACCACATGCTGCCTATTCCAAGGCAATATGGCATGGCTCAGCTAGATGTCTATCAATCAGGTAATTTAATTGTGTGGCAGGATGAAAAGCTTGTTTACACACTGGATTCAATCAAAGATCCTTTAAAAGCACTAGCAATTGCTACAGCCTTTTATCAATAATAGAAATCCTAGAGTAATGATGCTCTAGGATTTTTTGTATTATTTTACTTTATACTATTCAGCATTTTTTGGTATTCGCTGAATCTTTGCTGCCATTCATCCATTGGGAAATATTGATGGTCAACGCCATTTAGTAGATCTTTTAACATATCAAGACAAATATGCCATCCTGCTAAATCCTTCGGTGTATGCTCTGTCAGATTTTGAAGTGTCTCCACTAATACCAATAAAGAACCCTTTTCAGTAGAAAATAATTCAAATCTCACCGTATCTGTTCCCCAACCAAATTCTAATACTTCTTTCTCAACATAATCTGTGATGGTTATTTCCTCAAAATTACCTGTTCCATCATTCATATTAAAATGTATTTTCCCGTTCTTACGTAGCTCAATGATTTCTAAATTACTCATCCATTTTTGTAGGTTTTCATTGTTAGTCATAGCGGCCCAAACGGCATCTATTGAATATAGTAATGGCCGTTTGAATGTAGCAATATGGTAATTTGATTGTTTTTCAATAGTAGCTAGCACAGACATCCTCCTAATGATAAATTGCTTGAAAAAGTCTAGTGATGCCTAGTTCAATTTCATGCTTTTGTAAATGACCATAGCCAATAATCAATCTGTTATTATATTTTCCCTTTTGAATTGTATGATCCTCTACTGGGTAAACCTTTACACCAAATTGTTCTATTTTCACTAATAAGTTTCGTGTAAAATCAATCTTCTCAAATTCTGCAACTAAGTGCATACCTGTAGAATAGCCAAATATTTTTATGTTATGTGAAAAAGTGGATTGTAAACATTGAATCAGAAAATCACGTTGGCTTTTATAGAACTTCTTCATTTTTGTGATATGTCTTTCCATATAGCCCTCCTGTATAAAGCGAGAAAGGATAAGCTGGTCTAAGGAAGGTGTATGTAAGTCCGTAAACCATTTTAATTGACGGCATTTTTCAGTAAGCTGTGTTGGAAGGATAATGTATCCTATTCTTAATGCGGGAGAGAGAATTTTACTAAAAGAACCGATGTAGAGAACTAGCTCTGGATCTAGGCCCTGTAAAGAGCTAACAGGTGGCCCTTCGTAGCGAAACTCACTATCATAATCATCTTCTATTAAAAAGCAATGATTCTTTCTAGCATACTCAATTAATTGAATTCTACGCTGAATAGGTAAGGTACTCCCTAAAGGAAATTGATGAGAGGGAGTTAGAAAGACAAGTTTAGGATCTATATTATCTGGTAATAGGCTTGTTTTCATCCCGAATTCATCTACTGGTACCGGATAAATGGTAGCACCAGAAGCTTTAAAGATAGTTTGAATATCATTCGTTATAGGATCTTCCATAATAGCAATATCATTAGATGACAGCAATAATCTCGACACAAGCATCATTGCCTGTGTCGCACCAGATGTAATAATAATTTGCTCTGGATGACATTCAACGCCCCTTGTCCTTAATAAGTAGTGGGCAAGAGTATGCCTTAATTCTATGCGCCCCTCTGGAACCCCGTATCCTAATATGGAGGACTCACTATCGTGCCATAGCTGGTGACTTATCCTCGCCCAAGTTTTACGAGGAAACAAGTCGAGTGCTGGAATACCCGAGCGTAAGTTTACAACCTCTTTCCCTACTATTGGATCTCCTGCTTTATTTGTAATAAGAGGTTTGGTCTGTTGTGGTAACAATGTGCCTTCTGCAACAAATGTACCAGCTCCTCTTCGTGCAAATAAAAATCCTTCGGCAAGTAACTGATCATAAGCTTCTAATATGACATTTCTTGATACTTTTAATTCTACTGAAAGCTCTCGTGTTGATACTAATTTTTCACCTGCCTGAAGTTGTCCACTTAAAATTTTTTCCCGTATTTGCTGATAGATTTGACGATTTAAAGGAATATCTAATGCTCGATCTATAGGTATCCATAACATTTTACATACCTCCGATTTGAAAGTGGTACCTTTAAAATCACTTTAAAGTGGTTCTACAGTTACCAATTTTATCATGATAAAATACTTACCAATACCGAAGAGGGGGAATAAATATGAAGAAAACAGAAGAATTAGTGATTCAGGCCTTAAAAGCCGCGGCACGAGACGAGCGCTTGAAATATGCGGTGCAGCAATCAACAGAGCTCTACCCATTATTATGGAAAGCAGCAAAAAGGTATGTAACAGGAGAAAAAAGAGAGGATGCCATCGCTGCTGCACGTAATTATCTTAATGACAATTATAATATCTCCATTGAATATATTGGGGAAAATACAACCAATTTAAGGGATTGTCAAAGAGCAAAGGATGAGCTTTTACAAGTAATTGGGGAAATGGGGTTTTTATCTTTGAAGCAAACAGTATCTTTCGATTTATCTCATATAGGTCTTTCTATTAATGCTGAGATAGCTTTTAAGCATCTTGAAGAGCTTACACAAAAAGCTCAGCGGTATGGAATAACTTTGATGATAAGTATGGAAGAGTCCTCAAAGACTAGTGATATTATTACTCTTTACAAAAAAATAGCAACGGAGTATACAAATGTTGGGATTACATTGCAAGTGCATCTTTATCGTACAAAGATAGATTTACAAGAACTTATGCAATATCCAGGGAAAATAAGACTTGTTAAAGGGGCTTTTCAAGAGTCTGTCGATATAGCCATGATCAGATCAGAAGAACTGAATAAGCATTATCTTGATTATGTTGATCAGTTAGTAAATGCGAATCATCCGTTATCAATCGCTACACATGATGAAATGCTTATTCAAGAGATAGAGCGACGTCAATATCTTGAGAACCCAAATGTTGAAGTTGAGATGCTTTATGGTGTACGCCCTACATTACTCAATGAATTAAGAAGGAAAGATTATCGTTGTAGAGTATATTTAACGTATGGAATTGAGTGGTACTTATATCTTTGCCACCGAATTGCTGAACACCCTGAAAACCTATATTTAGCAGTAACCGATATTATTAATGAATCCATGGAACGAGTAGTATAGAAAAATGAGTAGGTGGAACTGGAGTAGTGGGAAAGTTATTGTGGCGATGAGTATCGTTGGTAGTTCAGTTGTTGCGGGCAAATTGGTTGTTCAAAGTTTTCCAATTTTCTTAGCTAATGAACTAAGATTTCTTGTGGCTGCAATTATTTTGATTCCTTTGTGGATAAAGATAGAGGGATTTTCAACATTAAACAGAAAAGAGTTAGTAGCGATTTTTTTACAAGCGTTATTAGGGGTGTTTTTATTTAATCTATTAATGCTCCATGGTCTTTCAAAAACGACTGCTATGGAAGCTGGTATTATTACTGGTACTCTGCCAGTCTGCACGGCATTCCTATCCTATTTTATTTTGAAGGAGAAATTAACGAGGAATATGGGTATTAGCATACTTCTTGCCGTAGTGGGAGCTATCCTTATGAACATTGCTAACCATTCTACTACTAACCATTATTCAACTTCATTATTAGGCAATCTATTCATTTTAGGTGCAGTATTTTGTGAATCTTTATTTCTCATCATTGGTAAGTTAATTTCTTATCGTATGAGTGCTCTTACAGTCTCAACTATGGTTAGCTTATTTGGCGTCATATTATTTTTCCCATTTGCTGTAGCTGAAAGCAGATATTTTGAATTTAAAGAAATATCAGTTGCAGAGTGGGGATTAGTATTGTATCTCGGCATTGTTGTAACCGTCATAGCGTTTCTTTTGATGCAACAGGGTCTTGCAGTAATTTCAGCATCTTGGGCAGGCGTACTTACTAGCTTATTGCCAATTAGTAGTATGATTTTATCTTCTATTCTATTGGATGAAAAAATAACTAATCTTCAGGTCTGTGGTTTTTTCTTAATTATAGCTGCCATCTATTTACTGTCAAAGCAGAAAGGGATACAGAACTAGTGATTTATAAAAAGTTAATTATCGGATAATATTGTGAAAAAAGGAGAGGTGAAGATGACACATCAACAAGCATTGGAACATTATATCCAAGCAACAAATACCCATGATTTTAATCAAGTAAAGGCTATTTTGCATCCACAAGCAATTTATTGGTTCTCTGATAAAACATGCACAACAACAGAGGAGATTGAGGCTTATTTCAAGCATGCATGGAATGTCATTAAAGAAGAGGTTTATTCAGCTACTGATGTAAAATGGTTAACCGTTGATGAAACGACGGCTACCTGTCTTTATACATATCACTATGAAGGCTATCATAACGAAAAGTTTGTATCAGGTAGCGGTAGAGCAACTAATATTTTTACATTAGTTAAGGATCAATGGAAGGTAATTCATGAGCATTTGAGTAGTGGTCATTAAATTATTTTCAATGTAACTTGAACAAGCAACAATATAATAATCAATGTTAGTAGTGTTTTGGCTATTTTTAATGGAATGTATGGGAGCACTATAAGACCTAATTGGGAGCCTATAATGGAGCCAATTGCCATAGCAAATGCATAGTGCCATTGAATAAAGCTAGTGTGATAAAACACAATAAATGCTCCTGTACAGCTCCCGAAGAGGAGTACTCGAGTGAGCTGTACAGCCTTTATGTAAGTATGATGAGTACGTAGATAGTGTAAGATGCTAAATGTCGAAGAGCCAGGGCCGAAACCACCATCATACATAGCGATGAAAAATGGTTGCCAAAAATGAGGTGCTTGATGTTCTAGCGAATCAGGAACTTCCGTCCACGCCTTATTTTTTAAAGTTACGACTAAAGCCAAAAGAAGTAGTACACAGGCCATATAGTTCATAGTTTGCTCAGACAGCGAAACCGCTAAAAGTGAGCCGCAAATCCCCCCAACAATAGCAAGAGCTATATATTTGATGATAGATGTGAGATGTAGCTCCTTCTGATAGAGTAGATAAAAAATACTGGATAAAGACGAAATGCCTGTCGAAAATTTGTTTGTGGCAATACTTGTTTGAATAGGGATACCGACAAGCATCATGGCAGGAAGTGTAATTAGTCCACCACCTCCCGCAAGTGTACCAATAAAAGCAGCTACCATTCCGATACATATGAGTGTTAAAGAAACGTTTGTATAGAAAAGTCCAACTAAGCTAAGTAGTACAAATAATAACAGCATGATCATTTTATTCATAAGCTTCTCCCTTTCTTTTATTAGCTTTAGGGTAAATGGTGTTAATGTATAAATCTAATATATAATTTTTAGTGATTTATAAATTTAATTTATATTAATGGAGGCTGACAGAATGAGGTTGCTTCAATCGGAGGAAGAGCTGAAGAACTTAATTGCATCTGATGACTGGATGATGAGCATTTTATCCACAGTAGAAAACTTGCAACTACCAGATTGGTGGATATGCGCAGGAATTATTCGCTCAAAGGTATGGGATTACCTTCACAATAAGGAGGAAAGAACACCAATTGCTGATATTGATGTGATATATTTTGATAAAGAAAATTTAGCAGAAGAAGTAGAGAAGCAGTATGAGCAAGAACTGAGAAAGTTATCTCCAAACGAGCCTTGGTCCGTGAAAAATCAAGCACGAATGCATGTCCTAAATGGTAGTAAACCATATCAGTCTGCTGTTGATGGAATCTCTCATTTCCCAGAAATCCCAACGGCAATTGGAGTAAAATTATCAGATGGGGTACTAGAGATTGCAGCACCGTACGGTATTCATCTTTTAGGAGCAGGCATAGTAGAGCCAACATCGTTTTACCTAGAAAATAAGTATGCCTATGCGATTTATCGTCAAAGAATTCAGCAAAAACAATGGCATTTATGTTGGCCAGAATTGAAAATTCATCTTCAATAAAAAAAGAAAGAGGGGGAACAATTGCAACAAGATAAAACCTATGTCATTAAACACTATATAAAATCTTTAGATTGGATAGATAATTTACGAGGGTTATCTGAGGCACAATGGCGTATGCCCATTGAACCTGGGAAATGGTCGGTTGCAGAGGTAATTGGGCATCTTCCTCCATGGGACAAGTTTGTGCAAAAGTACCGAATTCCTTTTCTCTTTACAGATGAGCGTCTGCCGAAAGGGCCAGATGTAGCACATTTGAATTCGATGGCAGCTAAGAAAAGCCGTGAACAAACAATGGAGGAAACATTGAATGATTTTATTTCCACAAGGCGTCAATTATTGCAGGACATTCAGCAATGGACAGACGAGCAATGGCAACAGTCATTTAAAATTGGGCCGTCAGAAATGACTATAATCGACTATTTTGTTGGATTAATCAATCATGATTTACATCATTTTTCACAGATTCAGAATGTTATACATGTATAGGAGTTAGCATATGGATATCAAGTATTTAATTGATTACTTTGCACATGCTTCTGTAAAATTTACAGATGTTTTTACTAAAAAAATGGAGCCAGGTGAAGTAGATGCTGGTAGAACAACAGCTCCAGAAAAGTGTGGTTTAGTAGTGCCACTTGCAGGGAGTGCGATCTTTAGCTTTAATGGAACCCCCTATATGATGGAGCCAGGAATGATTGCCCATGCTGGCCCCCAGATGCCGATAGAAGTGAGAGCGACTGGCCATAAAGGTTGGGAGTATGCAGTTGTTCATTACAGCCTACCTACAGAAGAAATAAATCTATATCCGCTAGCCGAGCAACATTTTCTAATCAATACAGGCTTTAACACACAAATTATTAGCCATGTTCAGCAATTAGTAGAAAGCTATTCCTTTCCTGGTAATATGGCTGTATTCAAGTCTAAGACATTATTTATGAATTTGTTGGAAGATATCCTTGTAGCGGCAAAAATGCAGGTTTTAGATAGTGCCAGCGAATTAATGGAACAGGCATTACAGTATATACACGAAAATTATGCACAGCAAATCTCAGTATCAAATATCTCGATGGAATTGGGCATTGAGCGTCGTCGTTTTGCTTATTTATTTGAGCAGCATACAGGTATGAATCCAAGTACATATATAACAGAATACCGTATACGACGTGCGAAAGACTTACTAGAATATGGTGGAATACCTGTAGCTGAAATTGCAGAATGTGTTGGATATGTAGATTGTTTTTATTTTAGCAGAGTATTTAAAAAGTGTACGGGTTTATCTCCCTCAGCCTATCGGAAGTTAAAAATAGAGGAAGCCAGATATGTATAATTGACTGTTTCTTATAAAAAAGAAGCAGTTTTTTTATTGCTTAAATCGGCAAAAATCCATGTCATTTTCGAAATCGTCCATTCACAATCTTTTTTCACTTTGTTAGGATAGTATCCGTAAATGATAATGAGTATCAATTATATATTGACTTATATATGAAAACGATTATCATTATCAATATGAGCTCGTTAGGGGAGAATATCTATGAATAAATATTTTAAAATGTGTGCACCAGCACTATTAGCATTATCACTGGCCGCATGTGGAACAGACAAAGCAGAGGAATCAACATCAACAGCTAATACAGCAGAAACAAGTGCAACAGAATCACAGACAGAGCAAGCTAAATCAACGCAGACCATCACGTACTTAGGCGAGCAATATGAGCTACCAGCCGAAGTAAAGAACATTGTCGCTGCCAGTCTTGAATCAATGGAAGATGCGGCAATGCTTGGTATTAAGCCGGTAGGTGTTCTAGAAGTAGGTGGAAAAGTTCCTGCCTATCTAGCAACAGATTTTGAAGGAGCTACACTTGTAGGAAATAAAATGGAGCCAAATGCAGAAGCCATTCTTAATCTGGATCCTGATGTAATTGTGGGTACTTCGAAATTCCCTGAAGAAACGGCTGAAAAGCTCAACAAAATTCAAACAATGATTCCATACTCACATATTTCAACAAATTGGAAAGAAAATTTAACATTGCTTGCACAATTAGCTGGGAAGGAAGAGGATGCAAAGAAAATCATCTCTGACTATGAAGCCAAAGTTGCTGATGCCCAAGTAAAATCCAAGGAGCAATTAGCAGATAAGCAAGTATTAATCATCCGTGTTCGTGGTGGAGTGATGTACATCTATCCAGCAGGCGTTTATTTAAACCCTGTTCTATATGAAGATTTAGGAGCACCTGTACCAGAAGTTGTTACAACAGCTAAGGCGCAAGCGGAACTATCACTTGAAACATTAGCACAAGTAAATCCAGATGTGATTTTCCTGCAATTCGAGGATTCAGAGAATAAGGATACGCCAAAAGCTTTAGAGGAGCTACAAAAGAATCCAATTTTCACTAGCTTAAAGGCAACACAAAATAATCAAGTTTTTGTCAACACAATTGAGCCATTAGCACAAGGTGGTACTGCTTGGTCTAAGGTGAAATTCTTAGATGCTGCAGCTGAAAAATTATTTAAATAGTATAAACAGGCTGGTAGTAGATTTGGTGGTATCACCGGGCTATTACCAGCCTTTTGTAAGATGTGGCATTTTTCATTGCAGGCAGTTGTTAAGGGTATACACTTAAGTGATTGATATTGTGTACCGCAAAATGGATAAAGAAAAAGGTGTGAAAGTTGAAAAAAACAAACATAGTGTCGTTTTCAATATTAGCGATATCTCCTTTCCTTATTGCCCTTGTGGCACTTATTTCTGTTATGTATGGGACAAAAGATATTAGTGCCATTACAGTATGGCAGTCGATGACAGCATTTGATCCATCGGATGTCGATCATCAAATTATAAGAACAGGCCGTATTCCAAGAGTTGCCGCGGTATTACTAGTTGGAGCATTTTTAGCAGTTGCCGGTGCAGTCATGCAAGGGATTACACGAAACTATTTAGCCTCGCCTTCATTAATGGGTGTCAATGATGGCTCTGCATTTGTCATTACATTAGCCATTGTTTTTTTTCCAGGGCTACCAAACTATCAAATGATTTTATTATCGATGCTTGGTTCTGCATTGGGAGCTGGTATTGTCTTTGGTTTTGGCTCGTTAATCCGCAATGGCTTATCTCCAGTAAGGCTAGCCATAATTGGAACGGTCATTGGCACATTTTTAAGTAGTATTGCTACTGCTATTGCGATGTATTTCCAAGTATCACAAACAGTAAGTGCTTGGTATAACACAAAGGTACATATGGTAAATATGGATATGCTGATTCTTTCTATTCCATTTGGTTTAACTGGGTTGATCTTGGCTTTATTATCGGCAAAAGCGATTACCATTACTTCATTAGGTGAAGATATTGCCATGGGGCTAGGACAGAAAACAAAAGTAGTACGTATTATTAGCATGCTAGCTGTCGTATGTTTGACAGGGACAGCGGTTGCACTTGTAGGGAAAATCGCCTTTGTAGGGTTAGTCATACCACATATTACACGCTTCCTTGTTGGTGTTGATTATCGCTATATTATTCCTTGTGCAGCTGTCATTGGAGCCTTTTTCTTAGTGCTTTGTGATGTCCTGAGCCGCGTTGTCAATTATCCATTTGAAACGCCAATTGGTGTCTTAACCGCATTGGTCGGTGTACCATTCTTCTTATATTTAGTTCGTAAGCACGGAGGTGAAAAACGTGCGTAAAAAAACCTCAAGTGTATTCTTTTTAACCATGCTGATGCTTATTTTAATGATTTTAGTTGCGAGCTATTTACATATTACAAATGGTGTTTTTGATATGTCTGTAATGGATGTTATCAAAACATTGCTGCGGATCGAGTCAAATTCAAAGTTTGATCTTGTTATATTTGAATTCCGTTTACCTCGGATTGTCATTGCTGGACTTGTCGGTATTGGCTTAGGTATGGCAGGAGTTGTATTACAGGGGATTACACGCAATGGACTAGCAGATCCAGGAATATTAGGGATTAATGCTGGAGCTGGTGCAGCAGTCGTACTATTCATGTACTTCTTTCAAGTAAAGCTAGTGAGTGCAGATATGAACAGCTGGATGTCAATTTTAATGATGCCACTATTCGGTTTTATCGGTGGAACAATTGCAGCTATCCTGATTTTTTCATTTGCTTTAAAAAATGGTCATCTGGATATGCAGCGATTAATCTTAACTGGTATAGCTATCAATAGTGGATTTGGAGCTTTGTCCTTGTTCCTATCCTTAAAAATGAGTGCACAAGATTTTGAATCAGCGGCTATTTGGATGGCAGGTTCAATTTATAATGCGAATTGGATCTTTGCGCTTACGATGCTACCTTGGCTTTTGATTTTAGGAATATATGTGCATAGAAAATCATATTTACTCGATTATTTTCAGCTTGAAGAGGATAGCATCACAAGTTTAGGAATAGCTGTTGAAAAGGAGAAAATGAAGCTGTTACTAGCCAGTGTAGGTCTTGTCAGTGCTTGTGTGTCTGTATCAGGGAGTATTGGCTTCATAGGTTTAATGGCCCCCCACATTGCCAAGCAGCTTGTTGGTATTCAGCACCGTTACGTTATGCCAGTGAGTGCTTTAATTGGTGCAGGTCTGTTAATCCTCGCTGATTTTATTGGTAAAACCGTTTTTGCACCATCGGAACTGGCTGTAGGTATTGTTGTTTCAATTATTGGGATTCCATATTTCTTGTATTTACTGGTGAAATCTAAGGCATAGGAGGAAATGGCGTGCAAACTGCATTTAGAATGGAAAATTTGGCTTCAGGTTATGAGCAGGTACGTGTCTTTGAAGGGTTAAATTTAACGATAGAAGAGGGCAAAGTGACTACAATCATCGGTCCAAATGGTTGTGGTAAATCTACACTCCTTAAAACGATAGGACGTATTTTAAAAAAACAACAAGGTACGGTATATTTGCAGGAGCAAAATATGCAAAATTTATCGACCAAAGATATTGCCAAGAAACTAGCAATATTATCTCAAACACCTATAGCTCCTGGTCAATTGAAAGTGGAGGAGTTAATTGCGTATGGTCGCTATCCACATCGCAACAATGTCAATCGTTTAACGAATAAGGATGAGGAAATGATTGAATGGGCTTTAACAGTTACTAATACGATGGAATATCGAAATAGGGAGCTTGCCCAGCTTTCAGGAGGTCAGCGTCAGCGTGTTTGGCTAGCTATGGCCTTAGCACAAGAAACAAATATCTTGCTATTGGATGAACCTACTACTTATTTAGATATGGCGCATCAGCTAGAGGTATTGGACATTGTTAAAAGTTTAAATGAGCACCACAGCTGTACAGTAGTGATGGTTCTACATGATATTAACCACGCGGCCAGATATTCAGATCATCTTATTGCAATGCGTAAGGGTATTATTATGCAAACTGGCACGCCACAGGAAATTTTAAGTGCTGAGGTAATGCGTAAAGTATTTAATATTGATGCACGCATTATGGAAGATCCTGTAACCAATACACCTGTATGTTATGGCTATGAAATTTTGAAGGAGGATATCTAATGAATACAACTAAAGTAGACTACATTACACAACATATGACTTCAAAATTGACAAATTATTTGTACACGATTAATATCTATGTGCCAGAGGAGGAAGCGCCACAAGATGGCTTTCCAGTTTTGTATGTACTTGATGGCTCATCCTATTTTAACCTTGTAAAGGAAGCGGTGCGTCTACAAAGTCGTAATGCACCAAAAACAGGTATCCTTCCAGCTATTGTTATTGGAATTGGTCATGGCGACGATATGCGTGAAAGAAGATTTTATGATTTTACAGCACCTGCGGAGTCTTATATTTATCCAGCAAGATTTAAAGGAAAAGGTCATGAGAAGCTTGGAGGAGCAGTGGATTTTAGTCTCTTTATAGAAGAAGAGCTAAAGCCGACGATTGAGGCACAATATCCAGTAAATCAAGCACAGCAAGCTTTATTTGGTCATTCCCTAGGAGGTTACTTTGCACTGTGGCAACTATTTCACCACCAATCCAGCTTCCAGCGCTATCTAGCTATTAGCCCATCCATTTGGTGGAATGAGCATGAATTAGTGCAGTGTGCTTCAGTATTTCTGAACGAGCATCAAGACATGAACGAAACTTTGTTTTTGAGCGCTGGTGAACTTGAAACCTTTATGGTGGATGATGCGCGCCAAATGGCGACAGTATTAGAAAAAATAATGAATGTTGAATTTTATGAGGCTTTAAACGAAAATCATGCTTCGATCGTACCAACTGTTATGAGTAGAGCCATACGTTTTATGCATAAATCACATTAATAGTAGACCGCATTGTCTTTTGATAATGCGGTTTCTTTTTTATTTATTAATAAAATTAACGAATGATACGCATAATAAAGGAAATTTGGTCATCTGTCTGGGATAAATGGAGGCGCTGTATGCAAAATAAAATTTTAAGAAACCCAGTATTTCTTATTTCAAGTGGAGCAATTTTTCTTTTGGTC
Source organism: Lysinibacillus sp. LK3 (assembly GCF_001043675.1). NCBI lineage: Bacteria > Bacillati > Bacillota > Bacilli > Caryophanales > Bacillaceae > Lysinibacillus > Lysinibacillus sp. LK3. The sequence goes on from NZ_LDUJ01000021.1 coordinate 125,193, forward strand.
ATTATCGGAGCAACGATACCAGAAAAATTTAAGAACGTAGCAAACAGCGTATTTCATATGACAACGGATTATTTTGGCTGGTTTTATTTAATGTCAGTCTTTATTATCGTTATTTTTTTATTTGGCTTGGCAATTAGCAAATATGGTACCATTCGCCTTGGATCGGAAGATGGTCGCCCTGAGTTTAGTTTTCTAACTTGGATTTCCATGCTCTTTTCAGCTGGACTTGGTGTCGGTTTGGTCTTCTGGGGAGTAGCTGAGCCAATGAGTCATTATTTTTCACCACCCTTCAGTGACACAAAACCGCTATCAACGGATGCAGCCCGACTGGCGATGGGATATTCATTCTTTCATTGGGGATTAAGCCAGTGGTCTGTTTATGCCATATTGGGCCTTGTTATGGCCTTTGTACAATTCAATAAAAAAAGAAATATGCTCATCTCCACTGCTTTAGAGCCTGTCACTGGAACAAATCGAGTCGTTAAAGGAACGATCGATATTCTCGCAGTAATTGCTACCGTCATGGGGGTAGCAACGTCTATAGGGCTAGGCGTATTACAAACAAATGGAGGTTTGACATTTGTCTTTGGTTTGCCAGATACATTTATCTTGCAAGTGGCCATTATTCTTATCATGTTTATTGGCTATATGTTATCAGCCACAACAGGTCTACAAAAAGGGATGAAGATTCTGAGTAATGTCAATATGACTTTAGCAATCGTCTTACTCTTATTTGTTTTTATTACAGGCCCAACAATCTTTATACTTGAAACCTTTACATTAGCTATTGGTGATTATATTTCAAATTTTATTCAATATAGTTTAAGGATGCAGCCATATGTTGGTGGAACTTGGGTGAAGGATTGGACAATCTTTTACTGGGCATGGGCGATTGCTTGGTCACCATTTGTAGGCTCCTTTATAGCTCGTGTATCCAAAGGCAGGACTATACGAGAATTTATTATAGGTGTATTAATTATTCCGCCCCTCATTGCCTGCTTTTGGATCGCGACCTTTGGAGGAACTGCGATGTGGTTTGATTTACATCAAGATGCACAAATCGCTCAATCTGTTCATAATGATGTAACGGTTGCTCTTTTCCAGCTTTTTGAACACTTACCACTTTCAATGATTGCATCCACAATTGGAATACTTTTAATCATAATATTTTTAATTACCTCTGCTGATTCCGCCACCTTTATTATGGCAAGTATGACGACAAAAGGATCTTTAAATCCCACCATTTTATCAAAGTTTGTATGGGGTGTTTTGATGGCAGCTATTTCAGGTGTTTTATTGTATACAGGAGGTCTTGAAGCATTACAAACGGCCTCGTTAATTGCTGCATTACCCTTTACAGTGGTGTTACTTTTATTAATGATTTCTTATATTAAGATGATGAAGGAAGAGATTATTCCTCTTAAGAAAAAGGATATCCAACGTTTGAAAATAGCGAGAAAGCATATTGAAAAGGAAGCAAAAGTGAAAGACAAACATACTAAGTAGTAGGCCGTATTCGAAATAATACGGTTTCTTTTTGTTTTAATATGCACTATTATGAATAAAAAACGATAAGAGGTGGTTTAGGATGGAAATTGTTTTAGCACAGAGCAAGGATGCCCCAGTTATACATCAGGTGATGCTACAGGCGTTTCAAGAATATGAAAAAGCTACTCCACCATCCAGTGCACTAAGTGAAACGGTGGATTCTATTGAGCAGGCAATGCAGCAAAGTGAACAAGCGTTTATTGGCTATATCGAAAAACAGCCAGTTGCCATGGTAAGGTTTACCCTCAGTACAAAGGGAATTTATTTTTTTAGACTTTCAGTTATCCCAGAAAGACAGGGACAAGGTTTAGCTAAAACACTAATTTCTTGGCTTGAACAATATACACTATCGAAGGGGATTACAATTAGTCAGTGCAAAGTACGTATGAGTGTTCCACGTAATATTGAGTTATATCGTTCTTTAGGTTATGTTGTAACGAAAGAGGAAATGGTGAAGAATCGTAATGGTAACTCTCTAGTAATAGCAACCATGGAAAAGAGACTTTCCAATGAGGAGGAGTTTAATTGAGAAAAAAGGTCGCCTGCTTGCATGCTCATTATTCCAATATACAATACATTGAGCAGGCTTTTCAAAGCGCTGAAGACATAGAGATACTCCATTTTGTAGACCCTGGCGTGATACAGCACGTGTCTAAAGGTAGTGATGGTTTAGCACGTAAAGTTAAGGAGCAAATTGAATGGATAATTAGTTGTGATGTGGATGCCATTTTAATAACGTGTACAAATTATATTGCTTTATTAGAGGATGAAACTTTGCTCGATCCCTCGACCCCTATCATAAAGATAGATGAGCCCTATTTTGAAAGTATATGTAAGCAACAGCCTCAATTTATTCTTTTTACAAATCCTGCAACTGTCGAAGGAACGATGGCAAGACTTCACCAATATGCTAAGCATCAAGGAGTATCAGTAGATGTAGAGGGAAAAATTATTGAGCATACATTTAATCTCATTATGCAGGGGAAAAAGGAAGCATATGATGATGCTATTTTAAGGGCTTTACATACTTTGTCAGCTGAAGAAAAATCCATATCAGTTGCCCAGCTATCGATGGTGGATGCAGCGCAACGATTTGAAGATCACACGGCAATTACAATTCTCCATCCATTAAAGTCATTAGTTGATATTGTAAAGAGTAAGATAAAATGATAGTTTCATAATTTACAGAATTATCTGTAACAATCTGGTTAAAACAAACGTTTCATAAGAAAGGGGGATGTTATGAAACGAGTTGTATTTGTATGTATATTGCTATTATTTTTAGTGGGTTGTACAGACAAAGCAAATGTTACAATGCCAGAGGATCTACCTGATTTTGTGCAAGAAAGTGATATTGCATCAGTTGATTGGAATCAAAAGGCACAGGAATTTGGTGAAAGAGGCATTATTGGTAATGCTGATAAGTCGGGTGTCATTGGTGCGAATATGCCTAGTCTAAGCACACAAAAATGGATGTGGCATCTATGGGGAATAGATGAAGTACGAGATACAGAATTAACGGTTATTGGATACCATAGAGACTCTAAAGTCATACAACCGATTTTAGCGAATGGTTGGAGCATAGGACTGGGAGGACCTGTTAATGGAGCAGATGCTCATACACCTTCTCATGTGAAATTTCCTAAGCCTGGTGAATGGGCTATTCTACTGTATACAAATGAAAAATACTTTGATACGTTGATATACGATATCCAGGAATAATAGTAAACCCTTATTTTGTAATTATTTATACTTATAAAATAAGGGTTTTTGATGTTTGTATATGTATTGGGAAAGGAGGTGTATGGTGTGCGCATGTAAGCTTGCATTGTGTATTGCTTTCATTATTTCTGAAATGCACAAGATGCTGAAGACGCCATTCAGAAAGTATATGTAAATACGAAAAGCTATTGAACATAGATAATTACAGTGCAAGGTTGTAGCAAGAAAAATATTAAATTGGTAAGATAAAAAGTAAAATGGAGGTCAGCAATATGAAAGATTTACGTTATCCTATTGGACAATTCCAATTTCCCAAAGAAATGAATTCACAGCAAGTACTAGAGTGGATTAATGAAATTCGTTTGTTACCAAAACAACTTGCAGAGGCATTAAGTGGTGCAAGCGAGCAAGACTTAGTAAAATCTTATCGTGAAAATGGCTGGACAGTGACACAGCTAGTCCATCATATTGCTGATAGTCATATGAATAGCTATATTCGTTTTAAGCTAGCGTTAACAGAGGATGTACCAACCATTAAGCCATACAATGAGGCAGAATGGGCACAGCTACCAGATTCTGAAATGCCAGTAGCAATTTCTTTTAATTTAATTGAAAGCTTACATGAACGTTGGGTTTATTTACTGTCAAGCTTATCGGATGAACAATTACAAAGAGCCTTTAATCATCCTGATTCAGGCCTGACGACTCTTGAGCATGCAATTGGCCTTTATGCATGGCATGGTAAGCATCATTTGGCACATATTCAGAATGCTTTGGTTAAATAAATATGGATGTTTTATGAAAAAACAAGTGATTTCTGCTAATGAGGAAATCACTTGTTTTCATTTTTTATTTAAGTTTATTTTATACGATAGTAATACCAGCACTTGCGTTACCAGCAAGTGTAGCAGCAACTCCTGTAGTAGTCATAGAGAATACCATTAGTAAACGATCACCAGTACTTACAGGTACTGAAACGTTTGCATTACCACTTGCAATCGTACCTACTGCTAATGCTATTAGTGGTAAAGGTGGTAATAAATCAACAAATGCTGCAGTAGGGCTGAATACATTGCTTCCTTGAACTGCGCGGTAAATCTGTGCTCTGACAGTTGCTGTTCCAGTTAGAGTTAAAGCAGCAGTTGCTGAGATTGTAGCAGAAATAGATGTAATAGTACCTGGACGTGGAACCGTAAATGCTTCTGTAGCAGCAGAAGTTGTTAAATCAATATTAACGCCAGCAAGAGTAATCCCTGGAACTGCTGTACCAAAACCTACAAGACTTACAGTTGCAATTAAACCAGTAGCAGCAGCTACTAATGCAACAGGAGTTATTCCTGATGAGAATGGGATAATAGAACCAGTAGCTACTGGTGGAGTAATACATGCAGCGTCAATTGCAACAAAAGGTCCTAGTGCAGTACACTCCCCGTTACCATGACCGTTACCTGAACAGCCACACATTGAGTTATTCAAACACATTTTTACACCCCCTTTCTTCATTATTCTATTCATTTCAGATTAGGGGTTAAGGGCAATTATCTATTTCACCTATAAATTCAATGATTTCTTTATGACTGCTTTTATTTGACACATAAAGACATCCACTATGTATGTTTTGACATAGTGGATGTTTAAGATAATGTTAACTCCATCTTTTAAAGAAATCGAAAAATGAGTTTTTTCCCTTTTTATGTTCTTCCTCAATCGGCTTGTTTACAGATTCAAGTTGCATGATTTCTTCTTCAAAGGACGGATGAACCTCATAGGTTGCATCAGCATGATACACTTCAACATATTCTTCTGTTTCTAATGAAGGAGAATGATCTATAGCTGCAGGTTCTGCTACTGTTTCTGCAATGATTTGGTTGAGAGGCTCACTAGCTATTGCTTCAATGTCTTGACTAACAGGTTCGCTAAGTTGCTCCAAGATAACTTGTTCTATCGATTCATTCGTTACAATGGGATTCTCAAGATTGTTATGTTCATTCTCAATTTTCACAGCCTCGATAGGATTATTTAATGTTTCAGTTTTAGTGCTATCTGATTCATTAACTATAGAAGATTGTAAAGTATCATTCTCGATGTTTTCTTCTCTTGAAGCAGGCTGTACGGCAGATGGATCATATACACTTACTGGAACTTCCTTTGCATCCATGGCATTTTTAAAATGGAAGGTGGATTCAACTGTCGTGTTTCTGTATAAACCATTGTATATTTGGCTGGGGTGCGTATTGATTGATTGGAAATATTGCTGATTAAAATGCCGTTCTTCAGGTTTAGTTTCCGGTAGACCATTCTGAGGAGAGGGACCCCCGATATTTACATTTGGTTGGTGGTTTTTGGCTTTACCTGCCACACTTTGTAGTAGTCTATAAGAAGGTTGTGCTGATGTAATTGTAGTTTGATCTGCTGTCTGTGTCATTCTAGGTTGTCTAGGTAAAAGATTAGAATAGGTTTGAGCAGGCATGTCAATGGAGGGCATTATGGTTTTTGTATCATTTCCTTTAACTGGCAACAGTTTATTTAAAATTGATAAAATCTCTTGGTTCATTCCTTCAATGGTTTGATTCAAAGACTCAAGCTGTGTTGAAAGAACCCTAATTTGATCGTCGTATCCTTTTATATATGAATTTTGTTTAGTATCCAATGTCTCTGTAATCCCTTCTAAATGGGCCATCTGTGTTTTTAGTCCATCAAACTCCTGCTTCATATAAAGGAAATCTTCAATTGACTTCCCCATTTTTAACGAGGTTAACGATTCTCTATAAGATTCAATTTTTCCCTTTAAATTTTCAATTTCTTGAGTGGTATACAATTTTGACTCTTCCATTGTAGTTCACCCCTTTCAGTCCATTATTAGTTTATTAAAAATATTGACTTTCTGTTACAAATATAACGGTTCTTTCAACATTTTGATTCGTATCGTTAATGAGGGAAGTGTATGAAAACAAATCTTGATTGATTTTAATAAATATCCAATGTAACTATTTGTTAGCCCATGCACTTATAGCTGAAAAACATATGCTACAAACGAAAGATAAAAATTTTATGGAGGTGTCAAAAGGATGCAAGAGCATATGCCATCCCAGGCGCAGGAACTAATCTGTATAAATGTTGATAAGGTATACGACTGGATTGTAAAAGAAATGTCGTTTGATATTTCACCTACTGGACCAATTACATTCCCAGGTGTTACAGCAACTACTGACTTAACAGGTGCTATTGTTACTTGTCGAGTAATTCCAGCAACTACAAATCCAATTGTGATTCTGAACCGTGAGAATCGCCAATTCTCTATTGATGGATCAACTGTTTGTCTGCAACATCTAAATGTTCAAAAGAACTTCATTCTAACAATTGTCGTTACTTTACCTAATGGTACTGTTTTCACAAGCAATAATATTCCAGTTTCTCGCTGTGAGCAAGTGACATTATGTGCACCTAAGGGAACAGACGTTGAAATTTTATACACAGATTTAGATTGCTTCGTTTGTACAACTGGAACACTTAGTGTTGGAACAGGTGCTGCAGCAGGTACAATCACGTTCTCTGCGTTGACAATTACTGTTGCTGTTTGTCAAAGTATTCAATCTACATTCCCAGTTACTGTGGAATTTTTAGCAACTTTCTGCGAACCAAGAGCAGACTTACCATTCTCATGTCCAACTGCGGTTCGTCCACAACAATGCCCAGTTATTTTCCCAACTGTTGGTTAATTGTGATAACAAAAAGAAGAAAGTCATACTATGAAGAGAGGGTAATCCTCTCTTTTTTTAATGGAAATAACAAGGAGGTTTAAAGTGGCAGATCGTATTGAAGACAAGATACAGGCACTAAAAGAACAAACAAATGCCTATGTTCATGATATTAAAAGATTGGTTGAGGAATTAGCAATTCCGAATAGGATTAACCTCATTAGTTATTTTACAACTGCACTTAATATTTCTTATGATCCTGAGCAAGAGAGTTTATGTTTAGGCTCCTATCATATTCGTAATATTGGTAGTGCAGCCGTCACGAACCCATCTTTGTGTATAACAATACCCAAGGAGTCACCGTTTTACTTTTCAGGGAGATATGTTCATGAAAATTTCACTCCGAATTTTAAAACACAGGGGCAGAGTCAGTGGGAGCGTTTTAATGACAAATCAAGCAAAGAGGAGTATTGGCTGAGACCAGTTGGTAAATCAACAATCGAACCGAATGAAACCATTTCATTTACCAATTTTCAAATAAAATGGTCCCATAATTTATCATATTCAGGCACGATTATGGGTTTTACATATTGCGATCAGCTCACAGAAGGTGTTGTTGTTTTAAATCCAATTAATCTAAATGGAATGGGCCAAACACAGGAGGAAGACAATGGGTGACAACGAAAAACAAGAGTTTGGTAGTGTAATTCAACAATTAGTAAAGGAACAGCTAAGTCGTCGTAATGAACAAGATAATAGCTTTGCCTTTCTTGAAAAAAGTACATTACAGCTATTAATAGCCTATCTTGTTTCAGACGAAAAGAGTCATGTTGAACAAATAGAGAATTCAAAGTTAGAAGAAAAATGGATGAAGCAGCTGGATGATTTACTAGAGGAAAGTAGAGAGCAGCTTGAAGAGGTGGTCGATTTACTAAAAAGATATTCAGGCTAGGGGGGTGTGATGATGGACAATGATATTGTGAAAAACAATGATCCAATACAGCTCCAACAAATGATTATTTTTTTAAGGGCCGAGTTAGCCAAGTACAAAAATGAAGTAAAAAGACTTAGAGATAGTGATTATTATGCTTTGGTTCTTCGACTTGAACGAGAAAATGTTCAATTAACAAGGCATAAAAAAGAACTTTCGATGGAACTCCTAAAGTTGAAAAGAGACTTTGATAAAGAATTGCAAGCTTACGATGAAGAAATTCAGAAGAGAGAAGCGCAAAGAAAAAAGCAAATTGCATCCATTGAGGCATTATTAAAGGAATTGGCAGAATTGCGGGCTGAAAAAAAGTCATTGATGGACAAATTTCAAGCATCGAAGGAGGCTTCGATCGATTCAAATGAAAGGTCTATTGTGGAAGGCATAGATAAAAAGTTAAGTGACTATACAACCATAGCAAGTAAACAAATGGAGAATATTTTAGAGACACTAGAAAAATACCATAGAGAGAAAGTAGAATCGGACAGCCTTCATCGACATTTACTAAGTGAGTTAGAGACGAAAAATCTAGATATTGAGAGATTATCCAATGAAATAGTTGCATTAAAGAAACAATCTAAGGATGGTAGCACATCAATGAAACAAGGAGTTAATATTGATGAACAAATAGATTTTAGATTACGCATGCTCGATGAATTAGATGAGAAATTGAATGAACTAGCGTTAGAAATCAATAGTGAGCAGCTTTAGCTATAAAATTTCATCATGACTGTTTCAAAAGTATGCCTTTGAAACAGTCATTTTTTTGATTTGCATAAAAAGCTTTTAAGAAGGTTCAACCGCTCACAAAGAAGAGGAAGGCGCTCCAAAGCAGGTTAACCCCGCTCACAAAGTAGAAGACACCGCTCTAAAACAGGTCAGACCCCTCATGAGGAACTCATCATGACCCCCATTCCAATATTATTTTGTTTCTCTATGCAGGGTTACACGCTTCAGACGAGGGGAGTACTTTTTAAGCTCCAATCTTTCGGGATTATTGCGTTTATTTTTAGTAGTAATATAGTTTTTATCACCTGTTTCAGTACAGGCTAGTGTTACTTGTACACGCATTGAAGGACCTCCTTTTAAATAGTAATTATTACGATTTAAACAATATATTTCTCACTGGATATTGTCAAGTTTAATTTCACTAGTAATAAAAAGCTTTGCATTTTCCAAAGTAATATGATTTAATTACAAATTGTAAATAGTAATGATTACGATTTGAGGAGTTGTAAGAATGACAAAGAAAATTCCTGTTACAGTATTGAGTGGATATTTAGGTTCTGGTAAGACAACAATGATGAATCATGTATTGCAAAACAAAAAGGATTTACGTGTCGCTGTTATTGTGAATGATATGAGTGAAATTAATATTGATGCGGAGCTTATCGCAAATGGTAGCGGTATATCACGTACAGAAGAGAAATTTGTGGAGCTATCGAATGGTTGTATTTGCTGTACATTACGAGAGGATCTATTGCAGGAGGTGGAACGTCTTTCGAAGCTAGGCAATATTGATTACATTTTGATTGAATCGACAGGGATTAGTGAGCCGATTCCAGTTGCACAAACATTTAGTTATTTAGACGAGGAGCTTGGCATTGATTTAACGAAGTTTTGTCGATTAGATACAATGGTTACTGTCGTAGATGCCCATCGTTTTTGGCATGATTTTCAGTCTGGGGAAAGCTTATTGGAGCGGAAGGAAGCTGTTGGTGAATTAGATGAGCGTGATGTTGCAGACCTTCTTATTGATCAAATTGAATTTTGTGATGTCCTTATTTTAAATAAGTGCGATTTAGTATCCGCAGAGGAGCTTGAGCGATTAGAACGTATTTTACGTGCATTACAGCCTGAGGCAAAACTTATACGTACAACAAATGGTGTTATTGATCCAGTTGAAATTTTAAATACGGGGCGCTTTGACTTTGAACGTGTCTCTGAATCGGCTGGTTGGTTAAAGGAGTTGGAGCTTGGTCATGAAAACCATACACCAGAGACTGAGGAGTACGGGATCTCTTCTTTTACCTATAAACGCAAAAGACCGTTTCATCCGATGCGCTTTGTTGAGTGGTGTGATCACATGCCAGATTCAATAGTACGAGCGAAGGGTATTATTTGGAGTGCAAGACATCAGGAAGTTGCGCTATTATTATCGCAAGCGGGGTCATCTGCAAAAATTGAACCAGTCTCTTATTGGGTAGCGGCACTTTCTCAAGCCCAGCAGCAGGATGTATTCCAGCAAAGCCCTGAAGTATTGGAAGATTGGGATGAAGAGTTCGGAGATCGAATGACACAACTTGTTATTATTGGCATTGATCTAGATCGAGAAGACATCACTAAACAGTTGGACAACTGTCTGTTAACAAATGAAGAGTTTCAGAACCCTTGGGAACGTCTACAAGATCCCTTTAACTGGGAATGGCAATAAAGAAGAAAAGAAGATTTCGGCTAAGACTCCGAAATCTTCTTTTGAAATACACGATTATAATTAGTAGCATCTCGTAATGCTTTTTCTTCTATAGGTATTCGGACAGAAAGCATTGTAATATTGAGTAATGTAAAACAAAATGCTGTAAAGTAAGCCTGAAACATGAGTGGTAGCAAAAGGATTTCTAAACAAACTACCGCATAATTGGGGTGGCGCATATATTCATATGGCCCTTTACGAACAACTTGTGCGTCAGGTAAAATGAGGATTTTTGTATTCCAAAAAGTGCCTAAAGAGCGAATACACCAGATCCGCAAAGCCTGCACTGCTAAAAATAATATAAAGAATAACGGAAATAAGGGCGAGATACCATTGTTGTTTGTGACGATTTCCACTATTAAAAACAGAAAAAAGCTAATATGCATGGCTACCATATAGGGGTAGTGTGAAGCACCTACTTCATAGGCTCCTTGTGAAAGCATCCATTTCTCATTGCGCTTGGCAATGACAACTTCTGTCAATCTTTGTAGAACGACAAGGATAAAAATAAAATAGAAGATCATGTTACTCCCTCCAGTTTAATAATACAGCTTCTGCACAAAAACCAGGGCCAAGAGCTACGAGCAAGCCTGTATCCTCCACTTGTCCTTCATTTAACATAAACTGCTCTAATACGTATAGCACTGTCGGTGATGACATATTACCATGTCGTCTCAATATTTCCCGAGAAATGTCGGTTTTTTGGGGAGATAGATAAAGTGTATCTTCGTAAGCTTTTAATACCTTTTTTCCTCCAGGATGCGCAATAAAATGAGTCAATTGTTCGCTGTACAGTCCTTGTTCCATTAAAAATTGCTCAATGAAAGGTCCGAGCCAATTGGTAATAATAGAAGGAATACTTTTTTGGAAAACGACATGAAGCCCGATGTTCTTCACATCCCAACCCATTACATTTTCCGAATCTGGCATCCATTTAGAACCTGTAGCTAGAATATTAGGGGTTGGCCTTTTTGTTGTGATAGCTGCTTCATCCCCACCAACAAGTATGCATGCTGCACCATCGGCAAAAAGAGAAGCACCAATTAAATTACTTTTAGAAAAATCATTTGGCTGAAAAGTGAGGCTACATAACTCGACACAAACGACAAGTACCTTTGCATGTGGATGGGCTTTACAAAAATCATAGGCTCTGCTTATACCAGCGGCTCCTCCTGCACAACCAAGACCCCATAGAGGAATGCGTTTAAGTCGATCTGAAAAGGGAAGCTTGTTCATAACACGTGCGTCAATGCTAGGTGTTGAAATTCCTGTACTGCTAACAAAAATGATGGCATCGATGTCCTCAGTAGGAATAGGTGAGGATAAAAAATCTGTATTAGCTAAACATGCTTGAATGACACTTACACTGTAGTGTGTAGCTAACTCAATATATAAATTATTACGTTCTTCAAAGGAGTGATTCGTACGATGCCATTCAGCTGGCACACAAAAATGGCGTGTGTCGATGCCACCATTTTCAAAAACCTTTAAGTAGCGCTCTAGTTTTGGAATTTTTGCATAAAAAAGCTCTTTCGTTAGTTCCTCTGCGTTATCTTGCTGTAATGTGTAAGGTGGTTGATATGTGCTAATTGAAATGATTTTAGGCAATCCAACATCTCCTCGCATTTAATGGTTTTGTTCATTGTATGCGTGGATGATTGGAATAAATGCTTATAATATTGTAATTGACAATTTCTGAAAATTTAGCTATATTGATAACAACTAAATGGAAAGTAGGTGATGTGACATGATGAATAGATCTGTAATTAGCGAACTGCAATTCGGTTTGTTCAATTTCACACGCCTAAAATATACAAAGTGACGCCGTGCCATAACTCGGGGTATTTGTGTATCTTTTAAACGTGCCTGTGAAACCTTGTAACTGCCGAATTGCAGCTACAAGGTTTTTTATTGTAGTTCCAAAAGGTGAATTGCGATAGGGCCTCTTGCGGATGACAACTATTTTCGCTGAGGCATCATACGTTTAGGAGGAAAATAAATTGAATTTAACAACATTAGGTTTTACAACATATTTTGAAGAGCAAATGATAGAAATGAAAAAACAGGCTAAATTAAAAAATTGTGTGCCTGCAAGGGTTACTTTAGAGCATAAGCATTCTTATCGGGTGTTAGCTGAAGAGGGAGAATGGCTTGCGACAATTGCTGGTCATTATGCGTATACCTCTTTAGCTCGGGAGGACTATCCAGCAGTTGGTGATTGGGTGCTAGTGGAGAAAATGCCTGGTGAGGAACGAGCAATTATTCATCAGCTATTCCAACGAAAATCTGTATTTTCACGTAAAGTTGCAGGAACGGAAATTCAAGAACAGATTGTCGCATCAAATGTCGATATTGTGTTACTTGTTATGAGCTTGAACGCAGATTTTAATATTCGACGTTTGGAGAGATATTTAGTGGCTGCTTGGGATTCAGGTGCAAAGCCCATTATTGTCCTGACAAAAGCTGATTTATGCGAGGATGTTTCGAGCTTAGTACAAGAAGTGGAGTCTGTAGCCTTTGGTGTGGATATCTTCGTAACGAGTGCTCTATCGGGCGAAGGTCTAAAGGAAATTCAGAAGCTATTCACAGAGGGGGTCACGGGGGCACTATTGGGGTCTTCAGGAGCAGGGAAGTCCACATTAACAAATGCTTTATGTGGTGAGATACTGATGAAAGTAGCGGGTATACGTGAGGATGATGCCAAGGGACGACATACAACAACCCATCGAGAGCTAGTAGTATTGCCTGCTGGTGGCTGTCTAATTGATACGCCAGGGATGCGTGAGCTTCAACTGTGGGATCAAGGGGATAGTTTAGCTTCTAGCTTTCAAGATATTGAGGAACTAGCGACAGCTTGTCGTTATCGTGATTGTACACATCAAAAAGAGCCTTATTGTGCTGTGCAGCAAGCTATTGTAGATGGGGACTTGGACCAATATCGTCTACAAAGCTATTTTAAGCTGCAAAGAGAATTGGCTTATATGGAGCGCAAAACAAATACGCAAGCAAAACTTGAGGAGCAACGCAAGTGGAAGCAAATAGCCAAGGGAATGAAAAAGGGGAAGAAATAATCAATAGGAGCACAGCCATGACAATTCAAAACATCAATCATTTATTGTTTTCAGTTTCTAATTTAGAGGAATCCATCACATTTTATGAAAAAGTATTCGATGCCAAGTTGCTAGTAAAGGGGAACAGCACAGCCTATTTTGATGTAAATGGGCTGTGGCTAGCTCTGAATGTAGAAAAGGATATACCCCGTAATGACATCCATCATTCCTATACACACATTGCTTTCACAATCGCTGAGGATGACTTTGATAAGGTGTATGACAGATTGGTGCAGCTAAAGGTCAATATTTTAGCAGGTCGGCAAAGAGATGAAAAGGATAAAAAATCAATTTACTTTACAGATCCTGATGGTCATAAATTTGAATTTCATACAGGAACTTTGCAGGATCGTTTGGATTATTATAAGCAAGAAAAGCAGCATATGGTGTTTTTGGATAACTAATTAAGGAGCGATTTTATGAATAAAGCGTTTATTTTTGATATGGACGGAACATTATTTCAAACCAATCTTATTTTAGAGCCTGCGCTCGATGCAACATTTGATGTGCTGCGGACAAACGGCTTGTGGCAGGGAGAAACACCTATAGAAAAATATAGAGAAATAATGGGGGTTCCTTTACCTGTTGTGTGGGAAACATTATGTCCTATGCATGCTTTAGAGATACGAGAAGAGAGCAATGTATTATTCCATGTAAAGCTGATTGAGCAAATACGTGGATATAAAGGTGCTTTGTATCCAAACGCTGAACAAACCCTTGCAACATTGTCAGAGAATTATCCGTTATACATAGCGAGTAATGGACAGGTTGACTATTTACAAGCAATCGTCGAAACCTATCAGTTGGAGCGTTTTATAAAGGGAATCTATAGCATTCAAGCAATTGCAAGTGGGCATAAATCGGATCTGGTCAAAAGAGTTGTAGATGAAAATAAAATTGATTATGGAGCAGTGGTAGGAGATCGTTCTTCGGATATCCAAGCTGCACAGGACAATCAATTACTATCAATAGGTGTTCGCTTTGACTTTGCACAAGATAAGGAGTTAGAAAAAGCACATATAGTAATTGATGATTTAACTGATTTGCTAAAGGTTACATTAGATTAACTCGAGAAAATGAATCAAAAAAAGACGCTTTTACAACAATCATTGCATTTCCTCACAAGAAGGCGTAAAATAATGCCAATCCTATAGAAAAAGCATTGAGAAGGAAAAGTAAATTGGATTAGCATTTTATAGAGAGCCTCTGTTGGTGGAAATGAGGTAAATGAACCCTTTTGAAAATGACCTTTGAGCTTCGTACCGAAAGCTTTTTAGCCAGTAGATTACGACGAGATGGGCACTCGTTACAACAGCAGCAGTATCTCTTTTTTGAGTGAAGACGTACTGATAGAGGCAAATAGTGTGAGCTATTTGTAAATATAGGTGGTAACACGGGTATACTCGTCCTAATCAGATTTGATTAGGGCGATTTTTTTTTACCATTTTTTCTGTGAGGGGAGCAATTTAGAATGACGATTGTTATTGGAGGCGCTTGGCCGTATGCAAATGGCTCTTTGCATTTAGGGCATGTTGCCGCATTATTACCAGGTGATATTTTGGCTAGATATTACCGACAAAAAGGCGAGCAGGTTTTATATGTATCAGGCAGTGATTGTAATGGTACACCCATTTCTATACGGGCCGCACAAGAGAATACAACGACAGAGGCTATAGCTAATCACTATCATGATGAGTTTACAAGATGCTTTCATGATTTAGGATTTACCTATGATTTGTACACAAGAACGGATGCGGAGCACCACCATGAATCCGTTAAGGCCCTTTTCTTACAGCTACTGGCTAATAATTTCTTATACAAAAAGAAAATTGAACAGGCTTACTGTGAGACGGATAATCAATTTCTACCAGATCGATTTGTCGAAGGTCTTTGTCCAAATTGTGGAGCGAAAGCAAGGGGAGATCAATGTGATAACTGCTCAGAAATTTTAGACCCATTGGACTTAATTGATAAGCGCTGCAAAATTTGTGGGAACGAACCTGTTATTCGGGAAACTGAGCACTTTTATTTTACCTTTAGTCAATTTCAAGGAAGGTTGGAGTCTTATTTAGCACAAGCAAAAGTCGAGAAACGTTGGCGTGACAATGCTTTAGGGTTAACGGAGCGATACTTGGCAGAGGGAGTTCCCGACCGAGCAGTAACAAGAGATTTACCGAATGGCATAGATGTTCCAGTGCCAGGTTTTGAAGGGAAAAAAATATATGTATGGATTGAAGCTGTAGCAGGGTACTTAACAGCAAGCTTAGAATGGGCAAAAGAACATCAAATAGCTATTGAAGATTTATGGAATGAAGAGACCATTTCATACTATGTACATGGGAAGGATAATATTCCATTCCATACAGTTATTTGGCCAGCCATTTTAATGGGAATTGGATCCAAGGCATTACCTACCCATATAGTATCTAATGAGTATTTAACATTAGAAAAACGCAAATTATCTACTAGTCAGAATTGGGCTGTATGGGTTCCTTATATTTTAAGCCGTTATGATGCGGACTCTATTCGTTACTTCTTAACGATGAATGCGCCAGAAAATCGGGATACTGATTTTTCATGGCGGGAATTTATTTATAGCCATAATGGCGAACTACTCGGAGCCTATGGCAATTTTGTAAACCGTACATTGAAGTTTATTGAGAAATCATTTGCTTGTCAGGTGCCACAAGCGGAGGTGGATAGCGACATTCGAAAACAAACCGTACAATTGTTTAATGAAGCGGGTGTTCTTATCGAAGGTGGTCATTTCAAACAGGCGTTAGAATCGATTTTTGAGTATATTCGCGGTGCTAATCGTTATTTTGATGAACAACAGCCATGGCTACAGGTAAAAGAAAACGTAGAGGCAGGTAATCGTACATTAGCAACTTGCGTCTATATCATTGCGAATTTAGGACAGCTGCTGCATCCTTTCTTACCGTTTTCAGCAAAGAAAGTAAGAAATATGTTAGGTATAAATGAAATGATGTGGCATGAGCAAGTAGATCTCCCTAAAGTCATTCGAGAGGTGACACCATTATTTGAACGTCTTGATATCGAACGAATCGATGAGGAATATCAAAAACTAGTTAGGGATAGTCACTAGGATTGAAAAAGCAGTATGGCACAAGTGCCATACTGCTTTGCTATTTTCATTTAATTCATAACAGGTGTTAATTTTGTCACTACAATGCTATTGATCGCATTAATATAGGCTAATGCACTTGCCTTAAGAATATCTGTATCTGCTGCTTTTGCAATATACTTTTCGCCTTCATGCTCAATCGTAATTTTTACTTTACCTAAAGCCTCTTTGCCTCGTGAAACACTATTGATATTATATTCCACTAGTTTTACATCCATATTTGTAATTTCTGCAATGGCTGAATAGAGGGCATCAATTGGACCAGAGCCTACTGCACTAGCTTTAAATACTTCGCCGCCTTTTCGAACCTTAACACTTGCTGAAGGGAAGCTTGTATTGCTGACGACTTGTAGATCATCAAAATCAAAGAATTGCTCACTATAATGTGTAGCATTTTTATTATTGGCATCATGTTTTTCATAATAGCTTTCAACAATAACATATAAATCGTGATCATATACTTCTTTCTTCGCATCGGCTAGCTTTAAGAATCCTTCGAAAATACCTTCAAATTCCTCTGTTGAAAGATTAGTAAATCCTAATTTTTCAAGAGCATTTTTCACTGCATGGCGACCAGAGCGAGCTGTTAGTACTAGCTCCATATCATCAAGACCTACATCCTCAGGATGGACGATTTCATAAGCATCACGCGATTTTAACAAACCATCTTGGTGAATACCAGAAGAATGGGCAAATGCATTATCTCCTGTAATGGCTTTATTGACCTGTACATCTAAGCCCATAAAGCTAGAAACAAGACGTGAAGTATTCATAATTTCTTTTGTATTAATACGGGTTTCTGCATTGTAGACGGAGCTACGAGTTTTAAGTGCCATGACAACTTCTTCTAATGCAGCATTACCTGCGCGTTCACCGATACCATTGATTGTACACTCTACCTTATCTGCACCATTTTTAATTGCAGCTAGCGTATTAGCCGTTGCCATGCCAAGATCATTGTGACAATGAACGCTTAAAAGAACGCTATCATCTAAGTTTTTCATACGGTCATTTAATTTAAAAATCATTTCTCCAAATTCCTCTGGCTCTGCAAAGCCAACCGTATCAGGAACGTTAATCATCGTTGCGCCAGCTCTCATAACAGCTTCAATTGTTTTCCAAAGATATTCAAAGTCAGAACGAGAGGCATCCTCTGTGGAATATTGAACTTGCGGCAATAATGTTTTAGCGTATTTCACAGCATCCACGCCTATTTGTAAAATTTGATCTTTTGACTTGCTGAATTTTTTCTCCACATGAATATCAGAGGTTCCTAGTACCATGTGAATCATCGGGTTTTGAGCATACTTCACAGCATTATAGACAGCATCAATGTCAGCCTTTACAGCACGTGCTAATGCTGTAATCATAATGTCGTTTGTATTGCCAACCTTTTCAGCTACAGCTTTGACGGCATCAAAATCACCTTGAGAGGAAGCGGGGAATCCAGCCTCAATAATATCGACACCTAATTTTTTCAGCTGCTGAGCGATCTCTACTTTTTCATAAAGATTTAGCTTTGCTCCAGGCACCTGTTCGCCATCACGTAAAGTTGTATCAAACACCCAAATTTTTCTTCCCATTTTCAAACACTCCTTTTTAGTGATTAGTATCTAAAATCTACACTTAGGCCAATAAGTCATTAAAAAAATAAAAAACCCGTCTCTATTTAAAAATAGAGACGAGTTTATGCTCGCGGTACCACTCTAATTGACCTTCTCTTTATAGAAAAAATCCCCTTATCGACAGCTATCACTGTCTATCCTGTTAACGGGGGAAACCGACATCCCTTACTAAAAAGTTCAGGGAGTAGCTCATGGACGAGTTCAAAATGTGTGCCTACCGATTTACACCAACCATCGGCTCTCTACAAGTACACAAACACTTTTACTATTTCCAATCTTGGCCTGCAATGTGTTGTTGAAAGCAATATTACTTGGATATTAACTGCCTGTCAATAATATTCTAAAAATTTATTTAATTCTGTCTTAAGTAATGTCTATTTTATTAAAAATTTGATATTTGGTGAAGTGTAAAATAAAGTAGTGAAGAATGTATTTACTGGGAGAAAATGGTGAGTAGGGTTAGCATACGATAGGTAGAATGATCATGATATTTTTCTTCGTATGAAGAAACTGCTCGTTTTCTTTAAACCTAAAGAAAACGAGCAGTTTTTTATTCTACCTTAAAACGAGAGACTTGCGTGTGAAGTTCTTCTGCCATATTTGAAAGTGTTGCTGCTGAAGCAGCTACTTCTTCGATAGTAGCTAATTGTTCCTCGGAAGCAGAAGCAACATTTTGTAAATTAGATGAGGACATCTGTGCAATAGTTGCAATTTCATCAAAGGAAGCATAGATTTGCTCTGCACTAGAGGACATCTCCTCTGACACTGTCGTTGCTTCTTGGATTTGCATGGATACTTGCTCAATCAGCTCAACAATCTTAGAGAAACCTTCTTCTGCTACCTTCACTACTTGCATACCAATTTGAACCTCTTGAGTTCCCGTATCCATCACCGTTACAGCACGGTTTGTATCCTGCTGTATTTCAGAAATCAAGGTAGCGATTTGCTCAGCGGATTTTTTTGATTGCTCTGCTAGCTTTTTCACTTCATCTGCTACGACTGCAAAGCCGCGTCCATGATCGCCTGCACGAGCCGCTTCAATTGCAGCATTAAGTGCTAATAAGTTTGTTTGTTCTGCAATATCAGTAATAATGCCAATGATATTGCCAATTTCAATGGAATGCCCGTCTAGATTTTTAACAACACTTGCTGACTCTAAAACAGCCGTGTTGATTGTTGTCATCTGAGAGATAACACGATGTAAAGAATCATTCCCTTTCTTAGCCTCTGAATTTGTTTCGATTGCCAGTTCAGAAACAGCCGCAGTAGTAGAAGCTAATTGTTGTATACCTTTTGTCATGTTTTTCATTGCTTCTGAGCTTTCAGTTGCGTTTTTCCCTTGAGCCTCTGAGCCACTAGCAACCTCTTGAATAGAAGAAGTGATTTGTTCTGTAGCCTGTATAGTTTGCTCTGCACTAGCTGTTAACTCAGCAGCAGAGCCACTTACTTGTACAGTGTTTTGGCGCACTTTCGTAATTAAATCCTTTAAATTTGTAGCCATTTGATTAAACGCAAGCGCTAGATCACCTACTTCATCACGATTCTTTATACGAATTTGTTCAGCTGTTAAGTCACCCTCAGCTATTTTTTTCGCAGCTTTAGCCATACCGTTAATTGGACGAGACATTAGACTACCAACAACCATAGCAATTATCAGACTTATGACAACAGCAAAGACTCCAAGAAGCATCATTTGGAGCTTGATGTCTTGAATTTGATTGGATGTAGCAGCCATTTTACCTTCTACATATTCATTTTGATAATTAGAAAGGTTTTCAACACGTTCATCGAATTGTTTAATAATTAAGCGTCCTTGAGTACTATCCAATTTTTCGTACTTCTCTGTTTCTCCAGCAGCTTTTAACTCAAACATACGATCTGCAAATTCTTGCACATTTTGCTCACTTTTATTAATAGCTTCAAGCATCTTAATTGATTTTTCTGAATCTAAAGTAGCCATTAATTCTTCAGATTTTTGTTTGAATTCCTCGCGTGAGGCTTGATTACTTTGAAAGTTTTGTTTGTCTCCAAGTAGTAAGTAGCCTCGCATGCTGACAATTTCCTGTTTTGCAATCACCCGTAATTCCTGAATACTTATAGATTTAGTAGTTTGTTCCTCCAATAATGTACGATAGGTCTTATTTACAGAATCAAGCTGTTTTATATTTAAGCCGATTGTTGTAACGAGTACCAAAATAACTATAAAAAAACCGAGTAATAATTTCTTGTAGATAGTAAATCGCATAGTTGAAATATCCTTTCTCAGTAATTAGTAGAAATGTTACAAAATAATGAAATATGTATATATATCATTTATATCAGATTATATGAATTTTACAAAGTATTATGAGTATTTCTACAGTAATTAGTAGTTTGAAAATGGGTATAAATTATATATGAAGTAATAAAAAAAGTAGATTTTATCGCTATAATGCTACTAATAATAGGGATAATTAATGGTGCATGTTGAATATTAAGTCAATTTTCATAAATTTTGAAACTTTAATAGTAGTCATAACGTAGATGTAGTAAAGGAAAAGAACAGGGGTGGAGAAAATGTATAGGCCAATTTTAAAGTTACCTAAAACAAGATCAGAAAAGATATGGGACTATATTGGTGGTAGTATATTTATTTTATCCATCTTTTATATTATATTGGCATGGGGTAAGTTGCCTGATGAAATACCTGGTCATTTTAATGGATTAGGTGAGGTGGATCGTTGGGGATCAAAAATAGAATTATTCATTCTTCCGTTCATCGGTTTATTTTTATGGATTGTTATGTGGCTGCTAGAAAAAGCACCTCATATGCATAATTATCCGTCACGTTTGGATGAAAGTAATGTAAAAGCATTTTATTTGAATAGCAGAAAAATACTAAATCAAGTAAAAAATATCTGTCTCATTTTATTTGCTTTTATATCGATTCAGATGGTTCGTATTGGTCTTGGTGAGGTAAATTCATTAGGATGGTGGTTCCTACCCATTGTATTGATAGGAGTATTTATCCCAATTATTAAAGGGTTTATAACAAGCTACAAAATAAAATAGTGAGACTCAAACGCTTAGGTTACCCTTAAGCGTTTTATTTTTGTGAAAAATTTTTATAGTGTGTCACAAATGGCTGTTGATTTCAGTTATATAGGCGAAGAAGGGAAGATATAAAAGATTTCTCCAAGTAACTCGATGACATTCAATAATATTTTTAAGATTTTTTATCTAGTGTCACAAACTTCTAATAATTTCAGTTATATAGATTGGAGAGGGGGGACAACATTGACTACACGAGAACCATCAAAAGAGCGAGCTGATATAGATATTCAATCAATCGTGGAGCAAGTTCAATCAGGGGACACGCATGACTATGCAGAAATCATTCGTTGTTTTCAAAAGCAAATTTATATTTATTGTTACTATATGCTAGGAACCAAAGAGGAGGCGGAGGATGCTTCGCAAGATATTTTTATTAAAGGACTAGAGAATATTCATAAATTTTCTTATACGGTTTCCTTATCGGCGTGGCTTTATAAAATCGCTCACCACCATTGTATTGATGTCATAAAAGCAAAAAATAGGGGCTATAAATTTTGGCTAAGTGTGAAGCGAGAACAGGTGAAGCAGACGCAAGCACCGATACCTGAATATGATGAGATGGTGCATAGGCTACTGGAAAACTTACATGTAGATGAAAAAAGGATTTTACTGCTTCGTTCTATTGAAGAATATAGCTTTGAAGAGATTTCTGAAATTATGGATATGAAACCAGCTACAATAAGAAAAAAATATGAACGATTACGCAAAAAATTAATAAAGGAAAATAAGTTAGGAGGTGGATTTTATGAGCATTCATTCAAAGCAGAAGGATAAAGAAATGGCACGAATAGAGCTGCTAATTCGAGAAACACCTGTAGAAATTGATTTGGTTGATCGTGTAATTAGTAAATATGAACGTAACGAGCAGCCACAAGTAGTAAAGCACCAGAAGAAATGGCATTATAAAGTTGCTTTTGCAACAGCCATGCTAGTTAGCTTACTATTTATTACATCATTTATTTCACCAACAATGGCTGCAACGCTTAAACAAGTGCCTGTACTATCCTCAATTTTCCGTCTCGCTGGTGATTTGGGGTTGCAGATGGCTGATGAAAAAGGACTTTCTACAAAACCAAAGGTAAGTGTGACACAGGAGGGGTTTACATTAAGTGTATCGGAAGTAGCTTATGACGGTACACGTGTTTCAATTGCTATTGAACGCCCCTATAAAGAAGATCAGAAAGAAGCTTTAATGGATTGTATCAGTAATTATAATTTGTTTATAAATGATGAGCCTATTAATTCTTTTGCTCCGAGTGAGTCCAATTCTATTAGTCGTTTTATGTACCCTGGTAAAGATAATGCTTCTGTCATTATTGAATTTTCAGATCTGAGAAATCAGGGAGGGAAGCCTTTCCCAGAGCAATTTGATTTAACCATTCAAGCTTTTGTCAAAGGTATAGAAAACCCCATTGAAATTGATATTCCTGTGAAAAATAAAGTGAAAGACTATGTAGCTTTAGCACCAAATATAAGTCGACAATATGACAATATTCATTTGACTCTTGAAAAGGTCAAGCTAACACCAGTTACAACAAGTATCACAACACGGATGGTTTTAACTGATAATTCAACGTTCACTGATAATTTAACACTACTAACAATGGGGATAGTTATTATTGATGAGCATGGTCGTGAAATTGAAGTAATTGGAGGAAACGGTTGGAACGCTACCAATGGAAACATTCATCTTGATGATCTTCGGTACACTCCTTTTGAATCTGTTCCAAAAACAATAACCTTAAAACCCTATATCCATCTTTTCAAGGAAAACGAAAAAGGTATGTTTCAATTGGATAAAAACGGTTATCCGAAAATTCAATATATACCTGAACTAGAGATCACTATACCAGTTCAACCATAAAAATAATTGAGAAAGTGTAGTAAAAGCTCACTTTCTCAATTTTTATTTTTCTATATTTATATAAAGTAGATGGATATTCAGTTATACTAGCAAAACAAGGCTTTTGAATAATCTATAGTATATGGAGTATATATAAAGAATAAGTTTTCAATCCTAAGAAATAAAGGGGAATAGAAGATGGCAGTAACGTTAGTAAGGCATGATGTGAAGTATGCTGAGGCTATGCATGCGTTGTCTTCTATGCCACAGGTTCGAGATGCCCTAGGCTTACCTGCTGGCAAGGTAGAAGACACAATTCATTTTATTAAGCGTGAACGTATAGATGAAGAAGAAGGTAAGACCGTCCCTCGTGTGATTTTAGATGAGGAGGGGCAAGTCATTGGTGTGACATCATTAATGTTTATCGATCGTCATAAAAAGAGCTGTCATATCGGCTCTTGGCTTGGCTATCAATTTTGGGGGAAGGGCTATAATCTTGAAGCAAAAACGGCTATTTTAGATATTGCGTTTTTTGAGCTGGGATTATCACGTGTTTTTGCAGGAGCCCGAAAGGTTAATATCCGTTCACAAAAAGCACAAGAAAAGCTACCTTTTGTTCGATTAGGGGTGGAAAAAGATTATCCTGAGGAGCATTCGTGGTTAGAAGTGAAGGAAAAGCAACCATGTGTGTTAAATGTTTTTGAACGAGAAGATTATGTCCGTTATCGAACATCCCTAGAAAAGGTAGAAGGAAACCGAGAAGCCTTTTTACCTCAGCTTTTATTAGCTGATGAGAGTGAAGTGGCAGTTCGGAAATATTTAGATAAGGGTACATTATATAAAATTAATTGTGGGGAACTGTTGGTGGGAGTGGCATTAGTCATTCCTCAAACTAATACTACAATTGAATTGAAGAATATTGCTATTGTACCAAAGTATCAAGGGAAGGGAATAGGCAAAGAGATATTGCGACAGCTCACTGAAGAATGTCAAAAGGATGGTTATCAAACGGTATTAGTTGGAACGGCGAACTCAAGTATTGATAATATCGCTTTTTATCAAAAAGCAGGCTTTCGCATGGAGGCTATTGAAAAGGACTTCTTCAGTCATTACCCAGAACCAATTTATGAAAATGGTATTCGTGCATTGGATATGATTTTCTTTTCAAAGCAATTATAAGCAAACTTCTAAAAAAAATACCCGTTCAACAAATGTTGAGCGGGTATTTTTATTTACCGAGCAGTAGAGCCATTAATTTTTCCTTAGAATGAAGGAAATCGTCCAAGGTGTATTGATCTAATACTTTCAAATAGGCTTGCAAAGCTTCATACAGTACACCCTTTAATTGACATTCTGGAGCTATTTTACATAGGTTATTTTCTTTATCGAAACATTCTACAAGATGAAAATCCTCTTCTGTATGACGAACAATTTCACCGATGGTAATGGTTTTTGGATCGATAGCAAGGCGAATTCCACCGCCACGTCCACGGATTGTTTCAATGTAACCTAATAACCCGAGTTGGTGTGTCACCTTCATTAAATGGTTTTTCGATATATTATAAGCATCTGAGATCTCTTGAATAGTCGATAATTGACCATCTTCCTTTGCGCCTAAATAAATAAGTGTGCGCAAAGAGTAGTCTGTGTATAAAGTTAAGCGCATCTAAACACCCTACTTTCTATAATTCAAAATAATTATAGCATTTTTACATTGAAGTATAATATCTACAACCTATTTTTAAAGATGTATTTAAAATACATTAATTATGTCTATTTTGTTAAAGATGTATTTTATATATTGCTTTAAGAGAATGAAAGCGTTATATTGTAATCACGAAAGGATGGTAAGCGATATGTTAAAACAAGAAACAATTCAAATTATTAAAGCAACAGTACCTGTATTAGAAGTTCATGGTGTTGAAATCACAAAGACGTTTTACAAAAATATGTTTCAAGCTCATCCAGAATTACTAAATATTTTTAATCACACGAACCAAGAACAAGGCCGTCAGCAAACAGCATTAGCAAATACTGTTTACGCTGCAGCAGTTCATATTGAAAACTTAGAAGCAATTTTACCAGCAGTAATGCTTATTGCACATAAACACCGTAGTTTAGGAATTTTACCTGAACATTACCCAATTGTGGGTGAAAACTTATTAAAAGCGATTAAAGAAGTACTTGGTGATGCAGCAACTGATGACATTATTGGTGCATGGGCCGAGGCTTATGGCGTTATCGCAGATATTTTCATTCAAGTAGAAGAAGAGTTATACCAAAAAACTGAGAACAATGGTGGTTGGCGTCTATTTAAACCATTAAAAGTGGCAAAAAAAGTTGTAGAAAGTGACTTAGTAACTTCTATTTATTTTGTAAATGAAGATGGATCACCACTACCAACTTATGAACCAGGTCAATACATCTCTATTCGAGTGAAAGTGCCAGGAGAAGAGTATTTAATGAACCGTCAATATACACTTTCACAAGCGAGTGCAGAAGATGGCTATCGTATTTCGGTGAAACGTGAAAGTGATCATACGCCAAATGGTAAAGTGTCAAATTATATTCATGATCAATTACAAGTTGGAGATTTGGTAGATGTAAGTGCTCCAGCCGGATTATTTGTGTTAGAAGAAACGGCTGCACCAATTACATTTGTAAGTGGCGGTATCGGTGTAACACCTTTAAACAGTATGCTGCAATCTCTAAATCATAATGCAGTGAATGAAGTGAACTTTATCCAATGTGCTCGTAATGAGAAGGTTGTAGCGTTCAGTGATGACATTCAAAAGAAAGTAAACGTCTTACCGAATGCATCCTATACAGCTTTATACTCTGATGAAGACAAGCTTATTACAAAAGAATTGCTGGCTGAAAAAGTAGCTGATAATGCAGATGTATATATATGTGGCCCTGTAGGCTTTATGGAAGCGGTTATTAAAAATTTACAGGAAATTGGCGTGAAAGATGAAAAAATTCACTATGAATTCTTTGGGCCAGCCATGCAATTAGCTAAATAAAAAATAAACTCCCTGCTATGAGAAATAACTCGTAGCAGGGTTTTTTGTTGAAATAATAAGGAAGCAGATAGATGAGGTTAAAGCGATAGGGAGAACTTGTAACTCGCAATTGCAGCATTTTAAAAAAGATAGAAGCTTTATGTTGACAACATACCTATAGGGGTATAATATAAATCTCGTAAGGAAGTTCAATCTATCGTTTGAAAGGGGGCATAACAGAATGGCGTATGGCTCAAACACTGCAAATCGTGTGAAACGTATGGAAGGTCAAATGCGGGGTATTTTACGCATGATGGAAGAAGGTCAAAGTTGTAAAGATGTGATTACACAGCTATCTGCCGTGCGTTCTGCTGTTGACCGGACGATTGGTGTCATTGTAAGTGAAAATTTATTAGATTGTGTATCGACTGCTGAAGGCAATGCTGAAAAAATGAATGCTGCTATCCAAGAGGCGATGGACTTGGTCGTGAAAAGTCGATAACTTGATATACCCATAATCGTATAAAAAGGAGGACTGGTCATATGGAAATATGGATTATTATCGCGCTTGTGGCAGCCTTTTTCGTTTGGCGAATGAAGCCAGCGAAGGGCATTCAATCAATTTCTACAGCCCAATTAAAAGATATGCTGAATGATAAGGATAAGATATTTATCGATGTACGCACGCCTGCTGAGTATAAAGGTCGGCATATCTCGCAATTTAAAAATGTTCCGCTTGGGTCGAGCTTTAAAAACCTTCCGAAGGATAAAGAGATCATAGTTATTTGTCAGAGTGGTATGCGAAGTAGTCAGGCTTGTAAGCAACTTAAAAAGCAAGGTTTTGAGCGTGTTTCTAATGTTCGGGGTGGAATGAGTGCATACTAGGAGGAGAAAAAAGTGAAAGAAATTACAGCAAAAGAAGTTCAACAAACTATGGAGCAAGGAGGGAAGCTGAATCTTATTGATGTGCGAGAGGTAGATGAAGTAGAGGCTGGCCACATCCCGGGCATTATTCATATCCCGCTAGGTTTATTAGAGTTTCGACTACCTGAATTAAATAAGAGGGAGTCGTATATTATGGTTTGTCGATCAGGTGGACGAAGTGCTCGGGCTACTCAACTATTAGAAAGTAATGGCTTTAATGTAACTAACATGATTGGTGGTATGTTAGCTTGGGAGGGAAAAGTACAGTAATAGGTTAAATCTATATTTTTTTGATTAAAATAATACCCTTATAGGTATGTGGAGGTTATGAAAAGTATGAAGGCGGATTTTCAGCTAGATGCCAAGGGTCTTTCTTGCCCGATGCCGATTGTGAAAACAAAAAAAGCGATGGCTGATTTAGTAGATGGTCAAATTTTAGAAGTAGCTGCGACTGACAAAGGATCTAAAGCTGATATTGCGGCATGGGCTGAAACTGTAGGTCATCAGTATATTGGTACTTTAGAAGATGATGGTGTACTGAAACACTATATTCGTAAATGTACAAACGACCAAATAGAAGAAATGACGTTTGATCAAACAATTGATTTAGAGCAAATCACAAGTCGTAAAGGATTAATTCTAGATGTACGTGAGGAAGCGGAATTCGCTTTTGGGCATATTGCGGGAGCAAAATCGATACCAATGGGCGAACTGGAGACACGACTTTCTGAGCTTGATAAAGAGCAGGAGATATATGTTATTTGTCGTACTGGAAAACGCAGTGACATGGCTGCGCAAAAGCTGGCTTCACATGGTTTTACGAAAGTATTTAACGTCTTACCAGGTATGACATCCTGGTCAGGCGATTTAACAAAAAACATTTAAATTGGAGGAATTTTATTATGTCGAACAAAGTAGCAATCATTGCAAGTAACGGTGGTTTATTTGATGCGTATAAGGTATTTAATATCGCAACAGCTGCGGCAGCTTCTGAGAAAGAGGTAGCTATCTTCTTTACATTTGAAGGTTTGAATTTAATTCATAAGCAAGGTATGCATGCATTACCAATGCCAGCTGGAGCAGAACACTATGCTGAAGGGTTTACAAAAGCAAATGTGCCAGCTATTCCTCAACTAGTGGAAATGGCACAAGAATTAGGTGTGAAATTTATTGCTTGTCAGATGACGATGGATGTTATGGGTTTAACTACTGAAGATTTCATTGAGGGTATTGAGGTGGGAGGAGCCGTAACGTTCCTAGAATTCGCGAAAGACGCAGCACCGTCACTTACATTCTAGTGACCTACCTATAAAAGCGGAGAGGGCACCCCTCTCCGCTATAAAAAACATAAAAACAATACCGATGGGGGTAAAAGAGATGTCAATTCAAAAATGGAGCGCGTCACAAGTAGCTAAAAAGGTTATTCACAATGAAGAGTTGTTTATTTTAGATGTTCGTAATGCGGATGCATTCGAAGATTGGAAAATCGATGGACATCGTTTTGAGTACTTAAATATACCGTATTTTGAACTGTTAGATGGTATTGATAATATTTTACCGAATATCCCAACTGATAAAGATGTATTAGTCGTTTGTGCTAAAGAAGGATCGTCTTTAATGGTTGCTGAAATGTTAGCTGAGGCAGGTATTGAGGTTGCCTATTTAGCTGGAGGTATGAAATCCTGGAGTGAATATTTAGAGCCAATTAAAGTAGGTGATTTAACAGGCGGTGGTGAGCTTTATCAGTTTGTTCGCTTAGGAAAGGGCTGTCTGTCTTATATGGTCCTTTCTGAAGGTGAAGCAGCTATTATTGATGCTGTACGTTTTACAGATGTGTTTATAAATTTTGCAGAACATAAAAATGTCCAAATTAAACATGTTTTTGATACACACTTACATGCTGATCACATTTCAGGTGGGCGCCATATTGCAGAGATGACAGGCGCAACCTATTATTTGCCACCTAAGGACGCTGAGGAAGTTGTGTTCCACTATACACCGTTAGTTGATGGAACGACTGTTCAAATCGGTGCATCAAAAATAGATGTAGGAGCTATCTATTCTCCTGGTCATACGATAGGCTCTACTTCATTTGTTGTTGACAGCAAATATTTATTAACAGGAGATATTTTATTTATCGATTCAATCGGACGTCCTGATTTAGCTGGCCTTGCTGATGACTGGGTTGGAGATTTACGAGACACGCTTTACAAGCGTTATCGAGAATTGTCTGATGAACTTATTGTCTTACCAGCACATTTTATGATTATTGATGAGCTGAATGAAGATGGGACAGTTGCTAGACGACTAGGGGATTTATTTGTACAAAACCATGGATTAAATATTCAAGATGAAGAAGAATTTAGACGTGTGGTAACAGATGAATTACCTCCACAACCAAATGCTTATCAGGAAATTCGTCAGGTGAATATGGGGAAAATCACACCTGCGTTAGATGAGCAAACAGAAATGGAAATTGGACCAAATCGCTGTGCAGTACGATAAAACATGCTAAAGTGCAATGAGTATGCATGTATGCTTATTATATGTAAATTTCTTGAATTGAAGGCGCTCATCCTTCATGAAGATATAAAACAAGAAGAACCGGCAAAATCGCTTACAACCTTTGCCGAGTTGAAGGAGAATATGATGAAATCAAGTTTACAACTAGATGCAAAAGGCCTTTCTTGTCCAATGCCTATTGTGAAGACAAAAAAAGCAATAGATACCCTAAAGTCTGGGGAAGTTTTAGAAGTTCAGGTGACAGATAAAGGAGCTTTAGCGGATATTCCTGCTTGGGCAAAAGCAGGAGGTCATATCATTTTAGATCAATCTGAAGAGGCTGGCGTTATTACATTTTTCATTCAGAAAGCATAGGGCTGATTGAGGGTTGTCTATTACAGTAGAACAACCCTTCTTTCCTTTTGTTGAATACAGCCAGAAAGAAGGAAAACTAAATGGATATTGCATGGATCTTAACCATTTTACTTATTGGTTTTCTCGGTTCATTTGTATCAGGGATGTTAGGTATTGGCGGTGCCATCATTAATTTCCCGATGCTACTATATATACCGCCATTACTAGGATTTGCGGCCTTTTCTGCACATGAGGTGTCAGGGATAAGTGCGATTCAGGTACTTTTTGCTGCTCTTTCAGGTGTTTGGGTCTATCGTAAAGGCGGGTATTTAAATAAATCACTTATTATCTATATGGGGATTGCCATATTAGCGGGAAGCTTTGTGGGTAGCTTCGGTTCAAAATTTTTATCTGAGTCTGGTATTAACATGGTCTATGGAATCCTTGCATTGATTGCATCTGTGATGATGTTCATACCGAAAAAGCAAGTTGATGATAAACCGATGCAGGCTGTTACATTTAATAAACCATTGGCGGTCCTATTAGCTTTCGTTGTTGGTATCGGTTCCGGAATTGTAGGAGCAGCTGGTGGATTTTTATTAGTACCAATCATGCTTGTGGTCTTAGGAATCCCTACTCGTATGACCATTGCGTCAAGCCTTGCTATTACGTTTATCTCCTCAGTAGGAGGAACTATTGGTAAATTAATGACTGGGCAAGTGGAATATTATCCAGCGCTCATCTTGATTGTAGCTAGTCTAATAGCTGCTCCTCTGGGTGCGAGAATAGGGGGCAAGTTAAATACTAAATTCCTACAAATTATTTTAGCGGTTCTTATATTAGCAACAGCTATTAAAATTTGGATGGATATATTATAAGGGGGTATGGTAATGAAAATTGAAGTTTTCTCTGATTTTACATGTCCATTTTGTTATATTGGCAAACGAGAACTGGAACGGGCGATTGACATTGCAGGCTATACAGGATTAGTGGAAATAGAATATAAAGCATTTCAAATAGGCCCAGATATCCCGGAAGTGAATGCCCCCTCTTTTTATGAGGCGCTGGCTAAAAAGTATGATGTCACGCTAGATGAAGTGAAAGATATGGTCGAGGGTATAGCTACGAGAGCAACGGAAGTTGGTTTGCATTATGATTTTGCTAAGATGAAAACAGCGCATACAGAAAAGGCTCATCGTTTAGCTAAATGGACGCAGCAATTTGGTAAAGCGACAGCTTATACGGAAGCACTAATGGCTGGTTATTTTAAAGATGGTGAAGATTTGAACAAAGATGAGTTTTTATTAAAAGTTATTGCGCAATTAGATTTGGATAGAGAAGTTGCAGCGGGAATATTAGCTTCAACTGATTTTAGTGAAGAGCTAGACAAGGATCGCTATGAAGCACAGCAACTTGGCGTACAAAGTGTACCGTTCTTTGTATTTGAAAATCGTTA
Organism: Lysinibacillus sp. LK3; assembly: GCF_001043675.1. Lineage (NCBI taxonomy): Bacteria > Bacillati > Bacillota > Bacilli > Caryophanales > Bacillaceae > Lysinibacillus > Lysinibacillus sp. LK3. The sequence goes on from NZ_LDUJ01000021.1 coordinate 156,676, forward strand.
TGGTATTAAAGGGGCTGAGCCGAATGAAGTGTTTGTGCGAACTTTGCATCAAGCTGCGGAAATAGCTGGGATTCAGCCAACGATAATGATAAATGGTAATGGAGAATCGGCATGTGCTGATGGACAGTGTAAACTATAAAAGACTTTAAAGGTGTCGAGTGCGTAAGTGTACTTGACGCTTTTTTTTCGAACAAATGAATACTGCAAGAGGTATTAAGTCTTGTTTTCTGTGTTATACAACAAAATAAAATGTATAATTTATCCTTTTTTATCATCTGAATGGTTCTATTTTATGGTAGTGTGAGAAAAATCACATCCAATAAATTGTTATGTTGCTAAAATATAAGTGAGAATACAAAGGGGGGTATTATAGATGAAACCTATAGTAGCAGGAGTAGCAGGAACAGTACTGTTAGCAGGCGCCATTTTTGTTGGGACGTTTGTCAGTGACAAAATTACAGTTGATTCGAATGTGAGTGAGAAAGAAGCGACAGTGCAAACACAAATACCAACAACAGCAGCTGCTCAGTCAGTGGTCTATGCTCCGCCAAGTATTGAAGAAGTACCAGATGGTCCAATGAAAGAAGCAATATTAACGGGCTATGAACTTGTTAATAACACACATGTTGCGGCAGATGAATATGTGGGCAACCAATTATCTTGCACAAGCTGTCATGCCGGTGCTGGCTATGACGAGCAAGCCTCATCATTAGTAGGTGTAATGGCAAATTATCCACAGTATATTGGACGCTCAGGTGGTGTAGTTACAATAGAAGAACGGATTAATGGCTGTATGGTTCGGAGTATGAATGGTAAAAAATTCGAAATGAATAGTGATGAACTAGAGGCTATGGTGGCGTATTTCGCTTATATTTCTGAAGGTGTTCCAATTGGAGCAAAACGTGAATGGGCGGGCACAAGTGATATGAAGAATGTGCCGATTCCAAATGTTGCAGATGGTGAGGAGCTTTATGCGCAGTCCTGTATAGCCTGTCATGCAGCTGATGGCGCAGGAACTGGTGCTAATACTGGCCCAGCTTTATGGGGAGATAATTCATTTAATGATGGCGCAGGTATGGCACGTATGTCAAAAATGGCTGGCTATATTCAAAATAATATGCCGATAGGTGCAGCGGGAACATTAACAGATCAAGAAGCTGCAGATTTAGCTGCCTTTATTTTATCGCAAGATCGTCCAGAGTGGGCGAACCATGAAAAAGATTGGCCAAAAGGCGGGCGTCCAAATGACATCATGACTAAGGAAAAACGTGAACAAGTTAAAAATGGTACGATTGACTGGGAAAAAGTTTTGTCTACAAATTAACGAAGAAAAGGGATGCTGATAATTGGCATCCCTTTAACTTATTTAAAATTATAAGCAGTTACTATTTTATCTCTGTTCGTTGTGATATCTGTAAAATATTCGTATAAGCAAATCCCTAGGAATGACCCACTTACATTAAAGACGTTAGAAAAACCGCTATTTTGAAGGGCCATAACAGCATTATAGCTACGTTGACCAGATCGGCAATGCACATACACTGCTTGATCCTTCGGAATTTCATCCATTCTTTCCCGAAGTTCACTTAGAGGAATATTGTGTGCATTGATAAGGTGACCGGATTCAAATTCATTTTTTTCACGAACGTCTAAGAAAAAGGCTTGATTTTCAATGAGTTCCCTTACTTCATCAACTTTTACCTGCTTAAAGTGTCCGTGTAATAGATTTTGAGCTACAAGAGCTGCCAAATTAACAATATCACGGGCAGTGCTAAACATTGGAGAATAGGATAACTCTAGCTCCTTTAAATCTTCTAATGTACCGCCCATTGTGATGAGGGTAGCTATAACATCAATCCTCTTATCTGCATTACCTTTACCTATTGCTTGAGCCCCTAGTATTTTACCCGTCGGTGTTTCATAAACGAGCTTAAAGTGAAGTGGATTACTATTTGGCATTAGTCCTACTTTGTCTGGAGCTATCAAATAAACACTTTTTGCTTGAAAGCCATTTGCTAGGGCTGTTTTTTCGTTCAAACCTGTTGTCGCGCATACGAGATCGAAAATTTGTACGCTTGAAGATCCAATGACTCCTTTGTTGTGATGAGGGATGTTATACATATGATTAGCTGCTGCACGTGCTTGTCGTTGAGCGGGACCGGCTAAAGCAAGGCGCGTCTGTTTATGGGTAAGCTGATGGAATACTTCAATCGCATCTCCCACAGCATATATGGAAGGATCAGACGTCACGTAATTTGCATCAACTTGAATACCTCCGAGTTCACCAATTGTTAGCCCGGCCTCTTTGGCTAAGCGGATTTCAGGTCGAACGCCAATTGCTAATACTACTGCTTGGGCTTTCAATTGTTTGCCTGAGTTCAACGTCACATTATTTGGTGTAACCTTTGCAAGACCGTCATTGACAATAACTTGAACCCCTTTATCAGTCATTTCCTTGTGTAAGATTTGAGCCATATCATAATCAAAAGGGGCCATAATTTGTTGGCCAAATTCAACTAGAGATACATTATAGCCTGCTAGCTTCAAATTTTCTGCTACCTCTACACCAATGAAGCCTCCGCCAACCACGGCAATATCCTGTACATTATCTGTTTGTAGATACCAATTTAAACGGTCAATATCAGCCACGTTTCTAATGGTAAAGACGTGCTTAGAATGAATGCCCTCTAAGTCAGGGACGATAGGACTTGCTCCTGGGGATAAAATTAACGTATCGTAACTTTCCTCATAATCTCTATTCGTTTTTAAATCCTTAATGGTGATGGTTTTTTTCTCTCTGTTAATACGTACAACTTCTTGCTGAACACGAGCCTCTATATTGTATTTTGTTTGGAAGCCTTGAGGCGTCATTAAAATTAATTTGTCGCTATTTTCAACAATCCCGCTTAAATGGAAGGGGAGAGAACAATTAGAGAATGAAACATTCGGCCCCTTTTCAAATATAATAATTTCTGCTTTTTCATCTAGACGACGAAGACGAGCTGCTGTGGATGCACCACCTGCAACGCCACCGACTATTAAAAATTTTTTACTCAATGTAAACACTCCTTTTCATAATAAATACATAATGGGGTATTTAGAGTCTCTTAAATAAAGGTTTTTTCTCTAAAATTAGGAGAATTATGTAGTTTGAATACTACAAATAAATAATATACCCTAAAGGGTATTTTATCAAGGTGCCAAATTAATAAATTTTCTGTGGTGTTCCTCGTTCAAGAAAGTTGATGCACAAATTTGCTATACTAACGGTAGTAGGAAATGGAAATGGCACAGGGGGTGACACTGTTGATCTTTTTGAAATTTTTAACCCAAATCCTCATAGTATCGGGTTTGATTTATATTGTGAGTGGACGATTAATTGGCTCGAATATTAATTTTGTGCGAAGAGTGCTGTCAGTCGTTATTAGTGTGACATTAACCTCTTTTGTGTACTGGTATTCTTATCTACGCCATACAGATTTTTTATCAGAAACGATGATGCAAACAGTAACTGAGGTAAGCACACTGATTTGGATCGGTAGTATGCTACTAATTTCGATGTTGCTTTATTTGGTATTTGAGCTTTTTGACCCTAGTGGCATTACGAATGGAGATCGCCGTCACGGCCAAAAATCTTTACTATTGCGATTGCGTAGCTATTGGCGACAGCAGAAACGCTTGCGTCAGGTATTAAAAATTGCTGTTACAAACGGTGTCGTACAAACGATTAAATATGCGAGGCAACGAGAAAATGAAAAAGAACTTGCAATTGCTTTGCGCGCAACGTTAGAACAATGTGGTGGGATTTTCATCAAATTTGGCCAGGTACTTTCCACACGAAAAGAGCTTTTTTCACCTATTTTTATTGATGAATTAGAAAGGCTTCAACACCGAGTAAGGCCTTTATCAGAGGAGCAAGTGAAACAAATTTTAGAGAGATCTCTTCCGCAATCAATGGACGAAATATTTAGCCAATTTCAAATGGAACCCATTGCAGCAGCCTCTATTGGCCAAGTGCATAAAGCAAGGCTTAAAAATTATGAAGAGGTGGTAGTCAAGCTATTGCGTCCAGAAGTAAAGGGAATTATGCGCGATGACCTTGAAATTTTAGAGGAATTTGCTAATTGGCTATCCACAAAATCAACCTGGGCTGAATCATTAGGCTTTCGAGAGTTGGCTGGGGGATTTGCAGAGGGGCTACGTGAGGAAATTCATTTGGATATTGAAGTACGTAATACGCTACAGGTGAAGAATGCACTGGCGAAAAGCGATTACAAGGTTCGAATTCCTAAAATATTTACGCCTTACAGTAATGAAAATGTTATTGTGATGGAGTATATTCGTGGACAAAGTGTGGCAGAGGGGGCATCTGAATTTAATCGTTTGTCGATTGATCGTAGGCAATTTGCAAGAACCGTACTCTACTCATTTTTTGAGCAGATGCTATTCTCTGGTATTTTTCATGCAGACCCACATCCAGGAAATATCCATATCGATGAAACAGATGGAACACCAGTCTTGCTTGACTTTGGCGCAGTAGGACGTTTAGGTGCAACACAGCAAGAAGGCTTAAAGTTATTTTTGATGGGCATTCAACTAAATGATTCAAGCGTTTTATATGATGGTTTAACATTATTAGTGGAAAATGCTGATCATGCAGAACGTGCGAGAATGGAGCAGGCAATCGACCAAATATTACTGAAAATTTCCTATGTTGACCGTATACCTACTGAAGAATTAATTCACGCGCTATTTACAGTGGTAAGAGATTTTGGACTTGCATTTTATCCAGCAGTGGGATTAGCTCTCCGTTCCTTAGTGACGTTAGATGGCACATTACGGGTAATAGATCCACGTTTTGATATCTTTACTGAGGCAAAGGATTTTTCTGCTACATATATGCGTGCCTCTTTCCTTAAGCCTTTTAAAGAACCGGTGGCAACTAAGGAGCGGCTGCAAGAAGAATTATCTATGCTAATACCGACTTTGCGTAAAATGCCTAGAAGAGTCGATCAGCTCATTCAGCGAGTTGAGAGCGGAAAAATCATTTTACATCATGATGTCTTTTCGGATGAACATAATTCACGTTTTATTACACATTTGTTTTCTCAATTTGTTTTGCTGCTGGTGGGTATAACTTTTGGTATTATATCTGTCGCTCTTTTAGCTATTTCACAATTTATCCACGATTCTTATGCGGTCTATTTGAACACAGCGGCATATTTAGGTTTATTTTTATGTGCTATTTTGTTAGTGAGATTATCTATACAAGCATTAAGGTCGATGAAGCAATAGGTAGGGAATTTTTTCCCTACCTTTTTCTTTGGCATCCTCAAATATTACAAAAACATTACAAAAGATCTGTTAGGTCTAATGTCGAATTAGCTAATAATTTCTCTGTGTAGAAGAAAAATGTATTATGTAGAATAATGTAGTTTAAGTGCGAATGTTACAGAAATATTTCGAGTTTTACTAATGTATTAAATAGACATGAAATAGTATAAAAGTTATGTAGAAAATGCTAAACTTTAAAAGGCTAAAATAAATATAAGAACATTTAATTAAAATAGAAATCGTTCAAGTGATTACATAGAATATCGAGAGCGAAATTGATAGATGAAGGGAAATGAAGGTAACGTGGCTAAGCGTAACAAATGGCGTAAGTCGATGGTGCTAGCATTAGCACTAGCTGGCGGCTTATTATTTAATACAATTCAACCAACAGAAGTACATGCCGAAGAAACTTCTCAACAAATGATAGAGAAAAAGGCTGAAATAGATGCACAAATTAAAAAATTACAAGAAGAACTAACGAAACTACAACAAGAGATCGACGCAAAAGTAAAGGTATTTAAACAAGTACAAGCAGATATTAAAGAAGTGGATGCTAGTATTGTTGAAACACAAAAACGTATCGAGCAACGTTCAAAAATTTTAAGTGAGCGTATGGCTGCATACCAAGCGCAAGACAACACTGTAGGTGTTTATTTAAATGTAGTGCTTGAGGCAAAAAGCTTTGCAGATTTAATGGATCGTGTCGTAGCGGTAAAAACATTAATGGATGCTGACCAAGAATTAGTGGATCAACAGGAAGCAGATAAAGCAAGCTTAGAGCAACAAAAAGCTACATTAGATGAAAAACAAAAGGAACTTCAAAAACAATTCCAAGAGCTTCAGCAAAAAGAAAGCGAGATGGAAGTGAAGAAAGCTGAGAACGAAGCGAAATCACTTGCATTAAAAGCTGAAATTGCAACGAAACAAGAAGAAGAACGTTTAGAAGCAGAGCGTAAAGCAGCTGAAGAAGAGGCAGCTCGTTTACGTGCACTTCAAGCAGCTACACCAGTTATACAAGCAACTCAAAATAATGGTGGAGGCGAACCACAAAAAATTATTGTTGGGTCAGGAGCTGGCACTGTTTCTTCAGGAGATGCCATTTCAACAGCTAAACAATTCCTAGGACGTCCTTATGTTTGGGGTGGTAGCAACCCATCAACAGGTTTTGACTGTTCAGGTCTTGTACAATGGTCATATAAGCAAGCGGGTGTTTCTTTACCTCGTACAGCATCACAACAATATTTAGCAACACAACGCATTTCAGCAGGTGAAGCACGCGTTGGGGACTTAGTGTTCTTCAGCTATGGTTCAGGTGTAGCACACGTAGGTATTTATTTAGGTAATAACACAATGATCGACGCTCAAAACAATGGTGTCGTAATTGAATCACTTGATTGGTGGAATCAATACTTAGTAGGCTTTGGACGTATTCAATAGGCCTCACTAATATATAGACGGTTGAGATAAGAAAAAGGTCATCTTTGTAGAGAAAAATATACAAAGATGACCTTTTTTGTTTTTGGAATGCTATTCTTTCAAAAGAAACAAGACGACTACTTCTATTCTTGAAAAGAGACTTTCCTGCATACTAAATTGATATTAAATTTTAAAATTTACTTTGATGACACCTGTCTCTTTCAAGGCAATAAAGAAAATAATAACGAATGGGCCGACAAGTAAACCGATAATACCAAATAACTGTAGACCTATGAACATGGAAATTAATGTTGGTAAAGTGGATAAACCGATATGGTCTCCCATTAATTTAGGCTCGACTACTCGACGAATAATAAGTAAAATAGCAGCTAAGATGAATAATTTTACAGCTATAGAGGTGTTTCCCATCAACAGGTGGTAAAGTCCCCATGGCGCTAGAATAATGATAGAGCCTAGGAATGGTACAATATCTATTAACCAGATAATAATCGTCATTGTTACTGCATATTTCGGTTGGATTAATAGCAGTCCAATGAGTGTGACGCCTCCAATAATAAAGCTTACAAATAAGTGAGCCTTCATATAGCCAAATGTTGCATCTTTTAAGCGATTTAAAATAATTTTTATCTTCTTTGCTGTATTGGGCTTTAAATATTTATAAGTGATTTGCTTTAACTTAGGCAAATCAAGCATAAATAGGAATAGCGCAATCATATAAACGAGAAGACTGATAAATAGGCTGGGTATCTCTGAAAAGAAGGCAGAAACTTTGCTATAATTAAAGAAGCTTAAAAAGGATTCTTCGACTTTCTTTATGAAATCCATAGTGGTTTTTTGAAGCGAAGCACTTACTTCAGGTGGAAAGTCTTCTGTGTATTTAGAAATATTTTCTTGCATATGAAGCCACATATCTGATAGCTTGGAAATATAATAGGGAGCTTGCTTAGATAGTAAAATTATTTGTGTCATTATTTGTGTAATAGAAAGATAACAAATAATAGATATAACAATAACACTCACTATGTAAATAAAAGCAACTGCTATTTTCCGTGACATTTTCCATTTCCGTTTAAAGAACATGACAATTGGTTCTAAGAAAAATGCACTAATCCCAGCAAGTATTAAAGGCATGGACACTGGGATAACAAAATAGGCAGCTAAAAGTAGTGATATTATCACAATCAACCGAAAAATCAATTTCCTAGCATTAAATTTATTCATAAACTCACCTTCTTTGCGAAAAAAATTAAGTTAAGTGTACCATAAATCAAATTTTATTACGTTCTGAAACAATAAAGGTAGGGATGAATTATGGAAAAAGAGATTTTGCAACTTTTTAGTAATCTAACAGAGCATGATCGCGATATTCAATATGAATCTTACGAGGAATTAATGAAAATTATGCAGGAACCCGTAGATTGGACATATGCAGTTTGGGAACAGCTAATAAAAGCACTTACATACAATAATGGTTATTCTCGTGCACGTGCTGCACAAATTTTATGCGCTTTAGCTGCAAAAAGTGATCCAGAAGAAAGGGTCTTGGAGGATTTTTTAAAGATTTGGGCTGTGACTTACGATGAACAATCTGCTACGGCAAGGCATGCATTACAAGCAATTTGGAAAATTGGACAGGCGGGTCCAGTACAAAGAGATTTGGTTGTATCGTATCTAGCTAAAAGATTTCAAACATGTATAGATGAAAAACAGCCATCTCTTATTCGTCAGGATATTATTATGTCATTTAAAAAGTTATATGATCAAACAAATGACTCGAAATTATTAGATATTGCCCATCGTTTAATTAATGAAGAACAAGATGCTAAATATAAAAAGAAGTATAAGTCAGCCATCCGTTCAAAGTAGCGAGGTGGTGTTTTTTTGTGCAAATTCTTTGATGAACGATAGAATAGTCAACTATAATGAATGAAAAAAGGGGATTATGCATGAGCATTTATAATTATCTAGTTCGGAAGCCTAATGGCGAAATTTTATCGATGGAAACATATCGTGGAAAAACAATGTTAATTGTTAACACGGCAAACCAATGCCGATTTACATATCAATTTGAAGACTTACAGAAAATGTATGATAAATATGGAAAAGAGAATTTTGTAGTTCTTGGATTCCCTTGTGATCAATTTGGCCATCAAAATCCTGAAGATGGGGAGGAAACTAAGCATCTATGCAAGGTAAACTATGGGGTCACATTCCCGATTTTTGAGCTTGTACAGGTAAATGGAGAGGCTACCCATCCACTCTTTAATTATTTAAAGCATGAAGTGGATTACCGAGAGTTTGGGAAGGCAAGTATGCAGGAGAAAATGTTGGCAGAAGCAATTGTTCAACTTGCCCCAAGCTTTTTAGATGGTCGTAATATTCGCTGGAACTTTACAAAATTTCTAGTAGATGCTAATGGTAAGTCCGTCGCACGCTTTGAACCAACAGATTCACAGCTCGATATTGAAAAAGCAATTGAAACACTATTATAGTAAATTTCTTAATAATGTAAAAATTAGTTAGGGTTTTCTCTTCAAGTAGAAATAATGCTATATTTTAAAACTGAGCACAGCTATTTTTTCTGAAGCATATATGATAAACTGCTTTACAAATGAAATATTCTTGCAGAATAAAGGTGCTAATTAGCATAATCGGGAATCCGGTGAAAAACCGGAGCTGTTTCCGCAACTGTAAGTGCAGCCATTATAAAGATTTACCACTGTCTCAAAGAAGATGGGAAGGTCCTTTATAACACATTCGTTTCATGTGACGAACTGTACAAGCCAGGAGACCGACCTTTATTTGAACGTATAAAAACTTCTCGGAAGCTAGGAGGATATACGGCAAATACATAGGCTTTGTCTAGTTTGATGGCTCATTATGTTATTTTTGTCGTTCCTTTGCAAAAAGGAGCGACTTTTTTATGCCTTTCAAATAAGAATTTTTCATTATAGAAAATAGGGGGGAAGCAAGTGAAAAAAGATGCCCGTTATTCTTGTTATCCATTTATGCGTGAGAAAGCTTCAACGGTCGATTTTGAAATTCGAACAGATAGCCTGACAACACATCTAGGAGTTGCATTAGCTGCGGTAAAAAAAGAGGATGTTCAAGTTGTTGCTGAGGATTTATTGCTTATGTTACCTATGGCTTATCATGTGAATGGCTCAGTTCGTGGGAAATTAGCAGTAACTGAAGAGGATTTATCTTGGTTAAGTGAACGTTATGATTTTTACGTTCGCCATGTGAAGGAAGAGATTCAAAGTTTTGTTTTACCTCAAGGAACAGAGGCAGCTTCAGCCTTACATCTTTGTCGCAGTGAGGCAAAAAAATCATATCGTACTTTACACAAAGTATCAGAAGAACGAGAGGTTCCTGCTATTCTTTTCGATTACCTTGGTTTATTAGCTAATGTATGTTTTGTCATGGCTGTTTTTATGAATCAGCAAGCTGGAATAGCGGAAATACGGTTTATTAGTAAATCCTACCCAATGAAAAAGAAAAAGGAGAATAACAATGAAAAAAGTATTTAATTTCCAATGGCTATCAGTGCTCTTACTTGCACTGGTATTAGCAGGCTGTGGCACTGCTGAAGATACAAAAAATAAAGATGCTTCGCAAGATACACAACAAGCAGAGAAAACAAGCTATAAAGTGACAGATGACCGTGGAGTGGAAATAGAGTTTAATGAAGTACCAAAAACAGTTGTATCTTTACAACCAAGTAATACTGAAATTTTGTTTGCTTTAGGTGTTGGCAATAAAATTGTAGGAGCAACTGAGTACGATACTTACCCAGAGGAAGCACAAAAAATTGAACGTGTCTCGGATACTATGAACTTTAACAGTGAAAGAATTTTAGCGTTAAAGCCAGATGTTGTCATTGCTTATACAATCGGTGATAAGGATGCCCTAAAGCCGCTTGAGGACGCAGGAATTAAAGTGTTTGTTATTCAATCTGCGACTACTTTCGACGATGTTTATGGAGATATCGAACAAATTGCTGCTGTGATGGATGTTCCTGATAAAGGAAATAAATTAAACGAAGAGATTAAAGCGAAAATTGCTGAAGTACAAACGAAGGTGAAGGATGTAAAAACGCCGAAAAATGTTTATTTAGAGGTTAGCCCTAAGCCAGACATATATACAGCAGGCTCTAGCACTTTCCAGCAAGAAATATTAGATGCAGCTAATGTTAATAATGTTTTTTCTGACTTGAATAGCTGGGCAAAAGTGAATGAGGAAGATGTTATTGCGAAAAATCCAGATGTTATTTTAACAACAGTAAACTATACAGAAGATCCAATAGGAGAAATTCTTGGACGAGATGGTTGGAATACTGTGAAAGCTATTCAAAACAAAGCGGTATTGTCCATTGATACAGATATCTCTAATCGACCTGGTCCGCGTATTGGTGAAGCTGTAGAATTAGTAGCGAAGGCTGTGTACCCAGAGTTATTTAAATAAGAAATGTTTCCATGCTAGCTGTCAGCTATTCAGCTAGCATTTTTTATGTGGTTTAAATTATTACCTAGCGTGAAAATTGGAATTAATGTAGTTTGTTCTTTAAAATAAAAGTAAGTATGCTTGATAATCTTAGGAGGTGTAGTGATTGGAGCAATTAGAGACAAAGGTAATTCCATTTGAAGCAGTCTATAATTTCCGAGACATGGGTGGATATAAAACAAAAGATGGGCGTAGGGTAAAGAACGGTTTATTTTACCGCTCAGCTGCCCTTGGAAAAATGACACTGTCGGATAAAGAGCTATTTGAAACGTTAGGGATTAAGACCATTTTTGATTATCGCGATAACAATGAGGCGTATCATAATCCTAACCCAGTGTTCTCGCATGCTCAATATATACAAATCCCAGCGAAGGGTAATCATGCTTTTGAAATGCCAACCAATGCTGGTGGTAGAGATTTCTATAAAGTGGTAAGCCCTGAGATGTTTCGGGATTTTTATGCACAAATGCCTTTTAACAATCTTTCATTTAAAGAGTTAATGCAAACGATTCAAAATCCTAATAATCTAGGTCTTGTACATCATTGCGCAGTTGGTAAGGACCGAACGGGTATTGGAGGAGCACTTATTTTACTAGCTTTAGATGTACCAGTGGAGACTATCATGGAGGATTATTTAGATACTAATATACATTTACGTCCAATGGTAGAACGAATGGCTCAGGCTATTCAGCATCAGTATAATGAGCAAGAACTACAGCAATTTTATGCATTAATGTCCGCCCGTGAAGACTATTTACAAGCAGCATTGGATGCGATGGATCGTCGCTATGGTTCTAAGACTGGGTTTTTAGAGCAGGAATTTGGCCTAACAATTGAAAAACGAGAGCAATTACAATCTTATTGCTTAATTTAAAAATGAGCCCTTTCACACGATGTGAAAGGGATTTTTTATGTGGAAGCGCTGTCTTCCTATAAATCTCTTTACAGTCTGAATATTTGTGATAAGATACAATAGATTTTTAAGAAAAAATAGGAGAAGTGAAAGTATTGGCAGACACAATTAAAGAGACAAATAAGTTAAGTCTATTCCATTTAACATGGCCAATCTTCTTAGAAGTTTTTCTATTTATGTTGATGGGACTAGCCGATACTTTTATGCTCAGTGCTTTATCAGATAATGCTGTATCAGGAGTAGGTGCAGCCAATCAATATATCCATATTGCCATCTTGATTCTGGAGGTAGTGGGCAATGGTGCATCTATTGTTGTTTCTCAGTATTTAGGCTCCAAACGCTTTTTTGAAGCTGCCAAGATCTCGGCGTTAGCGGTCACGATGAATTTGGTCGTTGGGCTTTTAATGAGTATTTTATTTTTCTTCTTTGCGAGACATTTAATGACAATGATGAACTTGCAGGGAGAAGTACTCCACTATGCACAAAGTTACTTAGCCATCATTGGGAGTTTTATTTTCCTACAGGCTATTATTAATGCACTCGCTGCAATTATTCGTGTACATGGTTGGACAAAACAAACTATGTACGTTTCGCTTGGCATGAACGTCTTACATGTTGTGCTAAACTACGGTCTTATTTTTGGGAATTTAGGTTTACCAGAGCTTGGTGTGAAAGGAGCGGCTATTTCCTCTGTCATTAGTCGCGGATTAGCCGTCCTAGTATTTTTCTGGTTGCTGTATCAGGTAATGGAAGTGCGCGTAAAGTTACAATATTATTTTGAGTATTCAAAGGAATATGTGAGAAAAATATTAAACATTGGTTTACCATCTGCGTTTGAACAGGTACTTTATCAATTTTGCCAAATCATCTTTTTATATTATGCGACTTACTTAGGAGCAGAAACACTAGCAGCACGACAATATGCTATGAATATTTCGATGTTTACGTATTTATTTGCAATTGCCATTGGTACAGGAACAGCCATTATTATTGGTCGTCATGTAGGTGCAGGAGAAAAAGATGAGGCGTATCATCAGCTATGGAAAAGTGTTCGTGCAGCATTTGCTTTTACGATTATTATGGTCGCAGTCGTTACGCTATTCCGTAAGCCACTTATGCAGGTATTTACTGATAATCCAGAAGTCATTAAGATTGGGGCATCCGTGTTAGCATTAAGTATTTTGCTAGAGACTGGTCGCACAATGAATATCGTTGTCATTAACTCTTTACGCGCTTCTGGGGATGCTAGATTCCCTGTGAAAATTGGTTTTCTATCAATGGTTTGCATGAGCCTGCCGCTTGGCTATTTATTTGTCTTTGTATTGGATTGGGGCTTGGTCGGAATTTGGCTAGCCATTTCAGCAGATGAATGGGTGCGGGCAATTATCGTATACTTTAGATGGAAAAGTCGTAAATGGGAGCGTTATGCTCTTGTATCACCGAACGACAAAAAGGAGGCATAGAAATGGGCGCATTATCGAAACGTGCTATCGGGGCGGCATTAATGGATCAACATATCACCCTTTTTGCTTGTCCAATCTGTCAGCAATCAATGCATGTATATGAGCAGGGGAGATTGGTTTGTACTTCTAACCATTCCTTTGATATTGCGAAACAAGGCTATGTCAATATGCTGACACATAACGCCGCTTCTAAATATAGTAAGAGCCTTTTTGAATCCCGCAAGGCTGTTATTGATAGTGGGATTTATGATGCTGTAGAAGCCCGAATCGGTGAGCTTATAAGCTCTGCAAAAACGGTGCTCGATACTGGTTGTGGAGAGGGCTCACATTTAGCTCGCATTATGAATGATAGAGATCATGGTATTGGCGTTGGAATTGACATAGCGAAGGAGGGCATTTTGGCTGCAGCACGTCATTATCCTCAACAAATTTGGTGTGTAGGGGATTTAGCTAAAAGTCCATTTGCTCAAGCGAGTTTCGATGCCATTTTAAATATACTATCACCAGCAAATTATGAGGAGTTTAAACGACTTCTTACACCGAATGGCTGTCTTGTGAAGGTTGTACCGCAAAGTGGTTATTTGCGGGAACTGCGTGCTCAATTATATGCAGATTCAAACAAGGAAACTTATTCTAATGAACAAATTGTAGCTCGTTTTCAAGAAAGTTTTTGTGAGGTAAACGTAGAACGTGTAACTTATACTTTACCGCTTTCAGAAGAGCTAGTACCCGCTCTATTAGAGATGACACCAATGGGTTGGCATAAAGCAGAACAAACAGCCGTTGAACTAAATGAAATCACGATTGATGTGGATCTATTAGTAGGGAAGGTTTAAGTTGGTCACCTGCAATTGCAGTATACTGGTATTTTCGATTACAATGGGAATAACTATTGAATAAGGTAGGAATGTAACAGTGTATAAACTAGCAGCAAATGTTGTCAAAGTAATATTAAAATTAATGGGTTCAAAGGCTCGTGTATACGGAGAAGAAAACTTGCCGAAAGAGGGTGGGTTTATTATAGCTTGTACACATACTGGCTATGTGGATATTTTAAACCTTGGTGTAGCCATGTACCCTCGTGAAATTCACTTTATGGCGAAGAAGCAATTATTTGAAATGAAAGGGCTTGGCTGGCTTGTTAAGCATTTAAATGCTTTTCCGGTAGACCGTGATAATCCTGGACCGAGCGTGATTAAAATTCCTTCGCAGTTATTGAAGGAAGGTAAAATTGTAGGGATTTTCCCCTCCGGGACACGTAGTGCAGAAGGAACAGATTTAAAACAAGGGGCTATTACCATTGCACAGTTGGCAAAGGCGCAAATTGTTCCAGCTGCTTATGTTGGTGCACGTAATGTGGGTGATGTAATGAAGCGAGGCAAAGGCTATTTAATTTATGGTGAGCCTTTTTATGTAACAGGCAAGGGTAAAGAAGGTCGTGAGCAGTTTACTCAACACCTTGAGCATGAATTAGTTGCTCTAACAGAAGAACTACAGAAACGTATTCCCGTAAAATAAAAGCAAACGGCACTCAGAATCAAATTGATTTTGAGTGCTTTGTTGTAGGAGGAAAATAAAATGATTCGAGTACTTTTCGTATGTTTAGGTAATATCTGTCGCTCACCCATGGCTGAGGCGGTCATGCGCGACATGGTGAAAAAAGAACATTTAGAAGATAAAATTGAAGTGGATTCCGCTGCTACCAGCTCATGGCATATTGGCGAACCTCCACATAGAGGTACACAGGATAAGCTTAGGGAATATGGTATTTCTACAATAGATATGCAAGGTCGACAATTACAAAAGTCTGATTTTGAAAAGTTTGCTTATATTATTGGAATGGATGAAAGCAATATTCGTAATATCCGTACAATACTAGGCCATCCAAACTCACCAAAGATTTTTCGATTTTTAGATTTAACAGCGCATCGTAAGGATGTCCCGGATCCTTATTATACAGGTGATTTTCAGGAAACCTATGAATTGGTGCAAGAAGGCTGTCAGGCATTGCTAGCAAAAATTAAACAAGAGCTGTTATAAGATGGCGCTAAAATCGTAAATTTTAACAGCCATTTTTTTAGAAAAATGCTACCTTAAACATTGGTATATCTAGCTTTGTAAGCATCATTGTGTTATTATTTGCAGAGTAAAGATACGATAAGTATTTAATTACCATTTACAGATATACAACTGTGTATCTATTATTTTTATAAATTTATCTTTTGAAAGAGAGTGGAAACAATGGGTCGTAAGTGGAACAATATTAAAGAAAAGAAAGCGTCTAAAGATCAAAGCACAAGCCGTATTAATGCAAAATTTGGGCGAGAAATTTATGTGGCAGCTAAATCAGGCGAACCAGATCCAGAGTCAAACCGTGCACTTAAAGTAGTGCTTGAACGCGCAAAAACATACAGTGTTCCAAAACATATTATAGAAAAAGCCATTGATAAAGCAAAAGGTGGCGGTGATGAAAGCTTTGATGAATTACGTTATGAAGGCTTTGGACCAGCCGGCACAATGATTATCGTGGATGCTTTAACAAACAATGTAAATCGTACAGCATCAGATGTACGTGCAGCATTTGGTAAAAATAACGGCAATATGGGTGTCAGTGGATCTGTAGCTTATATGTTCGATTCAACAGCAGTTATTGGCTTAGAAGGTAAAACTGCTGATGAAGTACTAGAGATTTTAATGGAAGCTGATATTGATGCTCGCGATATTCTAGAAGAGGAAGAAGCGGTAATTATTTATGCAGAGCCAGACCAATTCTTTGCGACACAAGAAGCATTAAAGGCTGCGGGCGTAGAAGAATTTACAGTAGCAGAGCTTTCTATGTTGCCTCAAACAGAAGTGACTTTAACTGGCGACGATGTAGCGAAGTTTGAAAAACTAATTGATGCATTAGAAGATTTAGAAGATGTACAAAATGTTTTCCACAATGCAGATTTAGGCGAATAAATATTAACGAAATGAGTAAACCAGTAGCATTTAAGCTACTGGTTTTTAATTAGGGAGGAAAACGATGCAGACTGCTTTAGCCATTATTTTATTTTTAGTCACATTATTTTTTGTCATAGTGCAACCACGAAAACTATCAATTGGCTGGTCAGCCTGTATAGGAGCAGCTATTGCGCTATTAATAGGTGTAGTAACCTGGCATGATGTGTTAGAGGTAACGGGGATTGTTTGGAATGCAACGCTATCATTTATTGGTATTATTTTAATTTCACTCATCTTAGATGAAATTGGCTTTTTCGAATGGGCTGCTCTACATATGGCACGACTTGCAAAGGGAAGTGGAATTCGCTTATTTGTTTATATTAGTTGCCTTGGAGCTGTTGTATCCGCTTTGTTTGCAAACGATGGGGGTGCTTTAATACTAACGCCAATCGTTTTAGCGATGGTGAGAAAACTAAACTTGAGTGAAAAAATGATCTTTCCATTTATTATTGCAAGTGGATTTATAGCAGATACAACCTCGTTACCGTTCGTTATTAGCAATTTAACGAATATCGTATCCGCTGACTTTTTCGATATAGGCTTTATAGATTATGCAGTTCATATGCTTGTACCGAATTTCTTTTCGTTAGTGGCAAGTATAGTAGTACTTTACATTGTTTTTCGCCGTTCCATACCACAACATTATTCTCTTGAGGCCGTTGAGCAACCAAGTCAGGCAATCCGAGATCCCAAATTATTTTCGATCGCTTGGTATGTAATTGGGATTCTATTAGTGGGCTTCTTAGCTGGTGAGGTTTTACACATCCCTGTATCTTTTATTTTATGTGGGGTCGCTGCAATATTCTTATGGCAGCAACAGCGTAGCTCTGTGGTAGATACAAAAAGAGTTGTAAAAGGAGCGCCATGGAATATTGTGTTCTTCTCAATTGGCATGTATGTGGTTGTCTATGGGTTAAAAAATGTAGGGATGACAGGAATGTTAGCAAATTTATTTGAACTAGCTATACAACAGGGCTTCGTAGTAGCAACGATGACAATGGGATTTGTCGCTGCCATTTTGTCTGCTGTCATGAACAATTTACCTACTGTTATGATAGATGCTTTGGCGATTTCAGAAACAAGCGCATCGGGCATGATGAAAGAGGGACTGATTTATGCAAATATAATTGGTACGAATTTAGGTCCAAAAATGACACCGATTGGTTCACTGGCAACATTGCTATGGCTTCATATATTAGCCCAGAAAGGCATTAAAATTAGCTGGGGACAATATTTTAAAATCGGTGTTATTCTTACCATTCCGACACTGTTCGCCACTTTAATTGCATTAATTATTTGGATATGCTTAATATCATAGATTTATTGTCGAAATAGTTGAAAAAATAGTACAATAGGAACTATTAAGATATTAGTATATCAGTATATTAAAGGAGGAAAGTATGCGAGCGACAGGCAAATTAAGCAATAAAATAGTGTTAATGTCATTGGTAATGTTAGTGGCTTTGTTATCTTTTTTCGTTATAACAACTATCTACACAGCAAAATCATCTGTTAATAAAACCATGGGAACACAGGCAGTTGCAGTTGCTGAGAATATTGCAAAACATCTAAATGCTGCTGAATATGAACAACTCTCAAAGGAACCAAAAGAATCTGAGTTATATTGGCGACTTCGAGAAGAGCTCAACGAATTACGTGAAATAAATGGTGTTCTCTATGCCTATACTTTCGCAGTACCACAGGAAGATAAAAAGGTACGTTTTTTAGTGGACGGTATGCCAGCAGATGATCAAGAAAATGCTGGAGCTATAGGAGATGAGTCCTCCACCACATACTACAAGGATATTGAAAAGGTAAAGAATACAGGAAGTTATTATTCCGCTATTTTACATAGTGATTTTGGAGATTATTTATCTGGTACTGTTCCATTAAAGGATGAGGCAGGGAATACTGTTGCCTTTGTTGGGGTCGATATAGAAGCAACAGAGGTAAGCAATGTTGCGAATGCCGTATTAACGGCTATTTTACCTGCATTAATTATTGTCATATTAGCTTTAACAGGTATTGTTATGTTCATCCTATATCGTTATATTAATGGAGCGTTAAAACCCCTTGCACATTTAGGTGATGCAGCACAAAGTTTTGCTCAAGGTGATATTGCTAAGGCAACGATAGCAGTGGAGAAAATCCAGCTAAAAGGAGCAAATGAAATTACAATATTTGCACAATCCTTCAGAGAATCACTACAAAAATTAAAAGAAACTTTCCATACGATTCAACAACGCACATTTGCTTTACAAAATGTTGTTCAAAAAATTGATGAGACTTCTCAGCATGTGGAAGAATCAAACGCTCAAATTGCAGATCGAATTATTGAAATTGCTGCTGGTAGTGAGCAACAGCAGCAAAATAATCAAGAGGTTGTATTAACTATGAATGAGATGTCGATTGGTATTCAACGACTGGCTGATACAACTTCAGAAATTGCGGAGTCATCATCAGCAATGACGGGACTTGTGGAAACAAGTGTTAGTCATTCTCAAGAAGTTGTATCTCAAATTCAAAACGTAGAATCTTCTGTTTTACGTACGGCTAATCATGTCGAGGAAATGGGTGATAAGTTCCGATCAATTGAAGAGATGGTGACCATCATTACGAGTATTGCGGATCAAACCAACCTACTAGCTTTAAACGCGGCAATAGAAGCAGCTAGAGCAGGAGAAGCTGGTAAAGGATTTGCGGTCGTGGCAGATGAAGTTCGTAAACTTGCAGAGATGTCTAAAGCATCTGCTGACGAAATACACATGCATTTAGAAAGCTTTAAGAAAATTACTGATCGAGCGTTACAAGAGATGGCTAGTAGTACCATAGATGTACAGGCAGGCAATAAAGCAGTGCAACACATAGGTGAAAGTCTAGAGAAAATATTGCAATCTGTCCTTGAGGTGAATAATAAAATTCAAGATGACTCTGCTGTCATTGAAGAAATGTCAGCAGGCTCTGAGGAAGTATTAGCTACTACCGAACAGATGAATGCTATTGCGAAGCATAGTGTCCTAGGAACAAAGGAGGTAGCAACTGCCTCAGATTTACAAGTAACGATGGTTTCTAAATTAAATGAAGTTGTAACAATATTAGATCAAACATCGAAAGAGGTTATAGAAACGATTAATACATTTAAATTATGATTAGTTTAGAACTATTTCTCTATAAGCTTATGTCTTGTGGAGAAATAGTTCTTTTTATTTTTGGCATTTAAAATTTAACTGGAGATTAGCATAAAACAAACCATATTAAGGGAAATAAGAAAATAATTTGTGCTTTACCCATTGTGAAAACTTTCAAACCATAACATAATATAAAGTAATATATTGTTGAACGAAGAAAATAGGGGGGCTAAAGTATGAAGTTTTTACGTTCAATACAGGGGAAATTGATTATTATTTCATTGGCACTACTAATTATTCCAAGTTTAATAATTGGTATAGTTAGTTATGGTAAGGCTAAGAATGGGATGGAGGATATAGGAGAACAGGTACTTTACAATAGTGTTGAATCTGCTTTGCAATTAATCGAGCTCGCAAACGAGAGTGTTGAAAAGGGTGACATACCCTTAGAGGTTGCACAGGAACGAGTAAGAGAAGCATTTCTTGGTCCGAAAGATAGCGAAGGAAAACGGCCTATTAATTATCCGGGTGATTTAGGGGAATATGGTTATATCTATGTGTTGGATGATAAGGGAACATTAACAACACATCCAACACGAGAAGGAGATAATCTTTGGAATGACCAAGATAGCAGTGGCAATTACTTTATTCGAGAAGTAACTGAAAAGGCACTTGATGGTGGTGGTTTTACACAATATGAATTTGAACTACCAGGTCAGGATGTCTTAGCGGATAAAATTATTTATTCTGAGAAAGATCCACATTGGGGATGGATTATTGCATCAGGTACATATATGCAGGATTTTAATGCAGAGGCGAATTCTTTATTGCTAGTAATTGGTTTGACATTAGTAGGTGCCATAATTATTGGGACAATCGTTGTCATTCTTGTATCAAGACACCTGGCATTACCAGTTCAAAAATTATCTAAACGTGTACGTGAAGTAGCAAAAGGGAATTTAACGGTTGAAATTGAGCATTTACAGCGCTCGGATGAAATAGGACAGTTAAATGATGGCTTTAATGAAATGGTACATCAACTTAAAACACTTATTTCAGATGTGGAGGAAGCGATTGTAGAAATACAATCAACTTCAGCAAATTTAACCGCAGTAGCTGAAGAGACAAATGCCTATGGTGATGAAATCGTCAAAGCAATCAATGAAGTATCCAAGGGTGCAGTCAAGCAAGCATCTGATGCAGAGGATACAAACCGAACGGCTATCGAGTTTGCGCAGCAAATAGAAGGATTGCATGATAAAAATGAATTAATGTTAGATGCCTCACAGCATATGAAAAAATCAAATGAAGAAGGCCTAGTCAATTTAGAAAGCTTAAAGGATAAGTCACGGGAGTCTTCAAATCTCGTTCAGAATATTCAGTCTGTATTTGGTAGTCTAATTGTCAAGGTACGTGAAATTGAAGGCATCGTGGGGACGATTACGGAGATTTCAGATCAAACGAATTTACTTGCACTTAACGCTTCTATTGAAGCAGCAAGAGCGGGTGAACATGGTAAAGGATTCGCAGTTGTCGCGGAAGAGGTACGTAAACTCGCTGATCAAACCTCTGTAGCAACTGAGCTAGTACGCACGACGCTAAAAGGCATTGAAAGTGAAACAAACTTAGTCAATGGTGAAATGCAGAAAACCCATATCATTGTAAGTCGACAAAATGATTCTGTCATGGTAACAGAATCATCCTTTAAAGAAATTAAATTAGCTGTTGAAAAAATCATAGCCATTATAGGCGATACAACAGATAGCGTAGAATATTTAAATAGCTCTAAGAATACGATTATGCAATCGATTGAAAGCATTGCGATGATTAGTGAAAAGAATGCTGCTGCGTCTGAAGAGGTAACAGCATCTGTAGATGAGCAACAACGCGCAATACAACTCGTTAGCGAATCTTCCAATGATTTAACTGATGAAATATCTGCCTTACAGGAGTCTATTAAACGATTTATATTGAGATAATATCTTTCAGGGTGCTTGCTTAACAAGCATCCTTTTCTTTTTATCATCGTTAATAAAAGGTAAAGGAGGAATGATTTGTGAGAAGGTGGCTGATGACAATTGGTGTTATTTTAATCGGTATTGGAATCGTTCTTTATATTTGGCTGGGAAAAGAAATTGATCAGGGTATGGAACCGAATGCCAATGGTTCAGCTGATTATATGATTATATTGGGAGCAAAAGTAAGGCCAGGTGGTGTACCATCGCTTTCATTAAAAAGTAGATTAGAGGTGGCTGTTCCATACTTAACAAAATACCCACATGTTAAGGTCATTGTGTCAGGTGGACAAGGACCTGATGAAGATCGTACAGAGGCATCTGTAATGCAAGACTATTTGGAACAGCATGGCATCGATGCCGCGAGAATTATCCTAGAAGATCAATCTACATCTACTTATGAAAATTTAGTATTCTCTAAAGAATTATTACCACAAGAAACTAAGAAAATTACCATCGTTTCAAATGACTTTCATTTGAAACGTGCAAAATATCTTGCTGAATCGTTAGATTTTGAAGTAGATGTTCTATCAGCAAGAACACCAAAATCAGTAGAAGCAAAATTAAGAATAAGAGAAAGAGCGGCGTTATTAAAAACATATATTGTGGGCTATTAAAACAACAACGCCATTATATTTAGGAACTGCTTCTTTCTCAAAAAATCATGGAACAGAAAAGAGATAATTGTTTCTTAATAGATTCTATTTGGCATATAATAGAAATATTACGGGGTATAGGACAGAAAGAGGGGACTTTAATGACAACGTTTAAAGAATATCAATACAGCCGTCCAAATGTGGCATCAATGAAAGAGCAGCAGTTAGCACTCATTGAGCAATTTAAACAAGCACAATCGATGGACGAGCAAAGTAATATCATTGAAAAGCACAATGCAATTAGTAATGACTTTGCGACAATGGCTAATTTAGTATATATTCGTGCTTCAATCGATACGAACGATGAATTTTATCAAGCAGAACGTGATTATTTCGATGAAGTAGGTCCTGAGTTAGAAGAAGTAACGACAGAATACTATAAAGCTTTAATTGATTCACCATTTCGTGAGCAATTAGAAGAAAAATGGGGTCAACAATTATTTGATCTAGCAACTTATCAAATTAAAGGCTTCTCACCAGAAGTTATTGATTTGATGCAAAAAGAAAACAGACTTGTTTCTGAGTACAATAAGCTTGTTGCATCTGCACAAATTGACTTTAATGGGGAAACATTAACACTCGCTCAGCTTGGTCCGTTTGCAGAGTCAACGGATCGAGAAACACGTAAGGCAGCAACGGATGCTCGCTTTGGCTTCTTTGCACAGCATGAAGATGAATTCGATCGTTTATATGATGAACTTGTCAAGGTACGCCATGAAATTGCGATTAAACTTGGCTATAACAACTATGTTGAACTAGGCTATATTCGTATGAATCGGATTGATTACAATGCTGATATGGTTAAAAAATTCCGTGATCAGGTACGTGATTTAATTGTGCCTGTTGCAACGAAGCTTTACGAGCGTCAGGCAAAGCGAATTGGCATTGAAGATTTCAAATTTTATGATGAAGCACTTAACTTCTTATCAGGTAATGCTACACCAAAAGGGAATCCTGAGTGGATTGTAGCAAACGGTAAAAAAATGTATGAGGAACTTTCACCTGAAACAGGAGAGTTCTTTAATTTCATGATTGACCATGACTTAATGGATCTTGTAGCGAAGAAAGGGAAAGAAAGTGGCGGTTATTGTACGTTTATTGAAAACTATCATTCCCCATTCATTTTCTCAAATTTTAACGGTACTTCAGGTGACATCGATGTATTAACACATGAAGCTGGACATGCTTTCCAAGTTTATTCAAGTCGTAACATTGGCATTCCTGAGTATTTATGGCCTACCTACGAATCTTGTGAAATTCACTCGATGAGTATGGAATTCTTTACTTGGCCTTGGATGGAGCTGTTCTTTGAAGGTGATACAGAGAAATATAAATTTACACATTTAAGTAGTGGTCTTTTATTCTTACCATATGGTGTGGCAGTAGATGAGTTCCAGCATGTTATTTATGAAAATCCAACAATGACTCCTGCTGAACGTAAAGCTGCATGGAAAAAAATTGAGGAAACGTATTTACCACACCGTGACTATGATCATAACAGTTACCTAGAGGCTGGGGGCATTTGGCAACGTCAGGCTCACATCTATGCAAGTCCGTTCTACTACATTGATTACACGTTAGCACAAATTTGTGCCTTCCAATTCTGGAAACGTTCACGTGAAGAATTTGAAGCGGCTTGGAAAGACTATATTCATCTTTGTGGTTTAGGTGGCTCTATGTCCTTTACAAAGCTTGTAAAAGAGGCAGGTTTAATCTCGCCATTTGAGGATGGCTGTGTTGAATCGGTTATTGGAGAAATTGAGACATTCTTAAATTCCATAGATGATTCTTCTCTATAATTGATGACTTAAATTCGTTTCACTTCCACGATAACTATTATTGGGGAAGTGAGCGAATTTTTTAGTTTGTCAGAGGAGTTCTGTAAAAAAATACTAGGATACTTGCGAAATGGTTAATATATCAGTAGTATTTTCAGTAACTGCTATTAAAGGAAGTGAAAGAAAGTGACAAGGAAAGTTTGGTTTCAAGTAGGGGTAGGGATACTACTTACACTATTAATCATTAAATATTTTATAGAAATTCATTGGATTTTTTCACCGCTTGTCATCATATTAAAAGCCATTTTTGTGCCTTTACTACTTGGTGGTGTTCTCTATTATGTGACGGAACCAATTCAGAGATTTTTAGAAAAACGTAGATTTCCTCGATGGGGAAGTATATTGACGATTGTGTTCGGACTAATAGCAATGGTAGGTATTTTTGGCTGGATTATTGGTAACCCGATTGCCGAGCAGGTCAATAAATTAGTGAAAAATGCCCCTATGATTAGTACGAGTATTAGTACGAGCATCCAGCAACTAACAGACTATGTAACGCAAAATAAGGATAACTTCCCTGAGCAATTAAATGATGTTATCGAAAAAATGGCGAATTCGGTTCAAGATATTGCAGTAGTGGCGAGTAAAGGTTTTGTGTCCTTTTTACAATCCATTGTATCTGTGTCGTTATTAGCCATTTTAATTCCGTTCTTCTTTATTTTTATGCTGAAGGATCATGAGAAGTTTGCTCCATCCATCTATAAATATTTCAGTGGTGAACGTCAGCAATGGGTAAAGAAAACGTTAAGTGAAATTGATGATGTATTACGTACCTACATTCAGGGCCAACTGCAAATTAGTTTTTTATTAGCACTAATAATGTATGTAGGCTATTTAATTATCGGATTAGACTATTCGTTATTACTAGTGATTTTTGCATTCTTTATGAATATGATTCCATTTATCGGGCCTTGGATTGCCTTTGCGCCAGCCCTGATTGTGGCAGTTATTCAAGATCCAATTTTAGTGGTGTGGGTTTCGGTTGTGACGCTGGTTGCTCAGCAAATAGACAGCAACTTTATTACACCTAATGTCATGGGGAAATCACTTGATATCCACCCCCTTACCGTTATTACAATTATTTTAGCGGCAGGTAATATAGCAGGTTTTATTGGTATTATTATCGCTGTACCATTTTATGCAGTCTTAAAGGTTATCGTATCCAATATTTATGATCAACGTAATGCAATTAAGAAAAAAGCGACGAAGTCAGTATAGGAGTCGAAACAATGGAACAAGAAATTGTAAAGGTATTTAATGAACAGCATGAGCAAATTGGGACAGCTACGAGAGCGGAAGTGCATGAAAAGGGGCTTTGGCATGAGACTTTTCATTGCTGGCTTGTAAATGAAGACTATATTTATTTTCAAGTACGTAGTTCACAGAAAAAGGATTATCCAGGGTTACTCGATATTACAGCAGCAGGACATCTTTTAGCGATTGAGACAGTAGAGTCAGGCATTCGAGAAGTAAAAGAAGAATTGGGACTTAATATTGATGTCCATGAAGTTGTCAAAATGGGCATGACATCTTGTAGTATCGTTTCTGAAAATATGATCGACAATGAATTTTGCCATGTCTACATATATCCTTTCAAGCATGATTGGGATTCCTTTGCTTTGCAGTATGAAGAAGTATCGGGTGTAGTTAGAGCGAGGCTAAATGAGGCGGAGGCTTTCTTCTTGGGAGAAACGACGACACTTAATATTGAAGGGTATGAATATTTCCCTGATGGTCAACGTGTGAGAATTGTCAGACCAGTAGGTACTGCACAATTTGTTCCTTATCGGGAATTGTATGTTGCACAGGTGATAAAATTCACACGTGAAAAAATATTTAATCAAACCTCATAAGTTTAAATAGGATAAGCTATAATATTAGCTTGTCCTATTTTCTTGCGCAAAAATGATTTAGAAACGACACGATATAATAGGAAAAAATGAGTTATACTGTTAGATAGATTGTAAAGAAAAGGAGCATTTTTTATATGCTAACATTTGAACAAAAACAAGCGATTATTGAATCGTTTTCTGAGCTAACAAAAAAAGAAATTTCTTTAAAGCGCCTAAATTATCATTACATGGACAGTCTTTACGAAAAGACGATTGTAGTTGAGAAATTACATCCAAACGGCAATGGCTTTGTCTTTGTAGGAGATTTATTACGCTATGAGAATGAGGCTAATGATAAAGGATTAGTAAATATCCGCGATTACGATGAACAACAACTTCGTGAAATTATTGAAGACGCAATCCAATATTTATCTGAAGAAGTAGAAGAGCAGGAGCCAATTGTAGAGATTTGGCATAGTCGCGATGGTAGTCAGTTACAGCTAGCTTTTGAGCAACGTTCGTGGAACGTGTATCATGGAGACAATCTGGAAGAGGCATTTGGTACGTATGAGGCAGCAAAGGAATATTTACTAGAAGAAGGCTTTCGTACAAAGAAATAAGAAATACGGGGGATCATGATAGATGAACGGAAAAAAATTAGTGGGAATTGTAATTGTTGTTGTGATTGCGGCATGTTTATTTTCAGTTTATACCATTACTAATTTTTATAAAAATCACGAAGAACAGCCAAATCGTGAAAATCGTGAAATTAATAAGTCAAAGAGCTTGAATTTAATTTTGCCACAGGCTACAA
Organism: Lysinibacillus sp. LK3; assembly: GCF_001043675.1. Taxonomy (NCBI): domain Bacteria; kingdom Bacillati; phylum Bacillota; class Bacilli; order Caryophanales; family Bacillaceae; genus Lysinibacillus; species Lysinibacillus sp. LK3. Next base: position 183,612 of record NZ_LDUJ01000021.1, read on the forward strand.
TTATCTCGAATTCAAGATAATTGAGAGGTGACTGTCAGTGCAACATATTTATTATAAAGGTACAGACGAAACGAAGCCGACATTATTATTGCTACATGGTACAGGTGGTAATGAGGAAAGTCTTATTGGGCTGGCAAAAGAAATAGATGAAACAGCCAATATTTTAAGTGTTCGCGGAAATGTACTTGAGCATGGAATGCCACGATTTTTCCGCCGATTAGCCGAAGGTGTCTTTGATATTGAGGATTTAATCTTTCGTACAAAGGAGCTTCATGAATTTTTACAGACGTCAGCACAGCAATATGGCTTTGATCGCCAACGAATTGTAGCAATAGGGTATTCGAATGGTGCTAATATTGCAGCAAGCTTATTATTCCACTACGATGATGCGTTAGCCGGAGCTATTTTGCATCACCCAATGGTACCAAGACGTGGTATTGAATTACCGCAACTTTCTCCAACACCTGTGTTTATCGGTGCTGGTACGAATGATCCGATGTGTACAGCACAAGAATCTGAGGATTTAGAAACCCTTTTAAGTTCTGCAGGTGCCAAAGTAACGACGAAATGGTTTAATTTTGGTCATCAACTAACAATGCCTGAAGTACAAGCTGCAAAAGAATGGTATAAAAGCATCTACGCTTAATTGAAAAATCCACCTCCTTTTATAAGGGAGGCGGATTTTCTTTATGTTATTTACTTTTCTTTGAGAAAGGAAGCCACCAGTTCCAATCACCAAACAGCTTCATGAGACTAGGCACAAGCATAAGACGAATAATTGTTGCATCAATGGCAACAGCAATAGCGATACCCACACCAATTTGCTTCACAGGCATTACATCTGTGAAGGCAAATGCACCTGTAATAACAATCATGATAAGCGCTGCAGATGTAATTATTCGGCTAGTGGATGTTAAGCCATCAATTGTTGCACGCGTATTATCGGAGCCCTTTAAATATTCCTCTTGGATACGAGAAATTAAAAAGACTTCGTAGTCCATACTTAAGCCAAATACAAGACAAAAAACAATAACTGGAATGATTAGCACGATGGAGCTTGCTTCAATACCAAAATGACCATATTGGAAAATATAAACGAGTATCCCGAATGCAGATGAAAGCCCAATAATGTTCATGATTATTGCCTTTAACGGAATTAAAATAGAACGGAATGCCAACATTAAAATAAAGAATGTAGAAACGATAATAATTGCTATAGCTAAAACAATTTTATTAGCAATTTCATCAAAGATTTCTTGGTTGAATTTAGCTGGTCCACCAAGTGCAAAATCCACGCCCAGGTCTTTGTCCATCCATGTTCGGGCAAATTTTTGAGCTGTAGAGGAAGAACCTGCTGCATCAATTGTAATTGGAACAAATAGCTGTGTATCCTTTGAAAATGAATTAATAACAGGTTTTAATTGTTCAGCAACCTGGGGAATAGCTAAAGAAGCAGAAAGCTCCTCTGGTGTTTGAATGTTAGCAGCTGTATAAATAGTTGAAACATTAGTCACTAATGGGTCCTTTAATAGCTTTTCTTGAATAGTATAAATTAGCTCTCTACCCTCAGTATCCTCCCAGCCATCTTTTCGTTCAGCCAACAAATATAATGTAGAAGATTCACCTAGTCCAAACGTTTCATCTAATTTATCGTATGCTGCACGAGCATCATATTTCGTAGGTAAGGAGTCCACCTGTGGAATGGTTAATTGGATATCCTTTAAAGGGATCATGCCGATGCCTAGTAATAATAATGCTGAAATCACTATAGCTACTGGATGCTTCATGACAAAACCTGCAAAGCCACGCCAACGATTAGCCCCACCTGGTTTAACGCGTATTAAGCGCCATTTATTAAGTCTATCTCCTAATAGCATCATAGTGGCAGGAAGTAATGTTAAGCCAGAAAGAACGGCTAACAGGACGACTATAGTGCCTCCTAGGGCGATATTATGAAAAATTTCTACATCAATGACAATCATCGCCCCTAAGCCAATCATGACACAGACTGCGGAGAAAATGATAGAACGACCTGCTGTCTGAATAGCAGTTTGAATGGCTTGAGCAATAGAAGTATGTGTGCGTTCTTCTCTGTAACGATTAATAAACAGCAACGCAAAATCAATACTTAAAGCCAGCCCAAGCATTGGAACAATATTTAAGACGAAAATAGATAGATTTACATTAGCACTGAGCAGTGTCATCATACCAAAGGCGGTAACCACTGTCACAACACCAATGACGATTGGCAAAATAGAAGCAACAACTGTACCGAACGCTAATAAGAGTACCACGATGGCAATTGGCAATCCAATGGCCTCAGCTGATGCCAAATCCTTTTGACTAGCAGTATTTATGTCAGCAGAAATAACAGGCCCTCCAGTGATACTAATTCCGTCTTTTTCAATTAATGAACGGAATTCCTCAACAATGTCAGGAAGGTTTTCTACATCGTTCTTTATGTGAACCATAGCATAGGCAATACCATCTTTCCGTAAAGAGGAGTCTTCTAAAGGTGATTGAATAGAATGAATCTCTTTTATGCTATCTAATTTTTTTAAAGTGTCTTCAATTTTCTGATCTTCAGCTGGATCAAAGACAACCAAAATCGTATTAGATGGTAAATCAAATTTTTCTGCTAGCTCGTTGGTAACATAGGTATGATCTGCTTCGACAAAGAAACCATCACCTTGAAGTTTGCCTGGAAGCTGTAAAGCAAAGTACGCCATTGCTAGAAAAATAATAAGCCATATGACTACGATTGCTTTCGCATGTGCTGTAATAAAAGCTGAAAAAGTTTTCATAGTTGTTTATACATCCCCCTTTTCAATTAGTGTAAAGGATGTGTCACATTTTGTCGTGTGACAAAGTAAAGACTCCCATCCACTTTTTGGACAGGAGTCTTACTATTAAAAGAATAATGATAATATGAAATAAATAACAGACGCCATAACGGCAGAAATTGGCATTGTAATCACCCAAGTAGTAACAATCTTTCGAGCCATACCCCAGTTTACACCACGCACACGCTGTGCTGAACCGACACCCATAATGGAGGAAGAAATGACATGTGTTGTTGAAACTGGTAAGTGGATTAGCGTAGCGCCAAAAATAACAGTAGCAGATGCTAAATCTGCCGCAACACCATTAACAGGGCGGATTTTCATAATCTTACCGCCAACCGTTTTAATGATTTTATAACCACCAATTGACGTACCTAGCCCCATTGCTGTAGCTGCAGCAGCACGCACCCAGAAAGGTATTTCATCTCCAGTGTGCAAACCACCAGCGATTAACGCCATCGTCATAATCCCCATCGCTTTTTGCGCATCATTTGTACCATGGGTGAACGATTGGATGGCAGCAGTAAAAATTTGCATTGTACGGAAACCTTTATTCGTCCTATATAAATTTAAATTTTTAAACCATAGTTTAAAAAGAGTCATCATAATAAAGCCTGCACAAATAGCAAGTAAAGGTGAAAACACTAAAGCCATGATGATTTTAGTAAAGCCGCCATAGTTTAACACATTAAAACCAGCAGATGCGATTGCAGCACCGGCAATAGACCCAATCAATGTGTGTGAAGAACTTGACGGAATACCGAAATACCATGTCAATAAATTCCAAATTATAGCTGAAATTAATGCAGCTAAAATAACGACTGAGCCAGTTGTGTCTCCTTCAAAAGCATTTAATGCAAAAGGATCTACAATATCTTTTGTTAGAGCTTTTGCAACCCCTACAAAGGTGATAGCACCAATAAAGTTCATAGTTGCCGCCATAATGATTGCCGTGCGTGGCGGCAATGCTCTAGTAGAAACCGAAGTTGCAATAGCATTTGCTGTATCATGGAAGCCATTGATAAAGTCAAATGTTAGGGCAAAGATGACGACCAGTACGGTTAATATAATGATTGTGTTCATTGTAAAGTGCCCATCTCCTAATTATGCGTTACGCATGATAATTGTTTCCATAGTATTTGCTACGTTTTGACAATGATCAGCGATATCTTCAAGTTGTTCATAAATATCCTTAAATTTAATGAGGCGGATTGGATCTTTTTCATTTAAAAATAACTTCTTAATAGAAGTACGTTGTACCTCATCACATTCACGTTCATAGTCTTTAATAAGAATTGCGTGTGGACGCATGCCAATTAGATTCTTTTTCTTTAACTCTTCTGTCGCTTTGACTATTTCATCAGCACTTTTTGAAATAAACCCTAAGAAAATGCGCATAGATTCATCAATCTCAGTGAGCGAAAACATTTCAAAGTGTGCAATACAGTGTTCTGTTCCATCTAAAACATCATCCATACGAATGGCGAGCTCTAAAATATCCTCACGTTCAATAGGTGTCATGAATGATTTGTTTAACATGACAATCAGTTCATGAATAAGCTTATCACCAGCAGTTTCATAATTTTTCATTGTAATGCTAATCTCTTTTAGGTCAGCTACACTGTTAATACGAAAATCATTTGCGTAATGTACAGCCTCTCTCATATTTTCAGCAATTTTATGCAATGCAATAAAGAAAGGGTCTTGTTTTTTTGAGTTAAGCATGTGAATCGAATCCTCCTGGATATAAATAAATTAATCGACCTCTAAACTTTACTATCATAACAAAATCTTTAATTTATCTACATAAAAATTTACTAATCGACATGAAAATTTACATTGCTGTAATATACAATTCGTTCACAAAATATAAGGTAATCCAGCTGTATTTATTTTTATGAGTACAGATAAAACCTTGTTATAAATGGCTATTCCTCTGTAATGGTGACTTATTAGTACAGATTAAGACACGAAAGATAATAGAAGGTAATAAAAATAGCGCATTCGAATTGTAAAGGTATTGTAAATTCATTTGATAACCAGAAGAGTACCTTCTTATTCTTAAGAATATCTTCATTTTTATCCTCCCTCTTTATTAAGAATTGTTTACTACAATGGAAAATGTATAGGAAAGGAGCGTTTATTAACTAATGATTCAGGTTGAAAATTTACAACATACATTTTTAATTGGAAAACGAGGGAAGGAAAAGCAAGTGCCGGTATTGAAAGGTGTGAACTTCGAGGTCCATAAAGGAGAAATTGTTGCCATTGTAGGTAAAAGTGGCTCAGGAAAATCGACCTTATTACAAGTTCTAGCTGGTTTTATGAAGGCTGAACAGGGCTCTATTAAAGTAAATGGAAAGGAAACAGCCCATCTAACTGAAACAGAAAGTGCTGCCTTCCGTTTACGTCAATTCGGTTTTATTTTTCAAAACTTTCAATTGATGCCTGGTTTAACTGCTTTTGAAAATATCGAATTACCTTTAAAGCTACAGGGTTTGCGTAAGGCTATGCGCAAAGAAAAAGTGAAGAAATTAATGGACAAGGTTGGTTTGACAGAAGTAGCAGACCATTATCCCAATGAATTGTCAGGTGGACAGCAACAGCGTGTCAGCATTGCACGAGCCCTTATTACGAATCCTCCTATATTACTTGCTGATGAGCCAACAGGGAGTCTCGATTCAGAAACCGAGCAGGATATCTTATTGCTTATTCAAAGTTTAAATCGTGAATTAGGGCTAACTTTTGTCATTATCACGCACGATGAAGAAGTAGCTACTATCGCACATAGACGCTTCCGCATGTACGATGGAGAACTTGTAAAGGAGGAAGCTTAACATGTTATTTAAGGATCAATTAGATTTTGTAACACAGCATATCAAGAAAAATAAGCTGCGTGTGTTTATGACGATACTAGCTGCAACGATGGGCTGTGCCTTTTTAATCGTGCTAGCATCCGTTGGTTTTGGTTTACAGGAATCTTTACGTAATGAAATTCTTTCAAACGAAACAGTTACAAAAATTCAAGTATATGGCGATAAGCAATTAACTGAAGAACAAGTACAAGAAATTAAAAAAATGGAACATGTAGAAACGGTGCTTGAAACAATTAGTGTCAATGCTACCGCACAATCATTTTTTGAAGATCGTGATACTACTTCTAATTTAATATTGTCAGATATGCAGGACTTTGAACAGGTAAATGGAAAGCTTGCAAAAGGGCGTTATCCAACGAAATCTAATGAAATTGTTGTAGGGTATCATTTTGCTCAAACATTATTGAATGAAAAAGAACGTGATGTCATTGCGGAAAAAAGTAAAAAGGCTGAAGCAGAGGGTACGTATTATGATGGTAGTGAAGAGGGCTATAAAGAATCATTGATTGGAAAGAACATAGACCTGTCCTTAGTTCCTCACACGGGTACAAATGATGAAACGCAAAAAATGAGCTATACAATTGTTGGCGTAATGGAGAAACCTTCTTATGATTGGATGGTTGATAACGCTATTCATATGGACAAAGAGCAAAAGGCAATATGGGTTGAAAATTTATCTACAGATAATAACATGGCAGAGGATGAGCTGTTTTACTCTGAATTTAATATTTATGCGGATACATTAGAAAACGTAAAGCCAATTTTAGAGAAGTTAAAAGATAAGGGCTATAGCGTATATTCAGTAACAGAGCAACTAGATCAAATGAATGTATTTTTCCTTGTATTAAAAATTGGCTTAATCTTTGTTGGTACAATTGCTGTATTGATTGCTTCCATTGGTATTTTTAATACAATGACAATGGCTGTGACAGAGCGAACACGTGAAATTGGTGTATTAAAGGCAATTGGGGCAAGTCCGAAGCTTATACAACGGTTATTTTTAATGGAAAGCACATTTATCGGTATTTTTGGTACGCTAATTGCGGTTGTCATCTCGTATGCTATTAGCTTTGCGGCTAATGCAGCATTACCATTAATTCTTAAGGCGGCAACAGGGGAGGAAGCTTTTGCAACAAATGATATAACATTTTCTCTTATTCCATGGCAACTAGTCATTATTGCAGCAGCCATTAGTGTTGGTGTAGCGATGATTTCAGGTTATCGCCCAGCACGTAAAGCAACAAAAATCGACGTTATTCAAGCTTTACGACAAGAGTTATAATAAAAAAGGCGGTCCAATCAACATTGGATCGCCTTTTATTTGGATTGAAGTACATCTGTATGTTATAAATACTCTTTTAACTCATTCGCTAAAAATGGTGTTGCATTCAATAATTTTAAGAAGGCATCATAGCTGGCACGTTGCTCTTCATTTGGTTTTTTACCTGTTTGATAGGCTCGAATTAATATGTTTTTAGGTGTATTCTCCATATCGATAAACTCTAAAAGCTGTGCCTCATAGCCAACAAGCGATAAAATTTCAGCTCGAATAGCATCTGTAGCAAGTGCCGCAAATCGCTCTCGAACAAGTCCATGTTGCAACATAATATCGAGAGCAGGTGTATTTAGTTGACGATTTAACTCATGCTGACAGCAAGGCACACTTAGAATGACACTTGCTCCCCATTTCACAGCACGAGCCAAGGCCATATCTGTCGCTACATCACATGCATGGAGTGTCACCACCATATCCACAGCACTTTCATCATTATAATCATTGATATCTCCTACAAGAAATTCTAGCTGATCATAGCCTAGATCCTGTGCTATTCTTGAGCACTCTTCAATAACCTCTTTTTTTAAATCTAAACCAGTAACACGAATGTCTAAGCCTTTTTCAATTTTTAAATAATGATACAAAGCAAAGGTTAAGTAGGATTTTCCTGAACCAAAATCTAAAATCCTCACCTGTCGATCCTGAGGTAAATAGGTTAAGGCATCATCTATAAATTCAATGAAGCGGTTAATCTGTTTAAATTTATCATACTTTTGTTTCTTAACCTTTCCTTCTTCTGTTTGTACCCCCAGTCGAATTAAAAATGGATAGGGTTGATCATCAGATAGTAAATAATTTTTTTTACGATTATGGCTTAGATGGACTTGTTTAGGTGAAGCTGTTTTATCTGATTTCCAAAGGACTTTGTTCTTTTTTGATAATTGTACTTGTACCGTTTCATCTACGAAATCAATATGAGCTTGACGATACTCCTCAAAAAACGCGTCAAGCTTGGAAGGTAAATGAGCCAATAGAATATTTTCATGTTTTAAAATCCGTTCATATTGGTATTCAATTTGTATATGGTACTGATTTTTTAACATTAATGGTTTTAATTTTATACGTTTTATTTCATTTGATTTCATACGTGGTTGACTGATTGTAGCTGTCACAAGCTTTTGTTGCAAAATTTGCTCAGTGAGCAGAGCTTTCATTTCTTCAAATGTCATACATTTTCGCCTACTTTATTGTGTTATAGATGGCACTAGTTTAACACATTTTATAAAAGACAATGGCATCTTTGGTATTCGGAATAAATTTAATAAAAATTCCGAGTATTTATAGGTGGAATTGTATATTCGTGGTATCTTAAATACAGTAATTCTTTTTAAATTGGTGATACTAAGGATTAATAAGGAGGAGAAAATATGTCGGATAACATGTATCAATTATTAGCGATTGTTATTTATATGATCGCCATGCTAGCAATTGGCTGGTATGCATTTGTTAAAACATCTAATTTAACAGATTATATGCTTGGCGGTCGTTCCTTAGGTCCAGCGGTTACTGCGCTAAGTGCGGGTGCTGCGGATATGTCTGGCTGGCTCCTAATGGGCTTACCAGGTGCGATATTTTTATCAGGTCTTGTGGAGGCTTGGATTGCAATTGGATTAACAATAGGAGCTTACCTAAACTGGCTACTTGTGGCACCACGTTTACGGGTATATACACAGGTTACAAATGATTCCATTACTATTCCAAGTTATTTGGATAATCGATTACGTGATCATACGAAGCTTATTAGAATTGCTTCAGGTATCATCATCCTCATATTCTTTACATTTTATGTATCGTCAGGAATGGTAGCAGGGGGCAAGTTTTTCGATAGTTCATTTGGTTATGAATACCATACAGGCTTATTAATTGTGTCAGCTGTAGTTGTAGCATACACTCTTTTTGGCGGATTTTTAGCGGTAAGTTATACAGACTTCTTACAAGGTCTTATTATGTTTTTAGCACTTATTATGGTACCGCTATTTGGTTTATTTGTAACAGGTGGTATAGGTGAAACCATTTCATCTATTAAATCTGTTGATCCAGATCTTCTAAATTTATTACCAGCCACTGCGACAGCAGCAGGGATCATTTCTTCAGTTGCTTGGGGATTAGGCTATTTTGGACAGCCTCATATTATCGTCCGCTTTATGGCGATTAGTTCCGTTAAAGAAACGAAGCAAGCACGACGCATTGGTATTGGCTGGATGATGTTAAGCTTATTTGGAGCTATTGGAACTGCCTTGGTTGGTGTAGCCTATTATCAGCAAAATGCTGGTGAGCTAAAAGACGCTGAAACAGTATTTATTGTACTTGGTCAGATTTTATTCCATCCATTTATAGCAGGTATTATGCTGGCGGCTATTTTAGCAGCTGTTATGAGTACAATTTCTTCTCAATTAATCGTAACTTCTTCAGCACTTGTAGAGGATATTTATAAAGCATTATTTAATAAAACAGCAGACGATAAGCATTACGTTTTTGTTGGGCGTATGGCTGTATTAGTTGTTGCAATTATTGCAGCAATCCTAGCGTGGAATCCAGATAGTTCTATCTTAAGCTTAGTTGGCTTTGCTTGGGCAGGATTCGGTGCAGCCTTCGGACCTGTTATTTTACTTTCTTTATATTGGAGAAAGTTAACGAACTACGGAGCACTTAGCGGAATGGTAACAGGGGCTGCAACTGCGTTTATTTGGGGTAAAGTAGATGCTTTATCAAGTACGTTGTACGAAATTGTTCCTGGCTTCATTGTTTGTTTAATTGTTGCGGTTGTTGTCAGTATACTGACATATAAACCAAATAAAGAAATTGAAGAAGAGTTCACACGCTCAGAAGCCCTGCTAAAAGAAGAAAGAAAATAGTTGAGATGCGCCTTTACATGAGGCGCATTTTTTAGGAAAGTTAACGATGATCTTCAAATACGAAAAAGGGTATATTATGGTAAGATGAAGAAAATTTGTCGTAGCGACACCAAGCTTTGGTGGGAGGTTTCTAATGGATAGAATTAAGGAAGTTGATGTATTAATTGAAAAGGCCATACTAGTTGGCGTGAATTTACGAAATGATGAGCACTTTGACTATTCTATGGAAGAGTTACAAAATTTAGCTGAGGCCTTGCATGTAGAAGTGGTTGGGACTGTCACGCAAAATTTGGAACGTGTGACACCTTCCCATTATGTGGGTACAGGTAAAATAGAAGAAATCAAAAGTTTTTATGAAGAAGCACAAGCAAACCTCGTTATTTTTAATGATGAACTGTCTCCTTCGCAAATCCGTAATTTGGAACGTGATTTAGCAACGAAGGTCATTGATCGAACAATGCTTATTTTAGATATTTTTGGAAGGCGCGCAAAAACACGTGAAGCCCAAATGCAGGTGGAATTAGCACAGCTTCAATATATGCTACCTCGTTTAGTGGGTTTGCATGCCTCTTTAAGCCGTCAGGGTGGAGGTACTGGGGGAGGCTTTAAAAACCGTGGTGCTGGTGAGACAAAGCTGGAATTGGATCGACGAAAAATTGAAGATCAAATTGCTAAAATTAAAAAGGATCTAGAGCACGTTAAGGAGCAGAGAGAAACGCAGCGTAAACAGCGTCGTAAAAATGCTCTTCCGGTTGTATCGATTGTAGGCTATACAAATGCTGGGAAATCAACGATTATGAATCAACTGCTTACACAAATAGGACAAGAAGAGCACAAGCAAGTCTTTGAGAAGGATATGCTTTTTGCTACCCTTGAAACTTCTGTTCGTCAGATTGAACTACCTGATAAAAAGACCTTTTTACTGACAGACACTGTAGGCTTTGTTAGTAAATTACCTCACCATTTAGTGAAGGCATTTCGCTCCACTTTGGAAGAGGCCCGAGATGCGGATCTTTTACTGCATGTGGTGGATGTTTCGAATACAGAGCACGGATTTATGATGGATGTGACGAACGAAACACTTAAAGCAGTTGGTGTTGAGGACATTCCTACAATCTATGTATACAATAAAGCAGATATAGCAGATGTTCCATATCCTGTGGTAAGTGGAGATAATATTTGGATTTCAGCAAAGCAGGGGGTTGGTTTAGAAGAATTAGTACAGCTAATTCGTCAACACATCTTCTCGCATTACGTAACGTGTGAAATGTTAATACCTTATGATCATGGGAACGTTGTTTCTTATTTAAATGAGAATGCCTCTGTTTTTAATACAGCCTATGAAGAGGGTGGGACATTATTGTCTCTTGAAGTAAAAGCAGCAGATTACGCAAAGTATCAGCACTATGTTATTAATTAAAAAATATACTTCCCAAAGCATGCCAAAAGATTTTTGGCATGCTTTTTATGATTAGAGGGAATAGTAGAATCTAGAACAAAGGTAAAACATGTAGTCAAGAAATTGTATTAATTTTCAAGTAAAGTAAGGAATCTGAATTTTAAATATTTTAGAATAATTCATTGTAAATTTAAACATCTTTTAGGTATAAAGTGTGAGAAAACTTAGATATATCAAAGGATTTAATAATTTATCTAATAATCAATCAGAATTTATAGAAAAATGACAAATTTTCAACATTTTTTAAAACTCTTGCTAAAGTGTATAAAACGCTTTAGTATGATGAAACAAAGTTTTTTTATCCTTATATTAGGGTAGTTGTGTTTTTGTAGAATAATTTTTTATTGGGAGAGGGTATTGTATGTCTAGTAAAGATGAAGTTGTAAAATCTGTCCCTCAAAATGGTTTTGTTGGACACCCTAAAGGGCTCTTTACTTTGTTTTTCACAGAATTTTGGGAACGTTTCTCGTACTATGGTATGCGAGCAATTCTTATCTTCTTTATGTATTACGAATTACATGACGGGGGCTTAGGTCTAGACCGCGGAACAGCAAACTCTATTATGGCCATCTACGGCTCACTTGTTTATATGTCTGGAATTATAGGTGGATGGATTGCCGACCGAGTTTTAGGAACACGAAAAACCATTTTTTATGGTGGCGTGTTAATTATGATTGGTCATTTACTGCTAGCATTGCCTGGTGGTGTGAGCATGTTATTTGCTTCCATGGCATTTATCGTTATGGGTACTGGTTTATTAAAACCGAACGTTTCAAGTATTGTTGGGGACATTTATGCTGAAACAGATAGCCGTCGTGATGCAGGTTTTTCTATTTTCTATATGGGTATTAATATGGGAGCATTTATTGCACCTTTTATTGTCGGAACAATTGGACAAAAATATAGCTTCCACCTTGGCTTTGGTTTAGCGGGTCTAGGTATGTTTATTGGTTTAATTGTTTATAAATTAACAGAGAAAAAATATTTAGGCTTAGCGGGCTTACAAGTAAACAACCCATTAAAGCCTGAAGAACGTAAAAAAGTCTTTACGCAATTCGGAGTTGCAGCTTTACTTATTATCATCTTGGGTGCTATCGGTATTAAAACTGGTACTTTAACAATGAATGTATTTAGTTTAATCATCACAGCTCTAGGTGTATTAATTCCAACTGCATTCTTTATTTATATGTATCGCAGTAAAAAAACAACAAAGGATGAAAAGTCTCGTCTACTTGCTTATATTCCTTTATTTTTATCAGCTGTAATGTTCTGGGCTATTCAAGAACAAGGAGCAACTATTTTAGCGACTTATGCAGATGAGCGTACACAGCTAAGTTTTGGTGGTATTCAGCTTCAATCTTCTTGGTTCCAGTCATTGAACCCATTATTTGTTATTACAATGGCACCATTATTTGCGATGCTATGGCTTAAATGGGGAGACAAGCAGCCAACAACACCACGTAAGTTCTCATATGCATTGTTCTTTGCGGGTCTATCGTTCTTAGTGATGATGATTCCAGCACACCTGTCTGGTGGAGATACATTAGTGAGTCCTTTATGGTTAGTATTGTCATTCTTCTTAGTGGTTGTTGGTGAGTTATTATTATCACCAGTTGGTCTATCTGCCACAACGAAATTGGCACCACAGGCATTCGCAGCGCAAACGATGTCTTTATGGTTTTTAACAAGTGCAGCAGCACAAGCAATTAATGCGCAATTAGTTAAGGTCTATGAAGTTGTAAGCGAATTCACATACTTTGGTTTCTTAGGTACCTTATCTATTGTAGTCGGGATTATTATATTGGTGCTTTCACCAATTATTTCAAAAGCGATGAAGGGTATTAATTAAATGAAAGATGCAAGTACAGTTATTAAAAAAACTGTACTTGCATCTTTTTTTGTATCTAAATAAAAGTCTATCTAAGAGGCTGAGAGCGAAATATATTATCGTAAGTAGTTATTTTGTTGAATGTGGGTATAAGTTTCTATGTAGAAAATTATCATTTTCGTTATAATAATTTTAATAATATGAAAATTTAAGGGGTTGGAATCTATGAAGGAAGAGTTAGATTATTTGAGGCCAAGATTAATGGAGATTTTTACGTATTTACATGCAAATCCAGAAATCAGCTGGCATGAAGTAGAAACCACCAATTATATAGTGGAGCTATTAACGCAGGAAGGCTTTTCCCCTAAACGATTTAAAAATTCCACAGGATTATATGTTGATGTAGGCAAAGGTAACCCCAAAGTAGGACTAAGAACAGACATAGATGCCTTATGGCAAGAAGTAGATGGTCATTTCCGTGCGAATCATTCATGTGGACATGACGGTCATATGACGATGGCCATTGGTACACTATTACTTTTAAAAGAACTACAGCAATCTATTAATGGTACAATCCGCGTTATTTTCCAACCTGCTGAAGAAAAAGGAACTGGAGCGTTATCTGTATTAGAAGAAGGTGTTATTGATGACTTAGATTATTTATTTGGTGTCCATGTAAGACCTGTTCATGAGCTAGAGGACGGCACTTATTGTGCAGCCTTATATCATGGTGCCTCTCGTTTACTTGAAGGCGAAATTATCGGAGAGGATGCTCATGCTGCAAGACCGCACCTAGGTATTAATGCCATTGAAGTAGGTGCAACAATCATCGAAGATTTGCGAACCATTCATACAGATCCTATGGTTCCTGTATCTGTAAAGATGACGAAATTCCATGCTGGGGGAGATTCGGGCAATATTATCCCAGGTAATGCCTCATTTACGATTGATATTCGTGCACAGCAAAACAAGGTGATGGACGATTTAGCACAAGGCGTAAAGCGTGTGATCGATTCCTCTAAATTGTTGCATAAAGTACAAATTGAATTACGTACGGTGGCCAATATCGTAGCTGCTGAAGTTGATACAAGTGCTCAATATTTAATGGAGCAGGCAATTATACAGGCTGCTGGATTATCAAATTTAAGAAAGCCTGTTCATACACCTGGAGGAGAGGATTTTCACCATTATGCTGTACAACGGCCGCATTTAAAAACAACCATGCTGGGCTTGGGTTGTGGATTAACACCAGGCTTGCATCATCCGAAAATGAAATTTAAACAAGCAAGACTTGTCACGGGAGTGGAGATACTTACAAGAGCAGTTTTATTAGCTTTGGAGTCAGGGCATAAAAAGGAGGCGTCAGCGTAATGTTAGAGCAAGTGCGAATTCACAAAGTAACGACACCGAAAGAAATTGCAGAGATCCAAAAATTAAATGCTGAAATATGGGGCAGTCAAGCAATCCCCTCCCATCAATTACTAGCTGCTGTACAAAATGGGGGAATCGTATTAGGAGCGTATTTAGATGAAAAGCTAATTGGCTTTAACTATTGCTTCGTTGGCTATCGGAATAGAGAAATGTACTTACATTCGCACATGATTGGTGTAGAAAAAGCATATCGTGAACAAGGTGTGGGTGAATTATTGAAGCATGCCCAACAAGAATATGCAAAAGAGCATGGTTTTCAACTTGTCCGCTGGTTAATTGACCCATTAGAGGCGCGTTTAGCGAATCTAGCATTTCTAAAACTGAACGCCACTAGTTATCAATATGAAAATGATTATTATGGTCCACTTCGAGATGACTTTAATGAAGGATTACCTTCAGATAGACTTGTCGTTGAATGGTGGATCGAGCGTGATCAAATGGCAGATAGCCTTGATGAGTTAGAAGAAGTAGCACAGGAAATTGTACCTTGGACATTAACAGTAGACGGATTACCAGTTCTAGATGTAGAAAATACATTTCAGTTAAATCAATCTTTTTATAAAGATGCCTATCTTTTACCGATCCCTCAATCTCTACAGAAAATGAAAGTGGAAAGTCCAAAACTTGCAGAGGACTGGCGTTATAAAATTCGCACAATCTTAACAACATTATTTAACCAAGATTATGCCATCGTACGCATGAAGAAACATCCAGAATATGTTCATAGCTATCTGTTAGTCAGACGCTCCTTATTAGCTTTATAATAATGATAAGGAGTGAACAATGTGAGATTAGAAAAGATTACATTAAGGCATTTAAAAATGCCTATGAAAGCACCATTTACTACGAGTTTTGGCACAGTTGATGAAAAGGAAATGTTACTGATAGAAGCAAAAGATGAATCAGGGACAACGGGGTGGGGAGAAACTGTTGCTTTTGTAGCACCATGGTATACGGAAGAAACATTAAAGACAACATGGCATATGCTACAAGATTTTTTGATACCCATCTTGTTACATAAAAAGATTGGGCATCCAGATGAGGTAACCTCATTATTTGCACCTATTCGGCGAAACTGCATGGCGAAAGCTTCAATTGAGGGTGCTGTATGGGATATCTATGCTCAGCAAACAAAGCAATCACTTGCACAGGCGTTAGGTGGTCAAAAACAACGTATTGAAGTAGGAGTCAGTGTGGGTATCCAACCCTCTATCTCTCAGTTAATAGCATTAATAAAAGGTCATATTGAAAAAGGCTACAAAAGGGTGAAGATTAAGATAAAGCCTGGAGAGGATGTAGAGATAGTACAGGCAATTCGTGCGGAATTTCCAAATTTACCCTTGATGGTTGATGCAAACTCTGCTTATACATTAGAGGATATAGAAATACTACAGCAGCTTGATGATTTTAATTTATTAATGATCGAACAACCATTAGCTACTGATGATATTGTCGATCATGCAGCATTGCAGAAAAAGTTAAAAACGCCTATTTGCTTAGATGAAAGCATCACATCATATGAGGATGCCAGACGAGCAATTGAACTTGGAAGCTGTGGTGTCATAAACATCAAGTCTGGACGAGTAGGTGGTTTAACGGAAGCAATACGAATACATGACCTATGTAAAGCAAACCATATTCCAGTTTGGTGTGGTGGTATGTTAGAGGCTGGAATTGGACGAGCACATAATGTTGCCTTAACGTCTCTTAGCCAATTTATTTTACCTGGCGATACAGCAGGTTCTAGTCATTATTGGTACGAGGATATCATTGATCCTGAAGTAAAAGTCAAAGATGGCTATATTGAGGTACCCCAGTCGGTAGGTATTGGTTTTAAGCCTAATATGGCTGTGATTGATAAATTAACAATTAGCAAAGAAGTCTATCAATAAGGCAGTACTTAGTCGATCATTTAGTATATAGGAAAACGAGGAGAGAACTGATTGAAAAAAAGCTTGCAAATCGGTGGTGCCTATGTGGGGATTATCGTTGGAGCAGGATTTGCATCAGGGCAGGAAATTGTCCTTTATTTTACAAGCTATGGCTTTAAAGGAATATATGGAGCATTGTTAGCTATGGTTGGTTTCTCAATTGTTGGAATGTGTGTTGCTCAAGTGAGCTCTAAGCTTCGCACATCGTCCCATAAGGATTTGATTTATCAAATTTCAGGGAATACTATGGGCTTTGTCTTGGATTTAGTGCTATCACTCTTTTTATTTGGTGTAGCTGTCATCATGTTTGCTGGCGCTGGTGCAACATTTCAGCAAATGTTTGGACTGCCTATTTGGCTAGGGAGTATTTGTATGATCTTGCTGACAGTAGCCACTGTCATGATGGATGTGAAAAGCATTATTAATATCATTGCACTAGCAACCCCCTATCTACTAACCGTTGTCTCCATCATCGCTATCTATGCTATTGCAACGATGGATTTTACCTTTGCAGAGCAAGCTGTTATTGCTCAACAGGCTCAAATAAGTGAGAAAAGTTGGTGGGTAACGGCTTTATTGTACATGTCGTTCAATGTAGGGGTAAGCTTCTCTTTACTGACTGTTATGTGTGGATCCATACGCAATCATAAGGTAGCTGGCATGGGTGGTATAATTGGTGGGATTTTGTTAGGTGCTTTAATCTTACTTGTGAATTTCTCCCTTTTAGCCAAGATGAATATCATTGTTGGGTTAGACATTCCGATGCTAGCGTTAGCGAATGAAATTCATCCGATTGTTGGAGTATTAATGACTATTTCTCTTTTGGGAATGATTTATAATACGGCAGTAGGGATGCTATATTCCTTTATGGTAAGGTTTTTTGAGCCTAGTAGAGCAAGCTTTAGGATTGCAGTTATATTTATAGGCGGTCTCGGTTTTCTAGCAAGTCTTGTAGGGTTTACAACGCTAGTAGCTAAACTATATGCAGTGATGGGCTATGTTGGGTTAGTATTAATCATATTCATTATTTCTGCATGGTTAAGAGGCAATAAAAAAATTATCTAATATAGAAATGGTAATTGAGGGATAGATTTTATTCTCAATTACCTTTTTATTTGGATAAAAATATTGTAGAAATAGTGAATTATTTCTGTTGATTAATTTACGGTAATGCTGATATTTCGTTAATTTGGCATATTTTTTAGTTAATCATTAATAAAACGAGAATAATTCTCATTTGCTGGTTGACTGAGAATAAAATCATGCTTATAATGGAAATCGTGAGTAATGATAATCATTTTCACTAATAAGTGAGTTACACACAAAAATGAAATCTACCGGGGATTACTATGAAAATAAGATATCTTTTAACAGCAACTGTTTTGCTGTCTATTGTGTCGCTCTTTATCGGAGTAGTAGATATTAAGCCTAGCGACCTATTAGACTTCCAATCAGAAGAAGCTAGACTATTTTTAATTAGTCGTGTACCTAGACTTGTTGCAATCTTGCTAGCGGGTGCAGGTATGAGTATTGCTGGTTTAATTATGCAAAGCTTAAGTAGGAATAAATTCGTTTCACCAACCACAGCTGGTACATTAGATGCCACACGGTTGGGTGTATTGATTTCCATGATGTTCTTTACGAACGTTACGTATTTCCAAAAAATTTCCTTCGCTTTCATATTTGCTTTAGCCGGCACATTACTATTTATGCAAATATTAAACCGAATTAAGTTTAAAGATGCGATTTTTATACCGCTTATTGGCTTAATGTTTGGGAATATTTTGTCCTCTGTTACAACATTCTTTGCATATAAGGCGAATATTATCCAAAACATTTCTGCATGGTTACAAGGAGATTTCTCATTAATCATGAAAGGCCGTTACGAACTGTTATACGTAAGTGTACCAATACTCATTTTAGCTTACATTTACGCAAATCGTTTTACAGTAGCTGGGATGGGAGAGGATTTTGCAAAAAATCTTGGTCTATCCTATAAATTTGTAGTCAATTTAGGCTTGGTGTTGGTAGCTCTTATCTCCACGACAGTGGTGTTAACAGTCGGTATCATTCCATTTCTTGGTTTGATTATTCCGAACATTATTTCTCTGTTTAAAGGTGATAATCTGGCAAAAACCTTGCCGCACACAGCATTACTTGGTATGTCATTCTTGTTATTCTGTGATATTTTAGGACGAGTACTGATTTTCCCTTATGAAATACCAATAAGTATGACTGTTGGTGTAATTGGAAGTGCCATCTTCCTATTCATGTTGTTTAGGGGGAGAGCATATGCGTAATCGTACAAAAATGTTCATTTTACTAGGTCTCGCTGTTATAGCAGTTGTCCTATATTTATTTTGGGAACTCAATGGTAATTATCACTATGCTTTTCCACGCCGTGTCATAAAGGTTGTGGCAATGGCATTAACGGGTATAGCGATTGCCTATTCAACAGTAGTTTTCCAAACAATTACACATAATCGAATTTTAACGCCAAGTGTCATGGGTTTAGATGCTTTGTATATGTTAATTCAAACATGCATCTACTTCTTCTTTGGCTCTACATCCATATTAGTTATTAATATCTACTATAATTTTACGCTTGCAATTGGAGCGATGATTCTATTCGCTTTAATTTTTTACCGAGTATTGTTTAAAGAAGGAAAGCGACCGATTTATTTTTTACTGCTTGTTGGGATGATTGTTGGTACGTTCTTAGGAAGTATTACAACGTTCTTCCAAGTATTAATAGATCCGAATGAGTTTTTAGGCTTACAAAGTAAAATGTTTGCAAGTTTCAATAATGTTAATTCAGATTTAGTTTGGCTAGCAGGCGTTATCATTTTAATAACATTTATCTACGGTGCTCGTCATATGAATCAATTAGACGTCATGTCTTTAGGACGAGACACAGCTATAAATTTAGGTGTACCTTACGATAAGCTGGTACAACGTATGTTAATTTTAGCTTCAATTTTGATTGCTGTTTCAACAGCGCTTGTTGGTCCGATTACGTTCTTTGGTTTAATCGTTGCAAATCTATCATATCAGTATTTCAGAACATACAAGCATTCCATCTTAATTACTGGCTCCTGTGTAATGAGTGTTGTAGCTTTAGTCGGTGGACAGTGGATGGTTGAACGTTTATTTAGTTTCACTACTACACTTAGTGTCATTATTAATTTTGTGGGTGGGGTTTACTTCATCTACTTATTATTAAGAGAAAGTAGGTCAGCAGGATGATACAAGTCAAAGAAATTACAAAGTTTTTTGGTAAAAAACCTGTCGTTCAAGATGTAAGTGTTGATATTGTTTCAGGAAAAATCACATCGTTTATTGGACCGAATGGTGCAGGGAAGTCCACGCTACTTTCAATGGTGAGTCGTTTACTGAATGCAGATACTGGTGAAGTACTACTCGATAAGGCAGATGTACGTAGCTGGAAATCAGATGATTTCGCTAAACGTGTATCGATTTTAAAGCAATCAAACTTTATGAATGTTCGTCTAACGATTCGTGAGCTTGTATCTTTTGGCCGTTTCCCTTACTCAAAAGGACACTTAAAACCTGAAGACGAAGAAAAAGTGGATGAAGCTATTCGCTATATGAATTTAGAAGATATGCAACATAATTATTTAGATGAGCTTTCAGGTGGTCAACGTCAGCGTGCATTTATCGCAATGGTTATTGCCCAAGATACTGAATATATCTTACTGGACGAACCATTAAATAATTTAGATATGAAGCATTCTGTCCAGATTATGAAGATTTTACGTAAGTTGGTTGATGAGTTAGGCAAAACAGTGGTTATCGTTTTACACGATATTAATTTTGCTTCTGTTTACTCTGACCATATTGTTGCATTAAAAGATGGCCGTGTTGTTAAAAATGGTCCTACAAATGACATTATTAACTCACATGCATTGAAGGAAATTTATGATATGGATATTCCTGTTCAAGAGCAGGATGGCTGTCGAATTTGTGTTTATTTTAATTCGTAAAAATAGTTCCAGATGATGAACATCTAACTATCAAATCATTTAATTAAAGGAGAAATTTCACAATGAAAAAATGGAAATTACTTACGGTATTAATGGCAATGATGCTATTAGTATTAGCTGCTTGCGGTTCGAAAGATGAAGCAAAAGAAGATGATAAAGGTACTTCAACTGACAAACCAGCTGAGGAACAAAATGGAGAATCATCAGTATATCCACTAACAATTCCAGGTAGCACAGTTGAAGGTCGTGACGGTAGTACAACATTTGAAGAAGTAACACTTGATAAAATGCCAGAAAAAGTTGTCGTTTTTGATAATGGTTTCTTAGATACATTAGATGCTTTAGGCGTTAATCCTACAGCAGTGGTACAAGACTCATTACCAGCATATTTAAGCAAGTTTAAAGATAGTACTTATGTAAACGCAGGTACATTATTCGAGCCTGATTATGAAAAATTATCTGAAATTAACCCAGATATTATTTTCATCTCTGGTCGTGCTTCAGCAGCTTATGCTGAATTATCTAAAATTGCTCCTACAGTATACATTGGTGTAGATAATACTAACTTCTTAGAGTCATTCAAAGCTAATACAGAATTAGCTGGTAAAATCTTTGGTAAAGAAAAAGAAGCGGCAGATGCAATTGCTGCATATGAAGCAAAAGTAGAAGAAGTAAAAGCTAAGGCTACTGCAACAGAAGAAAAAGCGTTAATCGTTTTAGGTAGTGAAGGTTCATTATCAGTATTCGGTCCTGGTTCACGTTTCGGTGTGATTCATGATGTATATGGTGTAAAAGCTGTAGCTGAAGCTAGTGGCTTCAAAATCGAATCACATGGTGATAATGCAAGCTTTGAATTTGTACGTGAGAAAAATCCAGATATCTTATTCGTTATTGACCGTGACGCTGTTGTAAATGAAAACGGTGAATCAGGTACAAAAGCTGCAATTGAAAACGAAATTGTAAGTGCAACAAACGCTGTGAAAAACGGTAAAGTATTCTACTTAGATCCAGAAATTTGGTACCTTTCAGGTGGCGGTTTACAATCAGAAACACAAAAAGCTGAAGATGTATTAAAGGCGTTCAACTAATATGTTTGTACAAATTAAACGTATTGTTGTGACAGAAGGGAATTCGGATAAGGTTGTGGAACGTTTTGGTGCTAAGCCAAATGGTCCCTCATTACTTGAACAACAACCTGGCTACATTGATAAGCAGGTACTTGTAAAGAAAGTTCGCCGCGGTGATGAAGAAGTGCTAGTGATGGTTCGTTGGGAATCAGAAGAAGCATGGAAAAATTGGGAGAAGAGTCCTGAGCATATTGCAGGCCATAAGGCAAGTGCAGGTAAACCGAAGCCTGATCATATCATTGAAAGCGGACAAGAAGTTTATTATGTAAAAGGTTAATCATCTAAAGGTGTCTCAAGGGATTGAGACACCTTTTCTTGTTGTTGAAAAAAGAATGTCACTAGCAGAAAAAGCCCTTTTAGCAAGGTGAGGGGTTGATTTCCGTTCCGCCAGCGTCCTTTCCAGGGGGCGTCCGATGAGCCGCTTCACTCACTTGCGCTCGCTCCAGGGTCTCCTCAGTGACGCTAAATCCCCTAGGAGTGACGTTGGCTCCACTCCAATCAACCATTCTGCAAAGTGTCTTTACTTTTTTCATAGTAGCATAACAATCAAATAGCCCATTATCTGTATTCTTAGAGGGGATAAGCTCTTATTTTCAATGTGGAGAAGTGATGCGTGACAACACCTCTTCATAAAGAGTAATGAACACCTTCACTTTATTTGAAAACCTTTGCTAAAAAGCGGTTTATAGTGGTGGGCTACTGGACTACCATGGAATAGCGAGACAGGCAAAACTTTAAACGGAGCAGTAGCGGAGGAAGCGATTCGGCGCTCGCCTACAGGAAAGCAAGTAGCCTGCAACGGAAATTCATTTTCATCTTTTATAAAAATGCTATTGATTGCTTTGTTTATCAACACTATGTAGAGATGTCGTTTTATTACTCAAAAAGCAGGTCACAATCAGTGTGACCTGCTTAGCTAGGGGTATAGGTTAATGTGTTATAGATGGTTTTCTCCATTTACTAAATGTCGAATCCATATTAAAGGATATGGTGTTCTCATTAATGGACAAGCCTGAGATACTGGTATTACAGAGCTCATCCAAACTATCAGAATGATTGTTATTATTAGATGCATTAGCCGCCATTGCTAGCCCTCTTGCATTAATAATTGTGTCATGTGGCGTTACATATACTATGGGGGAATCTATATTTAATCCAAAAGTGAAAGGATTGACTAATGACATAGTAGAAATACTTTCGTTTGATATTCTAATAATGCCATATTGCTCAATATAATAATCTCTTTTTTGTTGAAATGTATCCTCAAATCCAGGAATATCACTAATATATTTTGAATAGGGTGAAATATTTTTATATGCAGCCAGTGTATCTTGATATGCTTTTACTTCAGATTGAATAATAATTTGTTCAATTCGTCGTTGATCATTGCTAGGCTGTTTAATTGTAATTTCTTCAGCTGAGACAGAGATATTACATGAAAAAGTAGCCGTAAGTATGAAAACATTTTCATTCAATTTTAAGTCACTCCCAGTACAAAAAGATTTCATGTTCATCAATCTATCCTGACTTTATAAATATATTTTATTGCTAATCTAAGCGTAACATCTGTTAGAGCGCCATTTCAATGGTAAGTTTACGCCACTTTAATGGCGGTACTTGGTTCTCTACCGCCATTTTTTTAGTAATAATTAGCAAAAATCTGGCGTGATTTGCATGAATAACGCCATTTTTTGGCGGTCTCTCTCTTTATAAAGGAATTAATGGTATTTAATGTATTATAAAACGCTGTGACTAGTATTAATTCCCACTAATCTATATAATATCTAGTAATACACCAGATAGGAGAGAGGACTATTGAAGGATTTAGATGTACACATCAATGAATCATTAGACATCCTTATAGAAAATGAACTATTACTTGGACCAGAGCTAAAATTAATGCTAAAAAGCTTTAAAGAAGAAAAAACAACAGTAGGTTTTTCCTTTGGTAAAATGTGTTTTTGGCATTATGAAGCATTTTCAAGTAGTATAAATCCAGATATCTACAAGGTAGCTGCTGCAATTGAACTTTTAATACTGTCTTTTGATATTATTGATGATCTGCAGGATAAAGATTCAGACTATAGTTGGAACAAAACACCTGAATTATCATTAAATGTTGCTTTAGCTATGCTGGTCATGGCATCTAAAACAATAGATGAAACCTCTTTTGAACATAAAAGAGCGGCTATAAAGCTAGTTGATGAATACGCATTAAAAAGTATAAATGGACAGCAATTAGACTTATTAAATAGTTGTCGCGATGAAGATTCCTATGTAAAAATGATTACCTTGAAATCCGGCTCATTAACAGCGATGGGTTGCTTGGTTGGCGAAGTACTTGCAAAAGGAGAAATATCTCAAGAAGTAGAGGAATATGGGAAATACATAGGGATCATCCAACAAATTAAAAATGATATTCAAAGCTTAAAGGAGTGGGGTCCTAAAAATGATCTGCTAAATAAAAGGTATTCTCTTCCTATTATTTATCTATTATCACAGAAAAATGATGTTTCAAAATCTGTTTCTAGCTATTATAATAATGATATAGTTACAGATTTGGATAATAATGCAACAGAAGACGCGTTGACAAATGGTGGGGCGATACGTTATGCCATTACCATAAAAAACGTCTATAAATTTAAAGCATTGAATTACCTGGAAAATGTAGCTATAAATCAGGTAGGTAGAGAATACCTACAAAAACTATTGAAATGAGGAGAGATAAGAATGATTAATGTAATCCAATATTTAGAGCAAAATCCAAGCCTAGTTGCACTATTAAAAGATCAAAAAGCCTCATTAGTTGGAATTTCATCTGTAGAGCAAACAGCAATTTTAGAAGCGTTTAACGGTGAAATGAATACAGAAAGTGATATTTGGAACTAAGAAAGTTGCGAAGTAAGTTGTTTTGGCCCGCTATAATTCTCTATTTAATTATTGGTTTTTATTTAAATTATGTGAATTATAGCGAGCCTTATATACAGATTGGGGTAGAAGAAGAGAATGACAAATGGGTCATTTCTCAACTTTATTATAAAGACTGGGCAGAGGGTCAAAATATTTCTGTTGGTGATGCAATTTTAACTGTAGATCATGAACCCATCAATGAATTAAATCAACTGAGATATAAATCTAAAATTTTATCAGCTAATGAAATAACAATACTGAAGCCCGATGGAGATCTAATCAATATACATATTAAGCATTTGGATATCCCTCAACAATTTATCTATGTATTAATCATTCCAGCTTGTTATTATTTATTAACATTATTTATAGCGTTTTATTTACATTTCAAACAAAGGAATACAAAATTAGCTGACTTACTAATTCTTTTTATGTTAACGGTTTCTTTGGCCTATGTAAGTAGTGGTGTCTCTGGTAGAATGGATACGATTGGCATTATCGTAAATCGAAGTAGTATGCTGTTATGTTTAGTTATACTGTTACATTTTTTGAGAAATTATTATTCATTTGTGAAAACAAATTGGGTGTTTACAAATAATATCAAGCTCTTTTATATACTTCCTTTCATAGCTTTTGTATTAGGATGTATGGGTACTATTTATCCTGCTTCAAATGATATTCTTTCCAATGTTATATTGGCTATTTTCTTTATTCTCCTAGTGATCATCCTTAGTATTTTATTAATAAGCTATTTTAAGTACAGCTCACCTCAGTTGAAGATTTTATTAAATAGTATATTAATTCCGTTTCTACCATTTCTTTTTTTATATGCACTCCCTAAAATTTTTTTTCATACGTATATACTTTCATCTGAGATAAGCTCATTATTTTTATTGCTTATACCCTTTAGCTTTATTTTTACGCAATTAGCAGAGAGATTATTTGATATTGAGTACCATATTACAAGATTACGTTATTATGTTATATTCTCTTTAATCTTTACTGTATGGTTTACAGTGGGACTATATTTTATTGCAGGGCGTTATTTAACCATGACGGTTATGTCAGGGGTATCTTTCTTTACATTTTCTTCATTAGTCATACTTTTTTACGTAAAAGAGAAGGTCGATTATCGCAAGCGGAAAATATTATTTTCCACAAAGGGTGACTATATTCATCAGCTATATACAGCCGTAGATAAAATTGGGAAAACAATTAAAATTGACGAACTTTTAGAAAAGTTTGCTTATGAGGTTTCCATGCATCTGGAGTTAGAGGATGTTTTTGTCTTAACATATAACTATGACAAAAATGAATTCATACCAATAGCTGGTGAAAGTATTACGATAGATCCTGACATAATGGAAGATATCAGATTAGGTGAAATACGCAAAATTGACAAAGTTTATATAGCATTCCTCCATCAGGATGCACATTTTAAAAGAGCTTTAGTGCTAGGGCATAATAATACGATTCATTTAAAAGATGAGGAGCTTTTATGGCTTGAACTGCTCTTATTATATGTAAATAATTTTATTGAAAATACCAAGATGGTGGAAGAACTGCTAGAGGAACTAAAGCATATGAAGCAAGCTGATGATGGTCAGTTACCATGGCTGAATAAGCTATTATGGCTAAGATTTGAAGAAGAAAAATACCAGTTAGCTCAAGAGTTACATGACACCAATTTACAGGAGCAACTTCATATAGCCCGCGAGGTGGATGTCCTAGTAAATGCAAAAAATACAACGGATATTCAAGAAAAGCTTGCGAAAATTCATAAACAAATGGTTGCATCCTTACATGAATTACGTACTTATTGTGAAAACCTAAAACCACCGTTATTAGATACATTAGGTTTAAATGCAGCTTTGGAAAAATTGATTCGGAAAGTTCAAGAAAGAGCTAACTTCGTGCTTATTTACACCATTGACCGCCTTTATTTAGAGGATGAGCGTATGAATTTAATGATTTATCGTTTATTCCAAGAGTTACTTAATAATGCGTTGAAGCATTCTTATGCAGCATCAGTTGAAATTCATTTAAAAGAAATGAACGATGGTTTCGAAATCATTTATAAAGATGATGGTGTAGGCTGTAATGTAGAGGACATTATAGTAGCCGAATCAATGGGCATTCAAGGTATGCAGGAGCGTGTAAAAGCGTTTAACGGACAATTTACTATTGACTCGAATATCAATGAAGGGATGTTTATTAGAATCATGGTGAAAGAAGGGAGTGAAACACTTGATTACGATGCTCATAGTGGATGATCACCCTATAGTGTTAGAGGGAACTAAAAATTTATTTCAAGAGAATGAAGATATTATCATCGATACGGAAAGTGATGCAACTTGTGTCATTCAAAGGATAAAGAATAAACCGTACGATATCTATCTAATAGATATCAATATGCCATTAGAAAATGGAATTAACCTAGCCCGTAATATCAAGGCTATTCAGTCAAATGCTTCAGTTATTCTTTACACAGGTGATGATATTACGGATTATTATCCACTCATTTTAGAAAGAAAAATAGAAGGTATTTTAGCTAAAACAGCTTCGAAAGAGCAAATATTAAGAACAGTAAGGGCAATTGCAAACGGTGAAATTGTTTTACCTAAAAATTTCTTAGATTTTCTGGATGATAAATTTAAACTGCAAGGTGCTAAAGATATTCACTTAAATGAAAAGGAAAAGAAAATTCTAAGACTCATTGCAGAGGGCCATACAAATAAAGCTATCGCTATTGAATTAAATATTCCTCAACGTACAACGGAAAGATATTTAACTCAACTCTTTTCTTTGTTAAATGTAGATTCACGAACAGAAGCTGTAAATCTTGCAGAGAGAATGAATTTACTCTAAACTATTTCTATGTTATACTGTTGGTATATTTTTCAATTAATAGGGGGCATTATGGGAATTAAATATCCTATATATTTCCTTAGTAAAATAAAACCATATCCCTATACTAAATTACCTATAAAATATGATAGACACCGCCAAAAAAGTGGCGGTGTTTTTTTGTAACCGCCAAATCACGCCAAAAACTTGTCTGAATCACGCCAGAAAATTGGCGTAAACCCGAAGTTGAAATAACGGTATAACTACTGGTACGCTTAAATTAACAGTGGTTAAGTAGATTTGCTTTAGTGAGTAATATATAAATCATTTTATTAAATAAGCAGCCTGACTATCTATGAATAAAGTAGCGTTAGTAGATTGTAGAATGTTACTAGCTAGTCAATATACTTCACCATAAAACTTTATAAAGGTAGGCGTGTATTGTGAAAGTAGAACTTGAAAATTTGTTTTCCATAGATGAAACTAGTCAAGATCAAGTTATTAACGTTTATAATCGTCATGGTATTGCTATTGGTGCGCCTGAATTGAGAAAAAGAAACTTAAAAACTAAATTTAATCCTATTTTTACATTAAATGAAGATGTAACATACGAGCAGGTAACAGCTTTATATGAGTCATTAGAGCGTGAATTTGGAATCGTTTCAATTGGAGAACGTTTTTATTTTGAATTTTCAGATTTAGAGTATGAACGAGCACCATTATTTACTTTAAATTCAACAGGTAATTCACCAGAAATGTTCTTAGAAGATAAGGGGACACTATTTTCTTTGAGTACACATTGTAAGTGTTGTGGGCTCATGGATAAAGAGCAGTTATCACCAATAGTTATCGATACTACGCAGATGAAAGATCGTCATTTAGTGCATGTAAATGGTTATTGGGTAGCTTCTGAGGAACTAGTATCATTAATGAAAAGAGAAAAACTAGAAGGCTATGAGCTTTTAGAGGTGATCCATCAAGGTCCGGAAGAAGGCAAACAGCCAGCTTATCAAATTATTCCTATACAAATGCTCCCTGAGTGTAGTAAGGACAGGGTTAAATTATACTTTGCAACTGAGCAACCTCCGTGCAGTTGTGGTTTAAATGGTGTCATTAATGGTCCTGATATTTATCATCATGAAGATTTGGAAAACTTAAAAGGGGATGTTTTCTACTCAGCCGAGTGTAGTCATGATGGAAGATATCTATATAGAAAGACTTTGTTTAGTAAAAGATTTAGAGAAACTATTATAAAATATGGTATTTCACGTGAGGTTAGAGGAGAAAAGGATGCAAACTTTGGTCCAAAAGATTGGCTTTTTGATCCAGTGCTAATTAAGTAGTCAAATTTGGACTAGTAAAAGAATAAGGGAGTGTTTAGGATGTTTAGAAGAATACTACCTATAGTAGCCATTTTATTCATTGTTGCATTGGCCGTTTCCAATTACTTTAACAAACCAGAAGAAGAATCAGTCACTATTTATCAAGAGGTCAATGGTGTATACCTTTCTTAAAATGATGGCCTATATTTCATTCAGAAAAGATTTATTTGTGTTATGATGTGAAGGACATAGCATGAATGTTTTTTGAGGTGAAAAAATGAAAAAATGGGCATATCCATTAGCAGTCTTAACGTTAATTGTCTTTATTGTATTAAGAGCCACCTATCAAAGTCAGCTGATGAATACATTTGATGCAAAGATGGCAGAGCTTTTTTTTGGTAATCGATTTATTGAGATTTTTCATTATATAGGTGAGCCTAAATTTGTTGTTGCTGTTGCAGTAGTTTTAATGGTGTATTTAGCTTGGAAGGAAAAAAATTATCGAGGTATGCTATTTGTTGTCCTAACTTTTGCGGCAGGCAATGTTCTGAACCAATTGCTAAAAAAATGGGAGCAGCGTCCACGACCTGAAATTGAGGATCAACTGACATCCTTTAGTTTTCCATCTGGACATTCGATGACTGGTATACTTTATTTATTTACACTTGCTTATATTTTAGCGGAGAATAGTAGTAAAGGACGTAAAATCCTTCTGTGGCTTGGGGCAACAATTTTAATGGTGCTTATTGGTTTATCACGTATTGCAGGAGCTCGACATTTTGCTACAGATGTACTTGCTGGTTGGAGCATCGGCTATACTTGGTTTATCATCTGTGTCATTTGGTACGAACGTCGTAAACGTTTATTTCAATCTAATCATAAATAAAAAGACAGGCAGTATCTATTTCTATGATAGATACTGCTTTTTTACATTTTACCGAGACATTGTAAAGAATGATATTTGCCTCATAAAAAAGAATTGCGTATAGGAAACTTCTACGTTAAGATGAGTACAATAAGAAAAAGAGCAAAGGAAGAAGGGTATGGACGGAAATGTTTTACTGGCATTAGGATTAACTCTGTTTGCTGGACTTGCAACAGGTGTAGGTAGTTTAATAGCATTTTTTACATCAAGAACAAATACAAAATTTTTATCATTAGCATTGGGGTTTTCAGCAGGGGTGATGATTTATGTATCCCTTGTAGAAATATTTGTGAAAGCTAAAGATGCTTTAACCAATGCATTAGGTACAACTAATGGCTATTGGATGACAATCCTTGGATTTTTCGGTGGGATGTTGTTTATTGCCTTAATTGATAAATTCATTCCGAAGGCAACTAATCCTCATGAAGTAAAGCTGGTAGAGGATGTTAATGCCATCAAACCACAGGTTAATGAAGAACATTTGATGAAGATGGGCGTTTTTACAGCCCTGGCGATTGGCATTCATAATTTTCCTGAGGGGATCGCTACATTTATGTCAGCTATTAATGATCCGAATGTAGGAATTGCTATTGCCATTGCAGTTGCTATTCATAATATTCCAGAAGGCATTGCTGTATCTGTTCCTATTTTCTTTGCAACAGGTAATCGAAGGAAAGCCTTTAAATTATCCTTTTTATCAGGATTGGCAGAGCCTGTAGGTGCATTAGTAGCTTTTTTGCTTCTTATGCCCTTTTTAACAGATGTCATGTTTGGGATCGTTTTCGCTGGGGTTGCAGGGATAATGGTCTTTATTTCACTAGATGAATTGCTACCGGCTGCACAAAGATATGATGAAACACATTTGTCGATGTATGGTCTAGTAGGGGGAATGGCAGTCATGGCCATTAGCTTAGTATTATTAGCATAAGTAAGTAGGAAAAGGGAGACATCTTTGTAAAAGTGGCTCCTTTTTCTTTTTTCTATTAGCGTGTAACAACAGCTTCTTTTGACTCCACTAGCTCTTGTACTATTTTTAGACAATCATGAAATGTGGTAAAAGGTCTATATGGAACATGAAGCTCTTCACAGCGTTGGATAAGATGATCTCTAGCTAAAACAATATCTGCTAGTTTAGCTGCCTCAAAATCTGATAGAGAATCACCAATTACAATTTTATAATGATCCTCCTTGGCAACCTTCCGCATTACGCTTGGTTTACAGCAGCCGCATCCTTGTGTGTTGTATTTAGCGCATTCCTCATCGCAGCTATTTGGGTAGATCAATTCTATTTGTTTACCAGAGAAATCTGCTCTATTACAGTAAATGCCTGAAAAAGGACCAAATTTTTCAACTAAAGGCTCGATGAAAAAATCAACTCCGCCACTTACAATATAAAATGGAATATCGTTGTTTTGAGCATAGCGGGCAAAATCACCAAATCCCTCACGTATGACTGCCGACTCCATCAGGTATTGAATGACTTCATCTTTTTGATGAGTAGAAAGTAGGTGAAACATTGCTGATAGCCCATCTTTAAATGAAATGGTTTGTTCCATCATCGCTTGAGCAATTTTCTCAGATTCTTCTGGTACAAATTCAGTCATAAGTGAAAAGATGTTATCTGTTTCTGTTATCGTGCCATCGAAATCACAGAATATAATGGGTTTCAAAATAATTCCTCCTTAGGAAAGCGCGTATAAAAAGTTTAATTCTATACTTCTATAATATTAGTTTTATCCAATCTTGCTTTCAAGAAAAAACGCCTACTATTAAAGTAGACGTTTCACACATTCATTGACTTGTACACCATGTTCATCAGCATTTGTTAAAATAATTTGATGCTCTGGGAATTGCTTTTTCATTAATTCAACGAAGTCAGAGGCAATAGCAGAAGGAATAATAGAAATCATTGTTGGTCCAGCGCCACTTAGAGCAGTACCGTATGCACCGTTCGATTTTGCAGCCATACGAATTTCTTCATAAGCAGGAATTAGCTTTGCACGAAACGGTTCATGAAATAAATCTTCCTCCATATAACGCCCAGCACGTTCAAAATCTCGCGTCATTAAAGAAGCGGCTAACATATTTGCATTTGCTGAGGCATGAACAGCATAGGAACGGTTAAATTGCTCTGGTAAAACAGAACGGGATTCGCTTGTTTTTAATTCAACATCTGGTACATATACCACAAAGGAGGCATCGATATCATTGATGTGGAATGTATCGACTATGCCATTGTTATCCATCGAAGAAATCGTTAATCCTCCTAAAACTGAAGCAGTTGCGTTATCTGGATGTCCTTCAATTTGTGAAGATAGATTGAGTTTATCTTGAATTGTTAATTCCAGCTCACAGACTTGGTTAGCAAGCTCAATACCTGCAACAATAACTGCTGCACTGCTGCCAAGTCCACGTGCCAATGGAAGTTCACTAGCCATCTCCACACGACAAGCGGGTAGCTGTTGACCATATAGATCTGCAGTTTTTTTAGCAATGACGTATAGTAAGTGTTCTTCAAGCTCAAACTCTTTAGGACCATTATCATCAAGATGAATAATTTCCCATTGTTCTTGCAAGGTAACAGAAAGCTGTAAGTAAAGAGACAAGCCAAGTCCTATTGAATCAAAGCCTGGACCTAAGTTGGCTGTGCTTCCAGGAACTGAGATTTGCCACATTTTACTCATAGTACACCCTCAATATATGCACGAATTTCTTCTTCATCGTTTTTAAGGGATACGACCTCTACAGTGGATACATTCATGGCTGTATCAGGATCTTTTAGGCCATTCCCTGTAAAGATTGTTACAACTTTGGCGCCTTGAGGGATTTTTCCATTTGCAACAGATTTCATAACACCTGCTAAAGAAGCAGCAGAGCCAGGCTCAACAAAAATGCCTTCTGTACTTGCAATTAATTTGTAGGCTGCTACAATTTCTTCATCTGTAACAGAATCAATGATACCACCAGATTCATCTCGAGCAGCTTCTGCCAATGTCCAGCTCGCAGGATTTCCAATACGAATGGCAGTTGCTACAGTCTCAGGATTAGCAATTGGCTCACCTTTAACGATTGCTGCAGCACCTTCAGCTTCAAAGCCATACATTTTTGGTAGACCACAATTTTTTGCAGCGTGATATTCTTTAAACCCTTTCCAATATGCAGTAATATTACCTGCGTTCCCAACTGGAATACACAAATAATCAGGTGCTGAACCTAAGGCATCTACGATTTCAAACGAAGCCGTTTTTTGACCTTCGATACGGTATGGGTTTACAGAGTTAACAAGTGCAACTGGTGTCGTTTCACTTACTTGACGAACGATATTGAGTGCATCATCAAAGTTTCCATCAATTTCAATGATCTTTGCCCCATACATTGTTGCCTGTGCTAGCTTTCCAAGAGCAACTTTACCTTTTGGAATAACAACGATTGATTGGATGCCTGCACGAGTTGCATAGGCAGCCGCAGCAGCGGAAGTGTTTCCTGTAGAAGCGCAAATAACGCATTGACTTCCATCCTCGATAGCTTTTGCAACAGCAAATACCATTCCTCGGTCTTTAAATGAGCCAGTTGGATTTGCACCCTCAATTTTTCCGTAAAGCTCAATGCCTAGTTTCTTAGATAAGTTCACTAAATGTATAAGAGGCGTATTGCCTTCGTTTAAAGTTAAAGCAGGTGTATTTTCAGTTACGGGTAAAAATTGTTTATATTCTTCAATAAGGCCTTTCCACATAACGTAACGATCTCCTTTTGTTCTTATAGAAAGAACAGTTGTTTTTGTATAAAAGACATTTTAACGCAAATAGCACTATTATTTCAATACCATTTCATTAATTGTCGAAACAATTCGGTAATTTGAATAGTACTTGTCACTTTCTTGAAACAACTGTATAGTAATCTTGTAATGTAAAGTCATGTGTAAAGACAGGTGGTTAGAATGACAATAAATACAGTAGTAACAAAGAAACCTCAGCAATCCATTTCCAGAAATAAGTTATTGGGTGTAGCGGGGGTTGGGTGGCTCTTCGATGCAATGGACGTTGGTATATTATCCTTTGTCATTGCAGCATTGGCCGCTGAGTGGGGACTATCACCAAGTCAATCTGGTTGGATTGGTAGTATAAATTCTATCGGGATGGCTGTAGGAGCTCTGTTTTTTGGTGTGTTTGCTGATAAAGTAGGTCGCAAGCAAATATTTATGTGGACACTTGTCCTTTTTTCTATTGCAAGTGGTTTATCCGCTTTTACAACAACATTAACTGCATTTTTAATTTTACGGTTTTTAGTAGGGATGGGGCTAGGAGGAGAATTGCCTGTAGCTTCAACACTTGTATCTGAAAGTGTGGCTGCCAAAGAAAGAGGTCGTGTGGTTGTATTACTTGAAAGCTTTTGGGCAGCAGGTTGGTTAATAGCGGCACTTATTTCGTATTTTGTTATTCCCACATGGGGATGGCGAGTAGCCCTTATACTAACAGCACTTCCAGCGTTTTATGCTATTTATCTTCGTTGGCATTTGCCAGATTCACCTCAATTTACGGTGAAGGAAGAAGCGAAAAAACGGAGCATTGGTCAAAATATGAAAGAGGTTTGGTCAAAAAAGTATGCTCGTTCTACATTTATGCTGTGGCTATTATGGTTTACGGTTGTATTTTCGTATTATGGCATGTTTTTATGGTTGCCAAGTGTGATGGTAGGGAAGGGCTTTGACATGATTACAAGCTTTAAATATGTTTTGGTCATGACTTTAGCTCAATTACCAGGTTACTTTACAGCCGCTTGGTTTATAGAAAAGTTTGGGCGTAAATTTGTCCTTGTTTCCTATCTAATTGGTACTGCAGCGAGTGCTTATATTTTTGGAAATGCAGATACTTTAGCCGTATTGCTAACTTCAGGGATGCTTTTATCTTTCTTTAACTTGGGGGCTTGGGGAGCATTATATGCTTATACACCCGAACAATATCCATCGGTTATACGTGGAACAGGTGCAGGTATGGCAGCAGCGGTTGGACGAATTGGTGGTATTTTTGGGCCGTTGCTCGTTGGGTTTTTATTAACGGCAGGCTATGATATAGGTTTTATCTTTGCCATTTTCTGTGGAGCGATTATTATCGGTGTTGTAGGGGTCATCTTCCTTGGTAAGGAAACGAAGCAGCTTGAATTAGAATAGTATGAAATGAATGTCCTGGATCAAAGAATTGATCTAGGACATTTTTGTCTGATTTCGCTTAAATAATACATAAAAATGAGCTTTTATTAATTTTTATTCGATTTTACTGATTTATTTGTTAAAATGACAAATCAATATAAAATGGTTAAAGAGTAAATCAAATTGTTTTATTAGCAGGTTAATGCGATGAAGATTTTTCAGAAAAGTCATTGTATTCAAATTGTAATCGTGATACTGTATTTTTAATCGAATTTTGAGTCAGTAGGAAACAATCTCCCGTTCGTGATAAGGTCATTGAAAGAAAGGTTGTTAGGAATGAGTATTCATGAAGATATAAAGAAAAGGTTTGTAAGGCTGTCAAAGGGCCAGCGTAAAGTAGCACAATTTGTAATGGATAATCCCACAACAGTGATTGCTAATGGAGCAGCAGAGGTTGGCAGATTGGCTAATGTAAGTGAATCAACCGTGATTCGATTTTGTTATGCTATGGATTTGTCAGGGTATGTAGAACTACAAGAGGAAGTTAGAGGCTTTATTATGTCTCAAGATGTAGGTGCAAATCTACAGCCTACATATACTGCTAAGAAGCTGACTAATTCTAGCTTTGGTAAGGTGATGCAACGAGATAGCCAAAATATTCAAGAAACAATTCATTTGATTAACGATCAGCAGATCCAAAAATGCTCAAAATGGATGCATGAAGCAGACAATATATATATTCTAGGTACTCGTCACAATGCAACTGTTGCAAATTGGCTATCTAATACATTGAAAACACTTCGTGCTAATATTAAGCAGCTTCGTTTAGACTCAGATGATTTAGTGAATCAAATAAACAGTATGGGCGAACATACGACTTTAATTGTACTATCTTTTGATAAACAGATTGTGGATATTAAAACGATTGTTGAAATTGCAAAGGTAAAGAAAGTGAAAATTATTGCCATTACAGGTTCTGCATTTTCGCCTATTCGAGAATATGCCAGTGCATTATTTACCCTCGGTACCAAGAATCATTCTTCTCTAGACATTGCCCCAGTCTTGATTTCATTTTTGCATGCGTTGATAGAGGAAATGATAAGCCAGGATAAAGACCACTATGATAAATATCAGCAATTGTATGAGCAAGTAGAAAGTAATGTATTATTCTTAGATGCTATTAGAGAAAAGCAGGTATTTTAATGTAACTACGTATAGATAGTTGTTGAAACACACTATCTATGCGTATTTTTTTGAAATTTTCTATATAAAAAGATGTCCAAATAGTATTTAGACATCTAGGAAAAGTGAATTATAGAATTTTACTCAAGCTATATTCATTAATATAAGTATCATTTAATTTAATGGCATTTTTTCGAATGCCCTCCTGATGAAATCCTAGCTTTGTAAAGAGGTGTAAAGCTACATTGTTATGCTCCATAACAGATAACTCTAAACGGGAAATATCATGTTGTTTAGACCAACTTTCAACAGCTTTCATCAGTGCGGAGCCAATACCTTTTTGTTGATACTCTTCTTTCACAGCTAAACGAATAGAGGCAACATGTCTAGCTTTAGATTGTTTATATCCATGAATAACCGCATAACCCGCAAAAATTCCGTTTAGTACACAAAGTAGTATAGTACGGTTTTTTAATTGCTTCCAATAGGTTAAATTTTTACGAAGTTGTTGGACAGTGAGATCTAGCTCGTTTTGAACATTATACATGAAGTCAGTTTCTTGAAAAATCTCCTCTTGTAAATGAATGAATGATCTAGCATCAGATGCTTCAATTCCTCGTATTATGTATGCAGATGAATTCTCCTCACTATTAGAAGTGTTGTTTTCGGTAGACTTCATTTGCGTACGTGAGAAAGATACACTAGAACCTAGTTTAACATCAATGACATAATAGCCTGCATTTGTCCATGATAAATAATGTGAGAGAGGGGGCTTAGTTTTTTTCCACCAGCTTTTATTTAAGTAGGCAGCGTTCGGTAATGCTTGTCCCATAATGTTTTCTAATTCACCAAAGGATAAAGTAATTTCTTGTTGTAAAGCTACATCAAAATAGTTAGCTAAAGGAATGTACTTTTTTTCTATCTTCTTCGTCATCGTAATCCCCATTTCCTGAATATCCAAAAATATAGACTACCTGATGATAGCATAAAATTATGATGACTTAAATATGAAAACCCAACTAAATATCTATATAAACTAATTATTTTATAAAAAAGAGGCATTTTTACTATTGAATGTTAAAAATAGGTTGGTAAAAATAGAGAATTTTATAGAAGTAATTAGACCTATTAAAAGTATACATAGCAACTTAAGCTAGTTATAATATAGATATCTTATTTGAAAAGTATGTATTTAGAGCGCTATCATTATATTTGCATAATACAGGTTAACCGCAATTAAGCCTGTATGTTATTTCGAGAGTGAAGGTCAATGGCAAATACGCTGAGGCGAAAATGTTCCAAAGTTTCACTTTATCACTTGTCAGGCTATAAGGTATGATAAAATAAAATATAAATGTAAGTGCCATTTTAGGAGGAATTAATTCAATGAGTAAAGTATTAGTTTTTGGACATAAAAACCCAGATACAGACACAATCACGTCTGCAATTGTATATGCCTATTTAAAACAGCAAATTGGTGAAGAAGCTGAGGCGGTACGTCTTGGAGATGTTAATAATGAAACTCAATTTGCATTAGATAAATTTGGCTTTGTAGCGCCTCGTTTAATCTCTTCTGTAGTTGGTGAAGCAGACAAAGTTATTCTAGTAGACCACAATGAATTCCAACAATCGGCTGACGGTATTGAGGAAGTGCAAATTGCAGAGGTAATTGATCACCACCGCATCGCCAACTTCCAAACAGCTGATCCACTATATTATCGTGCAGAACCAGTAGGCTGTACGGCTACTATTCTTAAGAAAATTTTTAGCGAAAACGGTTTAGACATACCTGCGAACATTGCTGGTTTAATGTTATCTGCAATTGTTTCAGATACATTATTATTCAAATCACCGACTTGCACAGAGCAAGATGTAAAAGCTGGTGAAGAGCTAGCAAAAATTGCTGGTGTGGAAATTGCAGAGTATGGCTTAGCAATGCTAAAAGCAGGTGCTGATTTATCTGATAAATCATTAGAAGATTTATTATCATTAGATGCAAAAGAGTTCCAATTTGGTGAGTACAAATCTGTTGTAGCTCAAGTTAATGCAGTTGATGTTAATGATGTTCTTAATCGTCAAGAGGAGTTAGAAATCCTACTCAATAAAAATGTTGCAGAAAATGGCTTAGATCTATTCTTCTTCGTTGTGACTGACATTTTAAATAATGATTCAACAGCTGTTGCAATAGGGCAAGTAGCAGAAGCAGCAGCAAAAGGATTCGGTGCTGATCTTATCAATAACCGTGTTGTATTACCAGGTGTTGTTTCTCGTAAGAAACAAATTGTACCAGTATTAACAGAAGCTCTAAAATAAAAAATAAAAAAGAGGTTGTCTATTTAGACAGCCTCTTTTTTTAATCAAGTTTTAATGGCTGTACAGCAGGGCCTTCAAGCACCTCACCCTTAGCGTTAAAACGAGAACCATGGCAAGGACAATCCCAT
The DNA here is from genome assembly GCF_001043675.1 of Lysinibacillus sp. LK3. Taxonomy (NCBI): domain Bacteria; kingdom Bacillati; phylum Bacillota; class Bacilli; order Caryophanales; family Bacillaceae; genus Lysinibacillus; species Lysinibacillus sp. LK3. The sequence continues at coordinate 222,075 of NZ_LDUJ01000021.1, forward strand.
GTTTCATCAGCTTCATTCCATTTTGTTTTGCAGCCTAAATGAGTACAGGTTGGAGCAGTGGCATTCCTCATATACCCAGCTATATATTCCTTGGCAACAAAGCCTCCTACTTTCAGCATTTGCATGAATTGGGCACCGAATTTAGTACGTGATGGTGAATAAAGAGCGATAGCACCTTCTTCAATCTTTGAGCCTGTTAAAAGAGACGATAAGATATCACCTGCGACAAAGGAATTGGAGATACCCCATTTTCTATAGCCAGTGGCAATTAATACGTTAGGTAAGGAGTTTGTAATTCTCCCAACATAAGGGACAATATCAGGTGTTTCTATATCCTGGGCTGACCATCGATAAAGTGGCTGTTGTTCAAAATGCTCCTTCATTTCACTGGAAATGGCCTCATAATATGGCTCAGTATGAACGGTCTCGCCAGCGATATGATTCGCCCCTCCTAAGACTAAATAATTTTCCTGATTGATCGTGGCAGTCCGTATTGAACGGGAAGGAAAATCAACTGATAAATATTGACCTTGCATAGTCTCAGAGGTTTTACTTGCAACCATATAGGAGCGACTATTGGATAATTTAAAAAGTTTAAGTCCTTTAAATGCTTCAATGGGATAATGCGAACATAAAATAAGTTTATTATATTGAACCGACATATTTTTTTCGGTATATAAGTTATTCTGTGGTATGTTTAATTGCTGAACACGGGTATTTGCATAAAGTTTTGCGCCCATCTTCTGCGCCTCTTTCGCAAGAAAATTACTTACTTCAACAGGATTTATTTGTGCTTGTTGTGTCATACATAAAGCTTTTGTAATAGGGAATGGGAGCTCTGTGTCAGAGGTAAGGTTAGACTTAATGTTTAAAACCTTATAGGCATTCCATTCTTTTAATAATTGTGCATAGCCTTCTTTTGTTTGACAGTATAACAGTGAATCCACCGAACGAACCCTGTCTGGTGGGAGTATTTGTCTAGCTTTATCAATGGCTTGTTGATTCAGTTGATAATAAAGCTGTGCCTCTTCCAAAGATAATTTTTCTAAAAGATTTGCATAGACAATGCTATGTTGGGCTGTTAATTTTCCTGTTGAATGCCCTGTCGTACCGTGACCAAAATGGGTATTTGCTTCGAGAAGAACTACATCCACACCTGCTTTTGCTAAAGTATAGGCAGTATATAAACCAGTTAAGCCACCACCGATTATACATACATCGCATGTTGTTGAGGAAGTAAGAGAAGATAAAGAGACAGACTCAGTTGTAGCAAGCCAAAGAGATTGTGTCATATAGAAACCTCACATTGTTTTTGTATTCAGTATGTAGAAGAACTTGAAAATTTATGCAGTGAGGCATTAAAATTGCCTTGTGATTTCAACTATCGCTACAATGTAGCAAAAGGAGTGAGTATGAAATGAAAATTGAAATTTGGTCTGACTATGTATGCCCATTTTGTTATATTGGTAAAAAACAATTAGAGAAAGCGATTGAGGATACTGGCTATTCGGGGCAGGTGGAGCTTGTCTATAAAAGCTACCAACTAGATCCAACTACTCCAATAGATTCGCATAGTACTGTCTATGAATCATTGGCAAAGAAATATGGAATGTCCTTAGAGAAGGCAAAGGAAATGACAGTGGGTGTAACAGAGCGTGCGAAAGAAGTAGGGCTAAACTACGATTTTAGCAATTTGATGGAAGAGAATACGCTAAAAGCACATCGGCTTGTAAAATGGGCTGAACAACAGGGAGATGTTACAGCTCTAGTGGAGTCACTTTTACACAGTCATTTTATTGAAGGAAAGCGTATCGGTCAAGATGATGTTTTATTAGAGATAGCTGAGAAAGTGGGCCTAGAGCGTGAAGAAGTTGCAAAGGTTCTTGCTGATGATGTTTATAAAAATGAGGTAGAAGCGGATATTCAAGAAGGTCTCCAGCTTGGTGTACGAGGGGTACCGTTCTTTGTCTTAAACCGTAAATATGGTATTTCAGGTGCACAACCGCAGGAGGTATTTGAGGATACATTGCGTAAAGTTGCTGAAGAAGAGGGCTTACAACCATCGCTAAAGATGGCTGGCACAGGTGATGCGGGTATTTGTACTGACGATAACTGTCAATTTTAGCTTACTAGAGAGAGGAGTAAGGCTTTCAACTCCTCTTGTTAGAATGGATGAAAGATAGAATATTTCAGTCAAAAGTCTGAGGCAAGTAGCATTGACATTTTAGATGAAATTTTTTAAGATAAACACATATCTTGAATTCGAGATATTAGATTTTGAAATTTAAGGGAGATTTTATATAATGAACGTTTTAGTAGTAAAAGCTAACAACCGTCCAGACGGTATTTCAACAAAAATGTATGATACTTTCATGGAAAATGTACAAGGTGCCAACGTAACAACTTTTGACGTATTTGCAGAAGATATGCCTTATTTTGGCCAAGATCTTTTCAATGCTTTTGGTAAAGTACAAAATGGTGGAGAGTTAACAGACATTGAATCACGTCTATTAGCTGCAAAACAAAAAGCAATGGATGCATTAACTGCTGCTGATTTAGTTGTATTTGCATTCCCACTATGGAACTTAACAATTCCAGCACCTTTACAAACATTTATTGACTATGTATACCAAGCAGGATTCACATTCAAATATGGCGAAAATGGTCAATTAATTAGCTTAATGACTGACAAAAAAGCGATTATTTTAAATGCTCGTGGTGGCTACTATTCATCACCTGAAGCTCAACCAATGGAAATGTCAGTAAACTACATTAAAAACGTAGTAGGTGGCGTATTCGGGATGGAAGTTATTGAAGAAGTGATTATTGAAGGTCACAATGCTTCACCAGATAAAGCGCAAGAAATTATTGCAAATGGCCTAGAAGAAGTGAAAAAGGTTGCTCAATCACTACAAACTGTGAATGCATAAAAATTATTTTTTATTAAAAGTCCTCTCAATTTTGGGAGGACTTTTTTTATTTTGTCAACAGATGTATGGTGTGGTATGGAGGTCGGACATATTGACAGTAACTAATTATTTTGAATTTACATTTACTAACATCCTATTTAATAGAAAAATAAAGAATGGTAGAAATCTGTGATTTGGAGGGAAAGTAATTAACCATTCTTTTAAAAATACATATAATTAGGACTATATATTCAGTAAAAATTAGAATGGTTTTAATATAATAGAATTTGTAGGAAAATACTAGATTATTAAGGAGGTTGTTGTATGAATAAGAAATTAATAACTAATTTCTTGGCGACGTTACTAGTCCTTTTCGCGTTTATACCATTTGGAATTTCTGCTGATGCTGCTTCCAATGATGTAACACGCGCAGATTATGTAAAAGAATTAGTAGAAAATTTAGATGTAGAGATGGGTGACGGCTCTTCGCTTGCCTTTAACGATGTCTCTAAGGATTTAGCACCTTATGTAGAAAAAGCTGTTCAATTAAAACTTATTAAAGGGAAAACAGCAACGATATTTGGCCCAGATGACAAATTAACACGTCAGCAAGCATTTGTTATCTCTGCTCGTGGACTTGTTAGTGAAAACGCTTCCCTCAAAGTTTTAGAGCAATTTAAGGATGCAGATCAAATTGCAACGGCATATAAACAAGATTTAGCGAATGCTGTTGCAGCAAACATTTTACAAGCATTTGAGGATAATACTATTCGTCCTCGTGACTATGTGACAAAGGAACAGATGGAGAGTATTGTGGAGCGCTTTGTAGCAGAATACAAAGCACCTTCAACTGGCGTATCAGTTGATCTTCAGATTTTAGGGACAACAGATATTCATACCAATTTAGCTAATTACAATTACTATTTAGATGCTCCATCATCAGAGCTTGGGTTAGCTAATACAGCAACACTAATTGAGCAAGCAAGAGCTAAAAATCCAAACACATTACTATTTGATAATGGTGATTTAATTCAAGGCACACCACTTGGCTCATATAAAGCATTAGAAAGTGTTTTAAAGCCAGGTGAAGTTCATCCAGCTATTGCTGCACTTAATGCATTGAAATACGATGGTGGAACTTTAGGGAATCATGAATTTAACTATGGTCTAGACTTTTTAGATGAAGTATTAAACGATGCAAAGTATCCAGTCGTAAATGCTAATACCTATGATGCAAAAACAAAAGAGCGTATGTTTACACCTTATGTCATTCTTGATAAAGAAGTGGTAGATAGTTCAGGCAAAAAACATACACTTAAAGTTGGTGTAACAGGGATTGTTCCAACGAAAATTGTTGAATGGGATGCCATTCATTTAGCAGGTAAAGTTGAAATGCAAGAGCCAGTTGAAGCTGTGAAAGAGGTAGTACCAGAAATGCAAAAGGCTGGAGCAGACGTGATTGTCGTTCTGTCACATTCAGGTATCGGTGAAGATACTTATGTGAAGGGTGCTGAAAATGTTGGTTACCAATTAGCAGAAATTGATGGTATTGATGCGTTAATTACAGGACACTCTCATTTAACATTCCCTGGTGACTATAAGGATTTGAAAGATGTTGACCAAGAAAAGGGTACAATTCATGGTGTTCCTACTGTTATGGCAGGTAGCTATGGTAGTCATCTTGGTGTAATTGATTTAAAACTAGAACAACAAGGATCTGAGTGGGTAGTGGTAGATGGTAAAGGTTCATTGCAATCGATCAAGCAAGAAGGTTTACAACCATCCACAACGGTTTTAGAGGCTATTAAAGAGGCACATGATGGCACATTAACGTATATCCGTCAGCCTGTTGGAGAAACAACTGCACCAATCCATAGTTATTTTTCAATGGTGCAAGATGATCCATCCATTCAAATCGTAACACAAGCTCAAAAATGGTTTATCGAACAAGAGCTAAAGGGTACGGCTGATGAAAAGACACCAATTCTTTCAGCAGGAGCACCTTTCAAAGCAGGATCACGTAATAATCCATTAGATTATACAAATATTCCTGTAGGACCGCTTGCTATTAAAAATATGGCCGACATTTATCATTATGACAATACTGTTGCTACGATTAAAGTGACAGGCGCACAAGCAATCGAGTGGTTAGAGATGGCTGCTGGTATTTTCGCAACAATTGATCCGACTAAAACAGAAGAGCAAAATATTATCGATGCAGAAGCACGTTCTTATAACTTTGATGTGTTAGATGGCTTAACATATCAAATTGATGTCACATCGCCAGCAAAATATGACCGCCGCGGTAATCTTACTGATGAAAAGGCAAATCGTATTAAGAATGTACAATATAATGGTAAACCAATCGATTTAAAACAAGAATTCATCATCATTACAAACAATTATCGTGTTGGTGGATCATATGGGGCGACATTTAAAAATGCAGAAGGCTCTAACATAACTAACTATGCTTATGAAAATCGACAAGCTGTTGTAGATTATATTATGGCGAATAAAACAATTAACCCAGCTGCGGATAATAACTGGTCATTTGTACCGTTCCCAGCCAATACAAAGGTTATCTACCTATCTGCAAAAGATGCACAAAAGTTCATACCAGCAGGTAGTGGTATTGAATATTTAGAAGATACAGAAGCTGGATTTGCTAAATATTTAATTAAATAAAAGAATAGGAAAAGGAGAGTAACGATAATCGCTACTCTCCTTTTTTATGTCTGTTGAATGAATGATACCGTGTACCTTGATAGGTTAAAATGCCAAGATCACCTTCTACAAGCTGACCATAATCGTAGCCATTCATCTTTAGTTCATGCCGTTCTCCGCTTTGCTCTTCAAACGTAACGTAGTAGGACGTAGATGCCCCAGAATTGTTAGATCCCCCACGTATATTCGTACGCTTTGTCACAACCTTAGCGGGTACCGTTAATATTGGTGAACGGTTGTTTTTAGACCAAGTGATAATACCGTTTACAATCATAAAGGCTATGCTCCCAAAAACAATAAAGAAGATGATGGTAATAAAAGCAGAGCCAAATAAAAAATCATTATCAAACCAAAACATAAATTCCTCCCTTTCTTTAAGGTAGAAACAATACTTAAAGAGGATTTAATTCAAGATCTACTATCACGTCTATTTCATCGCTAATCAATACACCACCTGTTTCTAAAAAGGTATTGTAGACTAGATTAAAATCACGACGATCAATTTGGGCTTTAGCTTGGAAGCCAAAAACTTCTTGTGCCCATGGATTCACACCTTTTCCTGTATATACTGTTGTAAATACGATAGGTCTTGTTATGTTTTTGATGGTTAAATCACCATGAATAGCAAAATTTTTATCATCAAGTTTATCAATATATGTAGAGGTAAATACTATTTTTGGATAGACGTCTGCATCAAAAAAGTCAGGAGACACAAGGTGGACATCACGATCATGATTCTTGGTGGAGACACTAGCCACTGTAATCGTGATAGAAATGTTTGCATCCTGCATTTGTTCGATATTGGATGTAACTATTTCACCGCTGTACGATTCAAACGTACCATGAATACGAGAAATCATCATATGTCTTACGGAAAACCCGATCGTTGAATGACTGAAATCAATAGCATATTTTTTCATTTGAAAACCTCCTAAAACAGCATTCTACAACGAATGATAAAGTAAACAAATCGCATATTCAATGAGTTTTTTATAAATGTGGAAGTATTTCCCTCTATAAAAGTGTAATCTGTGAACATGAAACAGAACATATTTAAAATCGAATAGGCATATTATTGGAAATATGTGCATTTTATTAAGATAGCGTTTAGTCTAAGACATTTTATGTTCCCTTGTTAGATATGTCCAACATTGAAATTGTGAGTTACTATTTGTAATTAAATATATAAAAGTTAATAGATTATTTTACGTAAATAAGTTACTTCAAATTTACATTTAGTGCATTAATCGTTACAATAGTTACATAGAGGTGAAAAATTATGAATGAGACAACTTTGTGTCCTCGTTTAGCTAAAGCAATGGATTTAATCGGAAAACGATGGACAGGGTTAATATTATATCAATTACTAGATGGACCACAGCGCTTTAATGAAATCGAATCTGCACTACCTGTCAGTGGACGTTTATTATCAGAACGTTTAAAGGAGCTTGAAAAAGAGGGGCTTGTTGAACGTAAAGTATATTCAGAAGTACCGGTACGCGTTGAGTATTCATTAACAGATAAAGGTCAGGCACTTGAAGGTGCTATCCGCAATATCGAAACATGGGCAAGTAGTTGGCTCTAGGGTGAATGGATTATTTTACTAGATAATACAATGAAATAGTGTCCTAAAAACGACACTTGGAATGACTGTCAATTTTCTTTATAATATTCATCATCTCTGCACAGGTCTTACCTGTCTTTTAATATGAGATAAAAATACCCTTCATTTTACTTGTCAAATTGGGGTTGTAAATCCATACTGGTGTAGAGTAAGAAGGACGTTAGAAAGGAATTAGCTCTCATGACAAAAGAACAATGGGCGATGGATTTAGCAAAAAGTATTAATCCTGCCAATATTAAGTTAAATGAATCATTACAGCAATACACAATGACAAAATTAGGTGGCAAAGCAGATGTTTTTGTTCTTCCTGAAACAGAAGAAGAGGCGGCATCCGTTATTCGCTATGCATATATAAATAATATTCCTTTATTAATGTTAGGTAACGGATCTAATATGGTTGTTCGAGATGGCGGTCATAGAGGAATCGTTGTAACATTTTCACGCTTAGATGAGATTCGTATTACTGGTGAGCATGTGTATGCTCAAAGTGGTGCACTGATCAAAGATGTATCAAAGCTATCAGCGCAAGCATCCTTAACAGGTTTTGAATTTGCATGTGGTATTCCTGGATCAATTGGCGGAGCAATGGCTATGAACGCAGGTGCCTATGGCGGTGAGATTAAAGATATTATTGTTTCATCGAAGGTGTTAACAAAAGAAGGGGACATTTTAATACTAGGTAAAGAAGACCTTGAGCTAGGATACCGACAAAGCATTATTGCCAAAAAGGGTTATTATGTGCTGTCCTCTGAATTTCAATTAGCAGTTGGCGTACAGGAGGAAATTGATGCGAAGATAGCTGATTTAACCTTCCAACGTGAATCAAAACAGCCTTTAGAATATCCATCTGCTGGAAGTGTATTTAAACGCCCACCTGGTCATTTTGCTGGAAAACTTATTCAAGATAGTGGCCTACAAGGTAAAGGTGTTGGTGATGCTGAAGTCTCTACCAAGCATGCAGGATTTATTGTCAACAAAGGAAATGCTACTGCTTCAGACTATATTAAGACAATCCAAATGGTTCAACGTGTAGTGAAAGAAAAATTTGGCGTTGAATTAGAGACGGAAGTCAAAATTGTTGGTGACGATCTATAATAGGATGCCCTTCGCATAAGCCGAAGGGCGTTTTTTTAGGAGTGTGGATAAAATGAAATTTATATCATGGAATGTTAATGGGATACGAGCATGTCTAGGTAAAGGCTTTTTAGAGTTCTTTCATCAAATAGATGCAGATTTCTTTTGTATCCAAGAAACAAAATGTCAGGCTGGACAAGTTGAGCTCTCTATCGAAGGTTATGAGCAGTATTGGAATTACGCGCAGAAAAAAGGGTATTCTGGAACAGCAATTTTCACGAAACACACGCCATTGTCTGTTAAGTATGGGGTGGGCGCCGAAGATTCTCAGGATGAAGGCAGAATTATAACATTAGAATATAAGAATTTCTATTTAGTAAATGTTTATACTCCAAATGCACAGCGTGATTTAGCGAGGTTACCATTACGTTTACAATGGGAGGATCGTTTAGCTAGCTATTTACAAGAACTAAATAGTCAGAAGCCAGTGGTTTATTGTGGTGATCTAAATGTTGCACACACGGAAATTGATTTAAAAAATGCAAAATCTAATATTGGAAATTCGGGCTTTACATATGAAGAGAGAGCAAAATTTTCAGCGTTATTGGAAAGCGGTTTTGTAGATTCTTTTAGATACAAGCATCCCGAGGAAACTGACCACTACACATGGTGGTCCTATATGAATAAAGTGCGTGAACGTAATATTGGTTGGCGTATCGATTATTTTGTTGTATCCAATCAATTGAAGGAACAAATTGAAAGCGCAACAATTCACCCACACATTATGGGCAGTGATCATTGTCCAATTGAATTGCAATTACAATGCTAGTACTTAAATCGTATTTTCTAAATGGAAATACGATTTTTTGTATTTGTAACTTAATAAGGTGACTTTTAAAAATGTGAGATTTGGCAATGCCAGGGGGATACCTTCAAAGTGAGGAGTAGACGCTACAATCACATGGGAACCCGCCCTAAAGTAGGGAAGAACGCTCCAATCATGTGGGAATCCGCTTCCACCATATAAGTCCGCTCCACGAGAGAAGATAAAAGAAAATATACTCTATAGAATCATTATATCTCTATGAACATACGAATTTTTAACATTACTCAGTAGCCTTCATAATTCTTATTGATTATACTATTCTAATAGCGAATAAATATAAAATTTTGTATTTAGAGACAATTTTATATACATAAAATAAGAAATTTCGCTAAAAAATTTGCGTTACAAAGCGGGTTTGGGAAGGTAGTACGGGAATATAGTGCAAAAAGGGGGTTATGCAGTGGGGAAGAGAAAGTTTAATTGGAAAAAGTGGCTAATTGTCATAGCTGGGATAATAGCTGCTTTGGCTCTTGTGGCTTTTATTGGATTTACATGGTTTATGAATAAATCTAAGCCGGTGATTGATGGTGAATTAGCTGTTACTATTCTGGATCAGGATGTGACAGTTACGAGAGATGAAAAAGGGGTTCCGCATATTTTTGCCAAAACAGATGCGGATTTGTATCGTGCGCAAGGTTATGTCCAAGCACAGGATAGACTATTTCAAATGGACTTAGCACGAAGGCAGGCAAGTGGTCGACTATCTGAAATTATTGGAGAAGCAACGATTAATACCGACAAACATTTCCGTACATTTAGCTTACGAGATGCTGCAGAGAAATCATTAGCTGCCTATGATGACGAAAGCAAACAAGTACTTGAATGGTATGCCGAAGGAGTAAATGCTTTTATTGCACAGGCAAAGGAAAGCAATACACTAAGCTATGAATTCGCTTTGTTAGGTTATGAACCTGAGGAGTGGACAGTTGTTGATTCCTTAACCATTGGAAAATATATGGCCTATGATCTGGGTGGAAATTGGAATACGTTAGCTTTTCGTCATTGGGCACTACAGAATTTTGATGAAGAAAAGGCAAAAGAATTATTTATTAAATATCCAGAAAATGCTTCGGCGATTATCGAGGCCAATATCCAAAATCCTGTAGCAGTAGCTGGGCAATTCAGTGCGGAAATGCTACCAAACGAATTTAACGGAAGTAATAACTGGGTAGTTTCAGGTGATAAAACGAAATCAGGAATGCCTATTTTAGCAGATGACCCACATTTAGGGTTAAGCACCCCTTCTATTTGGTATCAAATGCATCTGCAATCACCACAGCAAAACGTTAGTGGCGTTATCTTTGCAGGGATTCCAGGTATTATTTTAGGCCATAATGATGAAATTGCTTGGGGGGTAACCAATGTGGGTCCAGATGTACAGGATTTATATATTGAAATACCAAATCCAGATAATCCAACACAATTTCGATACGATGGAAAGTGGGAACAAGCAGAGGTGCGCGACGAATCAATTAAGGTAAAAGATGGAGAAACGGTAGATTTTGAAGTCGTTGTTACACGTCACGGCCCTATAATGACAGATTTAGCTTTTAAAGATACAGAGCCAACCGCACAATTTTCGATGCAGTGGACAGCACTACAACCGACAGCTGAACTAAGAGCAGTGCTTGGTTTTAATAAGGCAAAAACTTGGGGTGATTTCGAAAAAGCATTAGAAGACTTTAAAGCGCCAGCACAAAATTTTGTATTTGCATCAAAAGACGGTACGATTGCCTATAAAGCTAATGGTCAAATACCTATTCGTAAGCAAGGTGAGGGCCAATTACCAGTTCCAGGTGATTCGAGTGACTATGGCTGGGAGGGCTTTATCCCATGGGATGAATTACCAACTCTAGTAAATCCAAAAGAAGGTTTTATTGCAACGGCAAATAACCAAGTAATAGGAGAGGACTACCCTTATCACATAACTGATTTCTGGGCGCAACCTTATCGTTTCGAAAGAATTAAAGAAGTGTTAGAGGCAAATGATGCGATTACAGTAGAAGATATGATGGCTTTGCAAATGGATCAGCACAACCTCTATGCAAGAGAATTTCTGCCTGATTTATTAACATCTTTAAAAGAAAAAGATCAGGATGGGAAGTATGCCGAGATTATTGCCATGCTAGAGAAGTGGGATATGGTAGACGCAAAGGAATCAGGTGCACCACTTGTGTTCCATACATTAATGATTAAGCTACAGGAAGTTTTGTTTAAAGATCAAATGCCTGAAGATATGTATGGCATCATGTATGGGAAGTTTAATATTACAGACCAGCTCTTACGTACAGCCTATTCAGGAGAGAAAAGCATTTGGATTGAGGAGCAGGGTGGCATTGATGAAACCATATACAAGGCATTTGAGCTAACAATTGCACAATTAGAAGATCAATTCGGAAAAAATTCCTCGAAATGGCAATGGGGTGATTACCATCAGCTTACTTTTGACCATACACTAGGAAGTGCATCGCCTATTCTTGCAGCCTATTTTAATGCTAAAAAGGTTCCTATTGGTGGATCAAAAGTTACCGTACAAGCAGCAGATAATGATTTAGCTGGTAATGTAGATCACGGTGCATCTTGGCGTTTTGTGGTGGATGTAGGTGATTTAAGCTCAGCCTATCATATTGTTGGTCCTGGTCAAAGTGGTCATGTAAAATCTGATTGGTATCAAGATCAGGTGCTGGATTGGGCAAATGGTGATTACCATCAAACATTTATTAAACAGGAAGAGATAAAAGGGAAAACATTACAATTAATAGCGAAGTAATAAAAGAGTTAGCGTACAGAAAGTGCGCTAACTTTTTTATTTAAGGATATACATCCTAACATTCAAATATTCGTTTGAATATGATGGAATAATATGTTACATTGAATACAATCAAACGAATATTTGAATGAGGTGAGAAAAATGCCGAAAGAAATATGTGAGGTGACGCATGTACATGAAGAGGCAGTCACAAAGGTGAAACAACAAATGCCTGATTTATCAGGTGTAGCCAAATTTTTAAAAGCGTTAGCTGATGAAACTAGACTTAAAATTGCCTATGCTTTAACGGTGGAAGATGAACTATGTGTTTGTGATGTTGCAACTATTATTGGTTCTTCAGTTGCTACAGCATCCCATCATTTACGATATTTGAAAGATAATAATTTAGCGAGATCACACCGCAAAGGTAAGCAAATGTATTACTCTTTAGCGGATGAGCATGTATATCAAATTGTAACAATTGCCTACGAACATGCGAAAGAGGGGATTGCGAATGGCAACGACACCAATTAAACAAGAATACAGATTGCAAAATTTATCTTGCGCTAGTTGTGCTGCAAAGTTTGAGAAAAACGTAAAGGCTATACCAGAAGTACAGGATGCACAAGTGAATTTTGGTGCTTCTAAAATTACAGTAATCGGTGCTATTAGTGTAGACCAAATTGAAGAAGCAGGTGCCTTTGATGGCATTAAGGTTACACAATCGGCAGCAAAAGCACTTGAAAATACTACACCTTTTTATCGTAAAAAGGAAAACGTTTTAGCAGGAATTTCATTGCTTTTTGTCATTCTAGGTTATCTATTTGCGGGTATGAATGGGGAATCGAGCCCGCTACCGATTTCCATGTTCATTATAGCTATCCTTGTGGGTGGAGTGGGTATTTTTAAAATAGGCTTCCGTAATTTAGTTCGCTTTGAATTTGATATGAAGACGCTTATGACAATCGCCATCATTGGAGCTGCTATTATCGGTGAATGGGAAGAAGCGGCAGTTGTCGTATTTTTATTTGCTGTGAGTGAGGCACTTGAAGCGTATTCAATGGATAAGGCACGTCAATCTATTCGTCAATTAATGGATATTGCTCCACCAACAGCGATTATCAAAAGAGCCCACGGTGAACACTACCATGAGGTTGAGTTACCTACTGAGGATATAGAAATAGGAGATATTTTGATTGTAAAGCCTGGGCAAAAGATTGCGATGGATGGCATAGTCATTAGTGGGTTGTCTGCAGTCAATCAGGCAGCTATTACAGGTGAGTCGATTCCCGTAAATAAAACAGTAAATGATGAAGTATTTGCTGGGACTTTAAATGAAGAGGGTGCTCTTGAAGTACGTGTGACAAAGCGTGTAGAAGATACTACTATAGCTAAAATAATTCATCTAGTGGAAGAAGCACAAGCAGAAAAGGCACCTTCTCAGCAATTTGTAGATCGCTTTGCAAAGTATTATACACCAGCGATTATGGTTATTGCTTTTTTAGTAGCTGTAATTCCACCTTTAATAGTAGGTGATTGGCAGCATTGGATTTACCAAGGGCTAGCTGTTTTAGTAGTAGGATGTCCTTGCGCACTGGTTGTCTCTACGCCCGTCGCCATTGTTACAGCCATTGGTAATGCAGCAAGGCAAGGTGTACTGATCAAAGGTGGTGTTCATTTAGAGCAGCTAGGACATATTGAAGCTGTTGCCTTTGACAAAACAGGAACATTAACGAAGGGGCAGCCAGCAGTAACAGATATCGTAACGACTGAAAACTGGTCAGAGGACTATGTGTTACAACTAGTGGCAGCGGTAGAAAAACAGTCACAGCACCCTTTAGCTAAAGCAATTTTAAATAGATTACACGATAAAAAATTATCTGAGCTAATACCAACAAATTTCCAATCAGTAACAGGAAAAGGTGCCTATGCTACCGTTGATAATCAGATTATTTATGTAGGTAGCATGAAATGGGCTACTTCATTAACTTCTGTAGATCAAAACATAGAAAGTCAGGTTAAGAATCTGCAAGAACAGGGTAAAACAGTAGTAGCAGCTGTTTCGAATAATCAACTTATTGGACTGGTTGCAATTGCTGATCAATTACGTCATGAAAGCAAGGATGTATTGAACAAATTAAATGCCTTAAAAGTAAAGCATATGGTGATGTTAACAGGCGATGCAGAGCCTACTGCGCAAGCCATTGCTACTTCATTAAAGATGACAGATGCGCGCGCTGGCTTGTTACCAGAAGAAAAATTAAAGGCGATTAAGGATTTACGTAAACAATTTGGTGCTGTAGCAATGGTTGGAGATGGTGTAAACGATGCACCAGCATTGGCCACTGCAAATGTAGGAATTGCCATGGGTGGAGCAGGAACGGATGCAGCTCTTGAGACAGCAGATATTGCCTTAATGGGTGATGATTTAACAAAGCTTCCTTACACTATTGGATTGAGCAGAAAAACATTACGTATCATTAAAGAGAATATTATATTTGCCCTAGTTTTAAAATTAATTGCATTGCTACTTGTCATACCTGGTTGGTTAACATTATGGATAGCAATTTTTGCCGATATGGGTGCGACACTATTAGTTGTGTTTAATTCATTAAGACTAATTAGAGCAAAAAAGTAGTAAGTAAGGTGTAGAACAATCTGAAAAGGTAGGAAATTAATCTTGCTTTGACACAAGGGATTTTATGTGAATAGATGCTACTTGTGATTCTTGAAAAAGACTTTTTTTAAGGCTATTATAGTTTCAGGAGTAATGTAACAATTAAATATAAATGAGGCGAAAGTTTGAATATGTCAGATCCTATTTTAGTAAATGTTACAGAAGAAATTGTGCGTGGTTTAGTAAGCTTTTTACTACGAGGACCAGAATATCAAACATTTTGTAAATGCGAAATCTGTGAATTAGACACGGTGGCACTTACACTAAATGCATTGCCAAGTAAGTATGTTACATCTATGGAAGCTAGAGATGAGGCATTTAAAGAAATGAATACTCCTGGAAACATTGAGCGTATTAATAAAGAGATTATTCATGCGTTACATGTGGTAAATAAGTATCCTCGACACAAAATAGAGCCTACTTCTTAATAGAAGAGGCTCTATTTAAGTTGTATAGGAAGTGTTTTTCTAGGCAATGTATTTTCAGTTAACTTTTAAGCCAAGCTTGTAGTAAACTAGAGAGTAAGAAAAGGAAAGAGAGGGAAAAGGATATGCCAACACCTAGTATGGAGGACCATATCGAACAAATATATTTATTAATTGCCAACAAGGGATATGCGAGAGTGTCTGACATTGCTGAAGCATTATCTGTTCTTCCTTCTTCTGTTACAAAAATGGTTCAAAAATTAGATAAAGATGGTTATTTAGTTTATGAAAAGTACCGTGGACTGACATTGACGCCTAAAGGGGATAAGCTCGGAAAGCGTCTTGTGCAGCGTCATGAATTGCTCGAGCAGTTTTTACGAATGATTGGTGTGGATGAAGAACGTATTTATGATGATGTAGAGGGAATTGAACATCATTTAAGTTGGAATTCAATCGATCGTATTGCAGATCTTGTGCAAGTAATGGAAGAAAATCCAGACATCGTGAAAAAATTAGAGGCATCTAAGACACAGCACAATCTTTAAAATGATGGTGTGAAGGAAAGGGAGACAATATGAACGCATTAAAATCAGGTGAAGTCGTTACATTAACGGTATTAGAGCAACAAGCATCAAAATGGATTTTAACAAATGGAGTTGAAGAACTACCTTTAAATGCTTCAGAGGTAACAGAGCCACTAACAGTAGGTGACCGCCTTGAAGTATTTTTATTTGCAGACCGTCGTGGAGATTTGGCTGCAACAACGGCTATTCCAGCTTTTACACAAGGTGAATATGGCTGGGCACGTGTCTTGAAAGTAGTGGAACGTGAAGGTGCTTTTGTGGATATTGGTACATCTCGTGAAGTATTAGTAAGAGCAGAAGATTTACCTGCATTAAAAGAGGTATGGCCAGAACCAGGCGATCATTTATTTATGACACTACGTACAGATCGTAACGGTGATTTATTTGGTCGTTTAGCCACAGAGGAAAAAATTTCGGAGCTATATGAAGGTGCATTTGAAGATATGCACAATAAGAATATCCAAGCACGCCCATATCGTTTGTTACCGATCGGGACATTTTTGCTAGGTGTAGAAGTTCCTTACCGTATTTTTGTGCATGAGTCTGAGCGAAATAATGAGCCTCGATTAGGACAAGATGTAGTTGTACGTATTATCGATGTAAAAGACGATGGTTCCATGAATGGCTCACTTTTACCAAGAAAACATGAGCGTCTTTCAAATGATGCGCAACAAATATTAAAGTATATACAGGATGTGGGCGGTAAAATGCCATTTGGTGATAAATCGTCTCCTGAAGAGATTCAAGAAATGTTTAATATGAGTAAAGGGGCATTTAAACGTGCCTTAGGAACGTTAATGAAAGCTGGTAAAGTGAAACAACAGGACGGTTGGACTGAAGAAATTTAAAGGATGGTTTGTTTGACTAGCTAGCAAAACATTTACAACAGGAAAAGTGACGAGAGACAGCCTTGAAACCTTCTCGTCTTTTTTTCGTACTAATTATTGTATAGTGGCATACACTATACTTGCTAATTATGAAGTTTTAGCGAAAGGGGTCACACGATTTGAAAAAAACATGGATTAAAATACTAACTGCTACAATGTTAGTATTTGGAGTGATGGCACCAGCAACAGGATTTGCATCTGACAATACGCCTCCAAAAGCAATTGATGAAAAACTAGGCGTACCGATCGTCGTGTATGGAGCAAATTTATCTGAGGCTGAAAAAGAGTCTGTAAAAAAATCATTAAAAGTAAGCGAAGAACCTGAAATTGAAGAAATTACTGTGTCTGGTGAGGATCTAGTAAAATACATTAAAGATAGTAATTCAAGCTCACGTATGTACTCTTCTGCAAAGATTACACGCAGAGAAGCAGGAGAGGGTCTAGTAATACAAATTGTCACACCATCAAATATAACGCAGGTAACTTCAGAGATGTACGCAAATGCGATGTTAACAGCAGGAATTCAGGATGCATCCGTACAAGTAGCTGCACCGAAAGCCGTTACAGGGCATTCAGCATTAGTAGGTATTTACAAGGCATATGAGGTCACTACAGGGGAAACACTGGATATTGATCGTACAGATGTAGCAAACGAAGAATTATCAGTAGCAACATCCATTGCAGAATCTGCAGGGGTAGACGATGCAAAGGTTGCGGAATTACTGACAGAAATTAAAAAGCAAATTGCAGAGCTAAAGCCAGCAACACGTGAAGATGTGGAGAAAATTGTAGAAGAGCAATTAAGTAAGCTTGAAATTAATTTAAGTGAAAAGGACCGTCAATTGCTAGTGGATTTAATGGATAAAATAAGCAAGTTGGACATTGATTTTAGTAAATGGTCTGATCAATTAAATGATATCAGTAATACAATCCAAGAAAAATTCGGCTCACTTATGGAAGATAAAGGTTTCTGGGAAAGCGTAAAAAGCTTTTTTGCTAATTTAAAAGATACTATTTCTTCATGGTTTAACTAAATTTATAGTTGATAGAAAGGAATCTGTTATACCTTCTCACTTTGCTAGAGAAGGTGTACAGATTCTTTTTGATTCAACAAGTGAAAGATTTTGAAGTGTGATGTTTTCGACATAGGAAAGCTAACCGAATATCTGGACATAGCTTCGCTGATTAGATAAAAGAAGCGTACACAAATTTTGTGAAAATATAAAAAGCTATGGTACTATGAATAAAAGGAGTGGTGAGAAATGGAATTCCAATTACAACAATTAGCAGAAAATAAGTTTGCATTTTTGAATGAGCAAGCAGGGGAAAAACTAGCAGAAATTACTTGGCAGCAAAATGGCTCAGTAATGGTAATGGATCACACATATGTATCTGATAAGCTCCGTGGTCAAGGTGTGGCCAAACAATTACTCGATCAAGCAGCATCGTATGCACGCGAAAATGGTTATAAAATGAAGGCCGTTTGTTCCTATGTGGTGGCAGCATTTGAAAAGTCAGATGCATACAATGATGTAAAACAATAAAAAATAAGGCAATCTGCTTTTAATTAAGCGGATTGCCTTTTAATTGCTAGAGCAAATCATGTAAATAGCTCCTTATAATAGAATGACACTATAAATTAGTACTGTTAAGAAGCCAGCCCCGCCAATTAATGAAGCCATATCTATCCAATCGTATGCTAAATCGAAATCTTTCATTTTAACCACTCTCCTATTTTAGTATTAATTCATTAATTCCCTTTACTTGCCTTTTATAATCATAAATAGTTACAAAATTTTGACGAATGCTAAAAATAAGGGTACGATAACTGGGCTTTAATAGGAAATAGAGTGAGATTGTCTGCATTAAAAACTAGACGAACTACAATGGATTGACGGAGTTTTTACTAGATAAAAGGGCAAGTATTTATCCATACATTAATATATATGCTAGAGGGTATAAAAAAATAATGTTTATTCTTTTAAGAATAGGGAAAAACTATACTACAGAGCTAGTTTCTATATTTTTAGGAGGTTATAAACTATGGCAAAACGAAAAGGAACAGGTGTTGTCGTTGCAGGATTAGCAGGACTAGCAGCATCTTATTTCAGTAAAAAAGAGAATCGTGATAAAGCACTAACAATGTTTAATAGTATGAAAGCAAAATTAGAGTCGTATCTTACTACAGGTCCTGATATGCATGACAATATTGCAGAACGTGTAGCAACAGAGGTAGCAACAGAGGCTGGTACTTCACCAACTAAAATTGCCTCGAATGAAATGGTAGCTGAAGGTGGAGGACATACTGGTGTCCATTTCTATAATGAAGAAATTCAAGAAAAGGAAAAGTAAACAAAAAACCTTCTCATCTAAGCATGAGAAGGTCTTTTGTGTGGGATAAGAATTGCGCCTGCAAAGAGCAATAATACAAAGCCAGTAAATGCAAAGCCACTGACAGTACCAAGTGATAGCCAACCTAATAAAGAAGAGCCTATAACTACACCTAGAGAGAAAAACGCGTAGAAATAGCCGTAAGCTTTTCCTCGTACTTCAGCAGTTGTAGAGTCAATTAGCAGCGAATTTACCGAAGGGAATAGGAAACCGAATCCGATCCCATAGCAAGCCATTGCTGTATAGAGTAAAGAGCTAGAATTTGCTTGGCTAATTAATAGCTGGCTTATTCCCATTAAACCTATACCAAAAGACAATGTTTTGAGTGGATTAACCTTATCAAAAATACGATTAGTAGGTAATAGGAAAACAAGAACTGCAATAATACCAAATGTACTCATTAAAGTGCCGCTTAAACGAGAGTCGAAGCCTAAGGAATGTACTTTAAGAGGGAGTAGATACGCAATAACCCCTTGAGAAAACATTAAGAAAAAGGCTCCTAAAAAGGCTTTTAATGTTCCTGTATTATTAAAAAAGACACTGATCGGAATATAATTACCTGGTTTAGCCTTCTCTTTTTTTACTTGATTTGCTTTCAATATAAAGAACGCAAGGATACCTAGCAGAAGCATAAAGCTTGCTGTGATATTGAAAACAAATGGTACACTTGTCCGGCTAGCTAAAATGCCACTAAATGCAGGGCCTATAATGGCTGCAATACCAACAAAGGCGCCAGAAATAGCACTGCCTTTACCTCTTTTTTCCTGCTCTGTAGCGTTCGCTAGAAATGTAAAGGCAGCAGGAACAATGAAGCCTGCAACAAGGCCATGGATAAAACGTACAATTAATAGAGCAATGGGCTCTTCTACTAAATTATAAAATGTTAATGATAGACCTGTTGTTAGAAGACCTATTATGAGTATGATGAAAGGTCCTTTGCGATCCGTTAAGAAGCCAGAAATGATATTACCGAATGTATTGGAAAGCGAATACATACCCACTGCAAGACCAGTGAGGAATGCCGATGCACCTAAAGACTCAGCATAAGTACTCATAACAGGAAGCTGGGTAAAAAGGTCGAAAAACGAAAAGAAAATAATAGCATAGATAAATTTCTTCATGGTTCCTCCGATGAAATAGAACATTATAGTCAATAAGATTAATATAGTCCTATTATAGCATCTTCCAATCGATAATACTTCTCACTTGTTTTTTGCTTTCACGTATAAAAAAACGTCTAATAAGTATTAACTTATTAGACGTAAAGAATTTAATAATTAAGCTTTTGCAACTTCTTTTTTCATTGTTTTGTTTTTAGCAAGATTTACATGCCAAGAAAGTGCTTCCTCTAACAGATGAGGAGTTTGGTGGTTGCCAGTTGCTTCAACTGCACGGTTATAGTAATCCCATAATTGTTCTTTGTAATCTGGGTGTGCACAGTTTTCAATAATTAAAGGTACACGTTCTTTTGGTGCAAGACCACGTAAGTCAGCAATACCTTGTTCTGTAACGATAACATCAACGTCATGCTCTGTATGGTCAACGTGAGATACCATTGGCACGATAGAAGAAATTGCTCCACCTTTTGCGTATGATTTTGTAACAAAAATACCAAGGCGTGCGTTACGTGCGAAGTCACCTGAACCACCGATACCGTTCATCATACGAGTACCAGAAACATGCGTCGAATTAACGTTACCATAGATATCTAACTCAAGAGCTGTGTTGATTGAGATTAGACCCAAACGACGGATAAGCTCAGGGTGGTTAGAAATTTCTTGTGGACGTAAGCAAATTTTATCAGCATACTTTTCTAAATTACCATAAACTTTTTGCTGTAATTCTTCAGTAAGTGTGATTGAAGTTGCAGCAGCGAATTTAACTTTACCAGCATCGATTAAGTTAAATACAGCATCTTGAAGTACTTCAGATGCAACAATTAAATCTTCAAATTCTGAATCTGCAAAGCCATCAAGTACAGCGTTTGCTACAGAACCTACACCAGATTGCAATGGCATTAATTGATTTGTTAAACGACCCGCTTTAATTTCATCACGGAAGAAGTCTAATAAAATGTTTGCCATCGTTTGTGTTTCTTCATCTGGAGGTACGATTAATGAAGGAGCATCTGGCTCTTCAGAAATAACAATTGCTTTAATTTTAGCTGGATCTACTTTGATACCAATATCACCAAGGCGTTGCATAGCATCTGTCATTGGAATAGCTTCACGTTTACCTTGTTCTCCAGGTACATAAATATCATGGATACCGATTAAAGCTTCTGGATGAGAGATATTTAACTCGATAATAATATTTTCTGCATATTCTGCAAAGATAGGTGAGTTACCTACAGAGTTTGTTGGAATGATTAAACCATCTTCAGTAATAGCAACCGCTTCAAGAATTAAATACTTGATTGGTCCGATAATTCCTTGGCGCACTAGCTCAGCATTATGAGAAAGATGAGCATCTACATATAAGATATCCCCAGAATTAATTAAATTACGGATACCCGCATCACCCTGGAATGGTCCACGTTTACGAATGGCACCAGCTTCTGCTAAGTACTTATCTACTTCTGGTCCTAATGATGCACCTGTATATACATCAATTTTGAATTCTTCATTTTTTGCGCGCTCAACTAATGCCATTGGAACAACTTTTGCATCCCCAGCACGAGTAAAACCACTCATCCCAACTACATCACCATTAGAAATAAGTGCTGCTGCTTCTTCAGCAGTTACAATTTTACTCTCAAGTTCTTTTAAACCTAGCCGTTTTTGAACATTTGCATCCATAAAAAAATCCTCCCCTAAATAATTTTGATGGAAACCGATTACAAAACTAGAAAAAACATTTAAGAATTTTCTGTTTATTCAGTTGTAGTATGACTCCAACCATTTGAATAATACTATCACCAAATTGTCACAAAAACTTTAGAATTAGCATTAAATTGAGTAAAAAAAGGAAAATCGAGCATTAAGATGATTTTTCGACAGAGAAAACGTTTTATTGTAGAGCTGTATAAATATAGTTGTTTTCTATATTAAAAATAGTGCAAAAATAGTTAAATGTTGAGGTAAATGAGGCGGATTTGTGCGCAAAAAAGAACAGCGAGCAATTATAAAAATTGCTCGCTGTTCATACAAATTAGAAACCTAAAGAACGACGGAAATAGCTTGCATAGCGTTGGCTAACAGGAATACGTGTACCATCTTTCATAATTAATAAAAACGTTGAGTGTGAATCTGGTTGAATTTCATCGATGTAGTCAATGTTAACGATATAAGAGCGGTGACAACGAATAAATGAGTCAGGTGCTAAAAATAGCTCTAGATCACTTAAGTTTAAACGGTGATAACCTTCACGTGTCATTGTTTTAACAAATGTTTTACGGAGTTGTGTTTCTAAATAAATAACTTGATCATGTTTGATTGGGTACCAGCAATCATCAATTTTGATTGTAATGTAGTTAGTTAAGAATGCTGATGGTTTTTGCGGGAAGATAGCAGTAATAGCTCCTTTTGTTTCGCCTTCCTCCATTAAAGGAATACTCATGCCATAATAAGCGACACCGAAGACATCAGGTTCGATATAAGAGCTGATTTTTTGACCATAGCTTAATGCTTTGTGTGCGGCTGAACCTTCTTTGATAGGGTCACCAGGTTTAATTTTTAAATCAACTTTCTTGCTTGGTTGGTAATACAAATATTCATTTGTATCAGAGATAGCGATGGACGTATTTTCAGGGAAGAATTCCTTAATAATTTCCATGATCTCTTCTATTTGTTTTGGATCCACTTTAAACACCTCGTCTAAACTTTTAAAAATAGTATTATCATCTATTTTACTACATATTCATATAAATTATATAGAGAAGATTTAGGAATAAAATAGAAAAATGTCGAATGATCCATTAGAATGATGTAAGTTGTTTTGTATAATTTGTAAATAAATTTATAAAATGACTAATTTATTTTGATATGTATATGGTAAAATTTAATTGTTAGGAATAAGTTTACGAGGTTTCTACTATGCATATGTGATAAATTAGAACTAGAGTAGCAATTAAAATGTGGTTGAAAGGAAATCGCAGAATATGGTAAAATTCACTGTATAGTCTATTTTTTTTATATCTGGTGTTTTAGTAGGGTTATTTTTGATTTATTTGTTAATAAAATTTGTGAAATAGGACTCAGTTCTTATATTGAATAAGTAAATACTATTTTCTTATTTTTAATTCGTCGGGATTGATGTCAAATATTGTCATGCAATTCGTGCACTCTGAGGAAAGATGGGGAAGATTATGCAACTACATCAACATTCTATGTCAGAAACGATATCCAAAAGATACTTCCAAGAAATCGATAATATTAATCAATATATCGGTGTCGAAGAATTTTTTAATATTGAGTCGAAATTAATTTTTGAAATTTACCATTTAGAATCTGCAAAAGCGAAAAAATCTTTGCATGAGTTAATTGATATTCTCTCAATTCGTTTTGGCAAACAGGTCATTAAAATCGTTCGAAGTTATTTTTCTGTTTTGTCATCAATTGTTGCTCGTAAATTGCTGGACAATCAAGTACCTTCGAAAAAAGCATTTGCTTTCAATATTGCGTGTAACGATATGATAGAAAATCAAATGAAAGACGCAGAGTTTTTACAATTTGCTGATGATTTAATTGATTTCTTTGTTTACTTTATTGCAGATCGCAAACAACCGACTTTCCGACATCAAACTGTTAACAAAGTGATAATGTATATAAATGACGAGCTTGAAAATGATTTAACTGTTGAAAGTATAGCAAATAACTTTCATATAAGTACTAGTCACTTATCACGTATTTTTAGAGAACATGTGGGTATTACATTGGTTGAGTATTTAAATGTTAGACGTGTAGAAGAATCACAATACTACTTACGACATACAAACAAAAGTATTACTTCTATCTCAGATCAATTCCATTTCTGTAATCAAAGTTATTTTACTCGTATTTTCAAAAAATATACTGGAGTTACGCCAAAACATTTTAGAGACGAGCTTCATCATGAATTTTATCGTTTTGAAATGGCAGAAGCTGAATTACAAAATGTGTAGATTTTGAGCATAGAAAATGAGAAGGTGCGAACATATTAGCGTTGCTAAAGCTCGCATCTTTTTTGATGAATCATCTGAGGAACCAGCTTAAGGAATAAGTAGCACTTGCTATTTGATAAAGAGAGACCCTATAAGGTATACTTCACAGTAGTTGATAAATAATAGTAGGTGGAAAAATGAAAAATTTGAAGCTATTTTCAATGCTTGGTATTGCCGTTTTTGTTCTTAGTGGCTGTCAAGCTGTGCAAAACAAAGAAGGTTTTTTCTATAGTATCTTTGTAAAACCTATGGAATTTTTATTGGAGTTTTTCGGGAATGATATCTTTTCAGGGAGCTATGGTTTAGCAATCATTGCGATTACTGTTCTAATTCGTTTAGTATTAATGCCGATTATGCTAAAAAACTATCGTCAACAGCAATTAATGAAAACGAAGATGGATGCTTTTAAACCTGAAATGGAAGCCGTTCAGAAAAAAATGAAGGAAGCTAAGACAAAAGAAGAGCAAACGCAATATCAACAAGAAATGATGGCTCTATATCAAAAGCATGGCATTAATCCACTTAATATGGGTTGTTTACCGATGTTAATTCAAATGCCGATTATTATGGGTCTGTATTTCTCGATCTTGTATTCTGCCGATGTTAAATCCCATGAGTTTTTATGGTTTAGCTTAGGTTCACCTGATATCGTAATGACTATTGTTGCAGGGATTGTTTACCTAATCCAGGCTCGTGTATCTTTATGGACGGTACCTGAGCAACAAAAAGCGCAGATGAAAATGTTTATTTATATTTCACCAATTATGATTGTCTTTATCTCCATGTCTTCTATGGCAGCACTGCCTTTGTATTGGTCTGTCAGTGGTGCATTGTTGATTATTCAAACATATATTGGGCGTAAATATTATTCGGAACATCCTGAGAAAGCAAAAAAATAAATTGATTGATGTCGAGGCGCCTTTGCTGCCTCGATTTTTTTAGGAGGACAGCAAGATGAACAAAAAATGGCTATCATCTATTCTTGTCGCAATTTTTAGTATTGCAGCACTTGTATTTATTATTATGGGGAAATTTAATTTTGCCGTACTTGCAATGACGATCATGTTTGCCCTATCAAATGGGTTTAGAGCAAAAAGCTTTAAAGAGCAAGGTTATGTAAAAGAAGCAAAATGGATGCAGTATATGGCAGTTTTTTTCGCAATTGCATCTATAGTAGTATTTGTCATCGTTCTTACAGATTAATTGAATATTTACGTGGGAAATTTACACCTGAAAATGTGAACAGTGCTAAAATAAGATTATAACTAGTAATACAATAAAATAGGTATTTTCAAGGTGAAATGCTTTAAATATCCTTTTAGATACCTGATATTTTAAAAGGGGTATAAAGAGTGAAAAACAATCGTCTTCCGCTTATCGTTGGTGCTTTCATATCTATCGCGTTAATTGTAGCAATTTTTGTAGTCTATAACTATAAAAATAATCAAGTAAATAGTGCATCTGATGAGCAGCCAAAAACAACAGAAACAAACAAAACAACTGAACAAGATTCTACTGCAACAGAGAAACCAGACAATACTGAAACTCCTGCAAAGCCAGAGCAACAACCAGACGAAAATGGGTATCTTCCAAATCAAACATTACCTACGGAACCAACCTATATCAATGGTATTCTGTTAGCTAATAAAATTTATCCGCTTCCATCTACCTTTGCACCTGAAGAAAATCCAGAAGCACGAGAAGCGTTAAATCAAATGTTAGCAGCTGCCAAGCAGCAAGGATTTGATTTAGTTGCATTTAGTGGCTACCGATCTTTTGAATATCAAACAACCCTTTATGATAACTATGTTAAACGTGATGGACAGGCAGCGGCAGATCGATATAGTGCTCGTCCTGGCTACTCAGAACATCAAACAGGCTTAGCGTTTGATATAGGAGAGCGTGGAAAAGAAGATGTGTGGCTGACAGAAGAGTTTGGGGAAACTCCAGCAGGGCAATGGCTATTTGCACATGCACAGGAGTATGGCTTTATTTTGCGTTTCCCTCAAAACAAAGAAGAGATAACAGGTTATATGTATGAGTCATGGCACTATCGTTATGTGGGCAAAGAGATTGCAAAAGAGATAACAAAGAAAAACATTACGTTGGAAGAATATTTAGGCGTAAAATAATAAAAGGAAGAGAAGCCATTCTGTGAACAGGCTCTCTTCCTTTTTATTTTTATAAAATGGGTGTTAATAGACGGGAAATAGATTCTTTAAATTTAATCAGTGTTGAACGGTTTTTATACATTTCCCATGTTAATTCCGTACAATCAAAAATATCCTTCTCAAACAGTTCTGCCAATTGGTGCGATATATTTGCATCATATATGAAGGCATTGACTTCAAAATTTAGACTAAAACTTCGTACATCAATATTCGCTGTTCCGACAGAGGAAGCCTCGTCATCAATAATAATAGCTTTAGCATGGATAAAGCCCTTTTCATAGATGTAGACTTTGGCTCCAGCACGTAATAATTGACCCACATAAGAATAAGTAGCCCAATATACAAACATGTGATCAGGCTTATTAGGAATCATTATGCGTACATCGATGCCTGACAAGGTGGCAATTTTAATGGCGTCTAAAAAACTAACATCTGGGATGAAATATGGTGTTTGAATATAAATATATTTTTGAGCCATATTAATAAGCTTTAAGTAACCGATTTTTATTTGCTCCCAGTCTGAGTCTGGTCCACTTGAAACAATCTGTAAACCCACATCACCTTTTTTCGGGATAGCAGGGAAGTAACGATCAGAGTACCCCATTTTTTGTTGTGCACTAGCTTGGTTCCAGTCGAGTAAAAAGCGTGTTTGCAAAGGATGTACGGCACTACCCTCAATACGTAAGTGTGTATCTCGCCAATAACCAAACTTTTTTTGTAAACCTAAATACTCGTCACCGACGTTAAAACCACCAATATAGCCAATTCGACCATCAATGACAACGATTTTTCGGTGATTTCTAAAATTTAAACGAGGGTTAAGAAGTGGCAAAATGGATGGGAAGAAAACTTCTACTTCACCACCAGCATGCAGCAACTCTTTAAAATGGCGTCTTTTAACATTACGTGATCCCATTTCATCATAGAGAAGACGCACCTTAACACCTTGCTTTGCTTTTTTTATCAATGCATTGACGATACGTGTACCTAAGTCATCAAGTCTAAAAATATAATACTGGATGTGAATGTGATCTTTAGCTGCTTCAATGTCTTTAAGGAGCTGCTCAAACTTATCGGCACCATCATCAAAAATATCCAGATGGTTGTCCTGTGTTAAGACCGCATTGTTTGTTCTGAGGTGCATATAAATCATCTCTTGATAATTTTCTGCATTAGCAATACGAAACTCAAACGTTTCATCACGAATCGCTTCCATCTGATAGGTAATCAGATTATCAATCCCAATATCCTTGCGTCCTTCCCAACGGAATAGGTGCTTTCTTCGTAATTGTCTTCCAAGTAATAAGTACAAAATAAATCCAGCTAATGGCAGGAAAAATAACACGAGGATCCATGCCCATGTAGAGGTAGCATCTTTACGTTCTAAGAAAATGATGGTCATGGCTAATAAAATATTAAAAAACAAAGTTAAAGGAACTAAATATTCTATATCTGTAAAAATGCTCATTCCTACACCTGCCTTTGTATTGTTAATAACATACTTAGTATAGCCTACTTCAAATGCGGAAAGAAGATGGAAAAGGATTATCCCTTTGATATATAGGAATAATCCGCATGGTTTAATTAGTAATTCTCTAATAGTTAGAAATTTATAAAATGCAACCTACTATATTTTACGGAAGACGTAATGATTTACGGGATGCCTTATATATAAAGATTAGGCTTATAGAAAGAATGGCTATTGCAGCCGAAATATAATAACCAAGACTTGCTTGTACGGTAAATAACCATGTAAAAAAGAGTGGACCAAGAATACGTCCTAAGTTATCCATTGAATAGGACAGTCCAGCGGCAGTTCCATATTGTCCTCCAGATTCTTTAGAGGAGAGTGATACAACACATGTTCTTGCAAGTGCATTACCTGCTGTAAAGACACAAAGGGCAAGCCCAGCGATAAAAAGATTAGCTGTCAATGTAAATAAAAGCATGCCGATAGCAGTTACAATTTGTGCACCGATTAACCATGTCGTTTCACTGCCATTTTTTATGCGTCGAACGACCCCTCCTTGAATAGCAGCATCGACAAATCCACTAAACATGAACAAGTAACCAATTTGTAATGGTGTAATGTGAATTTTTTCGATTTGAAATAGCTGAAATGTAGCCTCTACGCCAGCTAGCATAAAAGTTACTAAAAAAGAAAACATAAATAGATAGCGCACACGGAATTGTAACATTGTTGCAGCACCCTTTGGCACTATAGCACGTTTATTTGAATCTTTTCGTTTTTTAGGTTCTTTTAGGACGAAACTTGCATAAATAAATAATAGTGCAATTAATGATGCTGATGCAGTAAACGGTAACTGCAAGCTATAATGGCCTAGCATTCCCCCGATTGCTGGACCAAAAATAAACCCAAGACCAATGGACATGCCCATAAAGCCCATATACTTATTGCGATCCTCTTCACTAGATATATCGGCGATAAATCCTGTTACTGCTGTATATAATGCACCTGAAAATAAACCACCAATAATACGTGAAACATACAATATAGCTAGGTTATCTATAAATAGTGAAAAAATAACAAAACTAAGGCTAAAGCCAATTAGACCAGTAAGGATTAGTTGTTTTCGCCCTACCTTATCTGATAGCATACCCCATAACGGTGCTGTGAAAAAACTTGCAAGTGAATAAACGGTCAATAAACCACCCACGTGGAGATCATGCCAATTTTGCTGCACAATTACCTCTGGTAAGACGGGAATAATAATGCCGAACCCTAGATAAACGAGGAATTGAACAGACATCAATAGTAAAATAGCCTTTTTCATACTGTTCCCTGCTTTCATACGATATTTCAATATGTATATTCTACCTCTCTTGTTCTTGCGATTACAACAATAGGGGAGGGGAAGCTTGAATAAAGTGGAACAATTTAGTAAAGAAAGAAATGAAGTATTTTAGATATTTTAAATCTATGTTCTGATTTTTGAATAAAATGTAGCCATTTTGGGTAATTTAAATATGTTTGATGGAAAAGTTTGATGATGTGAAAAATTTACAATGTAACAAAATTGAAAAATTTTAAAGGTAAGTTAAATGGTATGATAAATTTGTCAGACATCATACTCGTAGAAAAATGAAACTTTTTCGTAAATAAAACGTTATATAAAATCGAGGAAAGATTGAGGTGGAATGTATGACAAAAGAAGTAGATTTGAAAAAGATTGTTTCGAATTTATCTAAGTTGGGTGTAACAGCCACTGTAACAAAGTCTCGACTAGAACTTTTAAAAGTGCTAACACCACCAACGCAAACTCCGCAAGTTCAAGCTTAACTCGTTTCCAATAGAAAAAGGGAGGTCTCAATACGCGAGACTTCCCTTTTTCTATAGTTATTCATCTTCATCATGTGTGGTAAACATATACGTTCGATAATGGAATCGCATACTAAAGACTAGCCCAATCGCTAAAGCATTCCCCATAAGTGAACTTCCTCCGTAGCTAATGAACGGAAGTGGAATACCTGTGATAGGTAATAATTGAATAGTCATACCAATATTTTCGAAAACGTGGAAGGTAATCATAGCAATAATCCCAGCACATACATAGGTCGAGAAGGGATCTTTCAGTAATAGGGTTGTCTTTGTTAAATGATAAATTAATAAGAAGAAAATACAAATAACAATACTAGCGCCAATAAAGCCCCATTCCTCGCCGATAACTGTAAAAATGAAATCAGTATGGTTTTCAGCTACATATACTTCACGATTTCTAAATCCCTTACCAAAAATTTCACCTGATCCAATGGCATTTAAAGAGGTAATTAAATGATAGCCATCACTGGATGAATAGGAATAGGGGTCTAGCCAAGAATAAATACGAGCAAATTGATAGGCCTTAAAACCAAATGTTTTTTCTAGAAAGTCCTGCATATAGAGTGCCATCCACAGTAGGGTACCGCCTGCTACCATGCCACCTAAAAATGTTGGTAGAATGATTTTCCAAGAAATACCTGCTACAATGATAAGTGCTGCCGTAATGGCAAAGAATACAAGTGCTGAGCCTAGGTCAGGCTGCTTTAAAATAATAGCTAATGGTACGATTAAGGTGATAGCGATTTTACCTAGTAGCAAAAAGTCTGTTTTAATTGATCGTAATGAATAAATTTCATGGTGCTTACTAATTAATCGAGCTAGTGCTAAAATGTAAAAAGTTTTCATAAACTCAGAAGGTTGAATATTTCCAATCGGCGTATGATACCAGCTTTTAGCACCATTAACGGGTGCACCGATTTGACCTTCTCCTTCTGGCATAAAAATAAGCAGTACCAGTAAGGCAATCCCTGCTCCATACATATACCATGACATTTTTTTATATTGATCTGGCTCAAAAAACATGACTATACCAATAATTACTGCACCAATCACATACCATTGCATTTGTTTTGGTACGTAGTTAATGCCATATTGTCCTGAAGTTTGGGCAGATGCAATAGCTAACAAACTAATGACTAGAAAAGTGAAGAGTATAAATGCAAGTGTCCAGTCAAAACGATTTGCGAAATTTCGTTTATTTTCCATAAAAGCCACCTAAAATTAAAATAGTATCTCAATATGAGTAAATGTGATGCGATTCTCCCTATTTCGTTTATACTTGGTCAAAGAAGAAAGCAAATTAATAACCAGCAGTGGTGTGAAAATAGCTCATATCTATTGATAAGCTTGCAATTTGCTTTGAATATTGTCAATGGAATTTTAAGCAAATACTTGAACTCATTGAGTAATCTAAACTTTATATGCAAATGCATGTTTAACATTCCTAATTATAACGCAAAAATTACTTTTATGCCTGCGTATATAGTAGTGACGACAATTAACATAAAATGTTTCAAAAAAATCATGTTTAGTCTTATAATGTAGTGAAGAATGGGGTGATGGTTGTGGCTAAAAAATTAAAGTCAGCTGATGATTTTATGTATCATATTTATGTTCATATGAATGATGTCGATAAATTTGTTATATTTAGCGGGTTAAAATTCTCGCAATTTGTGGCTGCACTTGAACCACTACATCACTTACTGTTATTAAAACATTCCTATGAAGACGGTTCTTTTAATATGCATACACAATTTGAATATGTATTAGAAGAAGATGTTCCTCGTTTTGTGAAAAAATCTGCTGAATCTAAAGAATTATGCTGGGTAGATTTTATGGACGAGAAGAGGCTAGATCATTTAACACCGATGGAACAAGGAGAATTGCTGTACATAAGTCACAAGAAAGAACCAATTACGTCAGCATTTTTTAATAAATTACAAAATAGATTCGTCTATTATTCTTCAGACTTAGAGAAAATGACTAAAATTTATTTTCGTCATTTAAGTGATTCGGATTTATTGGTTGCCAATGTTTTTAATAGTTTAATTCGTGAAAAGGAACGCAGCACTGGATTTTGGCGTCGAAAAGTAAAAGCGAGTATTCCCGCTATATCACCAGATTTTTTACGTTCTTACCGATCCTTTGCGAAAGATGGAGCGTTACTATCTTTGTATCGGATTGAGAAACCAAAAGTAGCGTATGGAATAGAAGTTCGCAATCTGTCTGAATATTCTTTTCCTGACGAAGTTTGGGATGACTTAAATACGATTTTAAAAACAGAGCATGATGAATTAATCTATATTATTTAAACTTCATGGTGACGCAATCAAAGAACTAAGATGTTGGTAGACAATATTTATGTTGCATTATTCCTGTACAATTTAATAGCAGGAAGTATTGATGCTGGGGCATAATCGAAGAACTATACACGCAAAATCTCACCGTTAAAAATACGGTGAGATTTTTATGTCATTTGTCAAGACGTTTCATGATAAACTAATAGTACTCAAGAAGTATGTGGAGGGCACAAAAATGAAAAAAAGAATCGGTTTATTATACGGCGGAAAGTCAGCGGAGCACGAAGTGTCGTTATCGACAGCACGTGCAGTCACAGGAGCTTTGAATTTCGAGGAGTATGAAGTATATCCGATTTTCATTACAACTGACGGGGAATGGCGCCGTGGAGAGCGTTTAGAAAAACCCGTCAGTGCAATAGAAGAACTACAATTTGGTGATAATACTACAATTTTAGAAAATAATATCACTGATTTTTTGCTTGATAAAAATGGCAATGAGGTAAAGTTTGATGTCATTTTCCCATTGTTACATGGTACGAATGGTGAGGATGGAACAGTGCAAGGTTTACTTGAGGTTCTAAATTTACCGTATGTAGGAAATGGTGTATTGGCATCCTCTGCTGGAATGGATAAAGTGGTAATGAAGCAATTATTTGAAATTGCTGGATTACCTCAAGTGCCCTATACGTATTTTATTCGTAGTGAGTGGAAGAATGAGCAACACGCAATCATTGAACGCTGTGAAAATAACCTGAATTGGCCAATGTTTGTGAAGCCTGCAAACTTAGGGTCAAGTGTTGGGATTAGCAAGGCAACAGATCGCGAGCAATTGGTAAAAGCAATTGAGGTTGCTTTACAATATGATCGTAAAATCGTTGTTGAACAGGGAATTGTCGCTCGTGAAGTTGAACTAGCGGTGTTAGGAAATGACTATCCTGAAGTATCAGTGCCAGGAGAAATTAAACCCGTTACTGATTTTTATGATTATGATTCTAAATATAAGGACGGTTCTACAGCACTTATTATTCCAGCTGAGCTTCCAGTAGAAACTGTGGCAAGCTTAAAAGAACTGGCAAAGCGTGCATTTAAGGCTATAGATGGTAGCGGCTTAGTTCGTGCGGACTTTTTTGTAACAACTGAAAATAACGTTTACATTAATGAAGTAAACACAATGCCAGGTTTTACGCCTGTAAGTATGTATCCATTATTATGGCAGCATACAGATGTGAGTTATCCAGAGCTGATTGACCGTTTAATTACCCTAGCAATTGAACGCTATGAAGAAAAACAACAGCTTCACTATAAAAAAGACTGAGTGGGATTATCGTGAAAAAAACTTTAAAACAATTAGCTGCATGGTTAAATGAGGATATGGCGGCTTTGGGTGACACTGTTGTGTCAGGAATTTCTATTGATACAAGAACAATTCAACAAGGAGACCTATTTGTTCCATTTCGTGGTGAGCATACAAATGGGCATAAGTTTGTAATGCAGGCATTTGAGAAAGGTGCCGGAGCTTCTCTTTGGCAAAAGGATGAGCCGAATCCACCAGAAGGTTACCCGTTGTTGTTTGTGGATGATCCAGAATTAGCTTTGCAAGAAATGGCTAGAGCATATCGTAATGAACATAAAGCAAAATTTATAGGCATTACAGGTTCAAATGGTAAGACATCAACAAAGGATATTTTAGCGGGAACACTAGCTCCATTCTTTAAAGTACAAAAAACGATCGGGAACTTTAATAATCAATTGGGCTTGCCTATTACTATCTTACAGCTTGATGAAGATACAGATGTGGCTGTCCTTGAGATGGGCATGAGTGGATTTGGTGAAATTGAGTTTTTAACGAAGCTTGCTCGTCCACATATGACGGTTATTACCAACATTGGTGAGGCCCATATGCAGGATTTGGGGTCACGTGCAGGTATTGCAAAAGCTAAGTTTGAAATTATTCAAGGAATGCAAGAAGATGGTCTATTATTCTATGATGGTGATGAACCTTTGCTCAAGGAATTAGTGGCAAAAGAACAGCAATTACAGTCAGTGCCGTTCGGGTTAGAATCCAATAATCTTTTATACGCTGACAATATTCATGCTAACGCTGATGGCAGCCACTTCACTACACACGGTCTGATCGAGGGTGATTTCTTTATTTCAGTGCTTGGCAAGCATCAAGTAAAAAATACACTTGTGGCCATGTTAATTTCTCATAAGCTAGGTTTAAGCAATGAACAAATACGTACATCCTTAGAGCATGTCGTATTAACTGATATGAGGATGCAACAGGTACTAGGAACAAATGGCGCTCTATTTATCAATGATGCCTATAATGCAGCTCCAACCTCTGTAAAAGCTGCAATTCAATTTATGGCTACATCAACTATTCGACCTGAAAAATGGCTTGTGTTAGGAGATATGCTAGAGCTTGGACCAAATGAGCAACGTTTCCATGAGGGTCTGGTTGAGCATATTAATGAGGATGAAATTGATAATGTCTGTTTGTTTGGCCCTCGGATGCTATATCTTTACAAAATATTAAAAGAGCGCTTTGAGGCTGAACGTTTATTGTATACAGAAGATGATTATACGGCTATTATTGAAAAGCTAAAACAAGCGAATGAATCATCTATTGTTTTACTTAAAGGTTCACGTGGTATGAAATTAGAGACAATCTTAAAGGCATTTACGTCATAGTAGCAATGAATCGGTGAGAGAAACGCTCACCGATTTATTTGTGTAGGTTTATCTTTGTTAAATGAGGTGAAGAATTTGTCAGTAGGTGTGCTATGTATTCATGGATTTTCAGGTGGACCATATGAGGTGAAGCCATTCACAAGTTATTTACGTTCACATACAGATTGGATAATTGAAGAGCCAACATTGTCTGGACATGGTGAAGAATTACATATGAGTGGTTTTAAGGCGAAACACTGGTTAATGGATGCCGAATTAGCTTTCCGATCGTTGGCAAAAAAAGTTGACGAGGTAATCGTTGTTGGCTTTTCAATGGGAGGAATTATAGCGCTATATTTAGCTAAACGCTATAAAGTGAAAAAGCTTGTATTACTAAGTGCTGCTGCAAAGTATGTGAGCCCTAAACAGCTAGTCAAAGATTTTAAAATGTTAGCTACTGAAGCCTATCACCATAATTTGACTAATAACGAACTCTATTTACGATACCATCAGAAGTTTAACAATGTGCCACTTGCCTCAACAGTAGAATTTATGAAGTTGGTTAGAATGGTGGAGCCGTATTATCGGCATATTCAAATTCCTGTATATATTGTGCAGGGGAAGTTGGATGGGATAGTGCCTTATCACACGGCTCAATTTCTTTTTGATGAATTAGCCTCTACAGACAAGGTTTTGTATTTTTCTGATAATGGCAAGCACCATATATGTTTTGAGGAAGATTGCTCTGAATGGTTTCCACAGGTTTTAATGTTTTTAAAAGACAAATAAAGTAGTCAGATTATTACGACTCATGCGTTATCGTTGCATAGGATTTAAAGCCATGTTAGACTAGTGTAAGCAATGGATACATTTTGTGCGAAGACTCTTCATATTTGGTTGAAGAGTACTTTTTTTTGAACACAACGGTTTTATTCTAAAGTGAAAAATTACGACAGAATCGAACCGCTCGGTAAAGACCGGGCTTTCCTTTTCATATAAGAGAGCTCTATATGGACTATCATGTAGAGAAAATTTTTAAGTAACGGAAACGTTCCACTACACAGGCTCGAATTTGCCGACAACTTCATCTGAAAATGTAACCATTTGTCAACTTAAAAGGAAAAAAAGGAGATTGAGAAGTTTGACAAATTTTTCAGAATTAAATATTAGCGAATCTACTTTACGCTCAGTTAAGCGTATGGGATTTGAAGAAGCAACACCAATCCAAGAAGGTACTATTCGTTTTGCGATTGAAGGCCGTGATGTATTAGGTCAAGCACAAACAGGTACTGGTAAAACTGCCGCTTTCGGGATTCCACTAATTGAAAAAATCGATCCAAAAAACCCTAATATTCAAGCATTAGTCATTGCTCCAACTCGTGAGTTAGCGATTCAAGTTTCAGAAGAGCTTTATAAAATTGGCTATGACAAACGCGTAAAATTATTATCAGTATACGGTGGTCAAGAAATAGGCCGTCAAATTCGTGCACTGAAAAATAGACCTCAAATCATTGTTGGTACGCCAGGTCGTATTATTGATCATATTAATCGTCGTACGTTAAAATTAGAAGATGTTCAAACATTAGTATTGGATGAAGCAGACGAAATGTTAAACATGGGCTTTATCGATGATATTAATTCAATCTTAGAAAACGTACCTTCTGAGCGCCAAACATTACTGTTCTCAGCAACGATGCCACCAGCAATCCGTAAAATTGCAGAAACATTTATGCGTGATCCAGAGATTGTAAAAATTAAAGCTAAAGAACTAACTGTTGATAATATTGATCAATATTTTGTTAAGTCTGCTGAACGTGAAAAATTCGATGTTTTATCTCGTTTATTAAACGTTCACCAACCAGAGCTAGCTATTATTTTTGGTCGTACAAAACGTCGTGTAGATGAGCTTGCACAGGCCCTATCTATTCGTGGCTATTTAGCTGAAGGTATTCATGGTGATTTAAGCCAAGCGAAGCGTATCTCAGTATTACGCCAGTTTAAAGAAAATAAAATCGATATCCTTGTTGCGACAGATGTAGCCGCTCGTGGACTTGATATTTCTGGTGTGACACACGTTTATAACTTTGATATTCCTCAAGATCCTGAATCATATGTTCACCGTATTGGACGTACAGGTCGTGCGGGTAAATCAGGTCTTGCCGTAACATTTGTAACACCACGTGAAATGGGTTACTTACGTATTGTAGAAGAAACTACGAAAAAACGTATGACACCTCTTCGCCCACCAACAACGGACGAAGCATTAGAAGGTCAACAACGCTTAGCTGTTGAAACACTGGAAGGTCTTATTGCTAATAACAATTTAGGTGATTACCGTACACTTGCAGCAGAATTATTAGACAATCATGATGCTGTTGATGTTGTTGCAGCTGCTCTGCGTTCATTAACGAGAGAGCCAGACGATACACCAGTAACAATCACAGAAGAACGTCCATTACCAATGCGTCGTGAACGTTCTAGCAATAACCGTGGTGGCGGTGATCGTGGCCGTGGTAACCGTGGCTTTGGCGGCGGACGTCGTGACAATGCTCGCAGTGGAGAGCGTCGCAGTAGCAGTAGCCGTCGAGAGGGTGGACGCCGTGAAGGCGGACGTCGTGAAGGTGGACAAGGTCGTTCTCGTTCTCCAAGACGTCACGAAGGATAATTTTAGACGAAATACGCTTAATTTTTTACAGTAAACCTTACAGTCATGATGGCTGTAAGGTTTTTTTCGGCTATAGTTGAAACAAAAAGGTGAGTGAATTCGTATACACCTAATGAAGAAAGAGGGGGAACGACAATGAGAGCACAACCGATTCATCAAATTTCTCGTAAAGGGCTAACAGTGTGGCGTTTATATGGAGTCATACAAACATTGGTGCTGTTAGTTGTAGCAGGACTTGTAAGCTATGGTACTTATTATTTTGAATGGCCTTCATTTATTTACTTCATAGCATGTGCAATTGTTTTACTAAGTGCGATATTATCTATTTTTATTTTCCCGAAAATAAGATGGGAAAGATGGCGCTATGAAGTTCGAGAGCATGAAATCGAAGTACAACATGGTTTATTTGTTGTGAAACGCACATTAATTCCAATGGTACGTGTGCAACATGTTGATACAACACAAGGGCCGATATTAAAAAAATACGACTTAGGTAATATCTCTATTTCTACAGCTGCAACTGTACATACGATTCCTGCACTTGTTATGGATGAAGCAGACGTACTGCGTGCGCGTATTTCTGATTTAGCAAGGGTGGCTGAAGATGATGTCTAAGGAAATTAATCGTTTACACCCAGTGTCTGCAATTATAACGAGTGTAAAAGCATTGAAAAGTATGATATTACCAATTGCCATTATTATCATAAGTAACGGCTTTAATTTTTCTTTGAATTTTCGTAGTGATCATTTTTTTGAAACCATTTTACTTTTCGGTGTATGGGGAGTAGCAGCACTTCTTGCGCTCGTGGGAGGAATCATAAAGTGGCGGACATTTGTTTACTGGTTTGAAGATGGGGAGTTGCGTGTGACATATGGATTATTTGTTAAAAAGAAACGTTATATCCCTTTTGAACGTATTCAAAGTTTGAATTACAATGAAGGTGTTTTTCATCGTATTTTTGGTTTAGTGAAAGTTCAGGTGGAGACTGCTGGTAGTAAAGGGGGAAAACCTGAGGTTGAGCTGACAGCCATTCGCAAAGCAGCAGCAGATGTTATTGAATTAGAAATGCGTCATGCTAAAAACGAAGCAGTTCAACAACAGGATCAAATGCAGGTTGTAGAGGAAGCTATACCAACTCCGATGATTTACCATATGTCCATGCGAGATTTACTAGTATTAGCAACAACATCTGGTGGAATTGGTGTTGTGTTATCAGGTCTTGCAGCCGTTGCTTCACAATTTTCCGACATTATTCCTTATGAAACTGTATTTCATGAGTTAGCTGATTTCGTGAAAATCGGCGCATTTTTAGTGGCATTGACGGTGATGGTTGTTTTAATTGTTGCTTGGATTGTATCAGTGGTCATCACACTGATAAATTATTATGATTACACTGTCCGCATTGAGGAAGAAAAGTTGATTATCACAAAGGGACTGTTAGAAAAAAAGCGTATTACTTTGCCGTTGAATCGAATTCAGGCAATTCGTATTGTGGAAAATCCACTACGTCAGTTAACAGGCTATGCTACAGTGGTTGTTGAAAGTGCTGGTGGTAATGGTGAAAATGGAAATGATAAAAAAATTACGCTATTTCCACTTATTAAGAAGCCGGATTGTATGCAAACATTAGAACAGCTTTTCCCAGAAATGAATTGGCAGCCTACATTTACTCGCTCACCAAAAAGGGCAAGACCATTTTTTTATCGCATTGATTTTTTCTGGCTAGTTCCGATTATCGGTGCATCTATCTATTTCTTTTATCCATACGGGCTATTGTCGTTGCTGTTAATTCCATTAACAATGTTACTTGGTATTTGGCAACATAAAACAGCAGGCTATCAAATAGATGGCAAGCAACTGGCTATGCAGTATCGTGTGTTTAGTCGAATTACGTTAATCATGGAGAAGAAGCGAATTCAATCTATTGAAAGTACACAATCATACTTTCAAAAAAGAAAGAATGTTATGTCTGTAAAAGCAACCGTCATGTCAGGAGCAACTGGTACAACGGGGAGTGTTTCCAGCTTAGAGCAACAAGATGCCGAGACGATCTTAACATGGTACGAACATTAATGAACTAAAAAGCTAATCCTTTCAATTTTATGGAAGGATTAGCTTTTTTAACTATAAATAAATAGAGATGCTGTTTATAATAAAATAAATAGAACAAAAGGGGTGGAGACATTGTTTAAATATGACATTAATGAAAGCGCTTATTTAAAGCTTTTGGATTTAAGTGATGTAGAAGAGTTATTCGCTTTAACTGACCGTTCAAGGGATACATTACGTGAATGGTTGCCCTTTGTAGATGATGTCAAAACAGTAAAGGATACTGAGCAATTCGTAAAAAATGCTATGCAACAATATGCTGATCACAATGGCATACAAGCAGGGATTTACTATGGTGGAAAGCTTGCCGGTGTTATCGGCTATCACCAAATCAACTGGCAACATAAATGGACAAGTATTGGCTACTGGCTAGGGAATGAATTTGTAGGAAAGGGGCTCGTTACGAATTCCATGAAAGCATTGATTGATTTTGCCTTTAATTATTTAAAGTTAAATCGTATAGAAGTGCGTGTTGCAGTTGGTAATATTCGTAGTCGTACAATCCCAAAGGTATTGGGCTTTCATGAAGAAGGGCGTTTAAGGGATGCTGAGTGGCTATATGATCACTACGTAGATCAGGTTGTTTATGGTTTAACAGCAACTGAATGGAAAAAAATAAAGATGTCAAATGAAGCTACAGTGGTTTTATAATGGAGGTCATTGTAAGGAAAGAGGAGCTGCTCTATAGGTGAGCAGCTCCTCTTTTTAATGTTATGGTCTACCAGCCATCTTTTGTTTGCGCCAGCTTAAAATTCTTTTTGGATGTAAATAGACAAGTCCAAGGATAAATCCGGTTACTAGACCGCCTAAATGAGCAAAGACATTCACATTTGGTTGGAGAAAGGTCATAATGACACTGATGACGATGATTGGTAAAATGAGCTTACGAAGCATGGGCATTGTACGTCGAGTATAGTAAACTAATGCCCCAAATGCACCAAAAATTCCAAAAATAGCCCCACTTGCACCAAGGCTCGCATAACTACTATCATAGAATATATAGGTTGCCATGTTGCCTACAATACCTGATACTAAATAAATTGTAATGAAACGTGCTTTCCCTGCGATTTTTTCTAGCTCTGGTCCAAAGAGATATAAGGAAAACATATTAAAAAACACATGCATAAAACCTGCATGTAAAAACATGGCAGAGAAAACACGCCACCATTCACCACTTTGAATCAGGAAATTTGCTTGGATTCCGTAATTCCACAAGAGTGTTCCTATGCTGGGTATGAGAGACAATACATAAAGAGTAAGATTTATTGCTATTAAAGTTGAAACAACAGGGTAATACTTTGTATATTGCTTAAAATTTTCCGTTCTACTAAACATGGCTCCACCTCAATTTACAATTATTATACATGCCTTGTTGGAAATAGGTAAAGGAGAAGGTTCACATGATTAAGGGAATTGGCCTCGATATTGTAGAGATTGATCGTATTGCAAAGGCTATGAAACGAACAGATAAATTTAAAGACCGCATTTTAACGATAAATGAAAAAAAAATATTTGATGGTTATTCGGAAACTCGCAAAATAGAATTTTTAGCTGGGCGATTTGCTGCAAAAGAAGCATTTTCGAAGGCTCTGGGAACAGGGCTTGGGGAACAATGTAAGCTTCATGATTTGGAAGTGTTAAAAGGAGCAGCTGGCAATCCTGTTTTATATTTTAAGGATGAACTTGTCAATGGTTTTGTTAGTATTACGCATTCTAAGCAATACGCAGCTGCTCAAGTAATCTTATTAGAATAGTACTTAACTTGTCTAAAAGGATTGCATGTAAATTTAAATATATTGCCCTTTCTTCAAATGACATAACTGACAAATACGGTTCATATATTGTCGTAGTGGATTTGAAAGAAGAAAGGGTGAAAGCGTGGGCAACCGTATAGTTAAATGGCTCGTCTTACTTTGTACGATATTACTTCTGTCGGCATGTGGTGCAGCCTCACAGGAAAAAGTGTTGAAGAAAGTGAATGGTAAATGGGCAGAGACGAATGGTTATGAATTAAATGCATCGATGGAAATTAAATCGGGTGGGGAACCTAGAAATTATGATGTAACAGTATGGCACACAAAACCTGATTTCTATCGAGTAGAAGTAGTTGAAAGTGGGAAAGATGTTTCTCAAATGATTGTACGTAATGCTGATGGTGTTTTTGTCGTAACACCGACATTAAACAAAATGTATAAATTCCAAAGTGATTGGCCAAAGAAAAATAGTCAGGCATACCTAATTGGAGCGCTAGCAGAAGATTTAGCAGAAGATAAAAATCTTGTCATGAAAGAAGAAGAAAAAGCATATATATTTGAAGCGGCTACTAGAAATAGCTATAAGAACAGTATGCCACATCAGGTTATAACAGTAGATAAGAAAACTTTATTGCCAACCTCAGTAGTTATTATGAATGATGTGAAAGAAGAGCAAATCAAAATCACATTTAAGAAAATTAAGCTAGGTGTACAACATGCTGCAAAAGAGTATGCAGTTGAACAATTCACTGATAAAGATAACACGAAAGGTGAACAAGCTACACCTGCCGAAAAAGAAGGGCAAGAAGATAATGAGGATAAGGAAGCTGTTGGAGCAGAAGTTGAATATCAAGAATTCCAAACACATTATCCTGTTGTAAATTGGGCACAATTAGCGAATGAAAAAGTTGTGCAGGAAAGTGGAATGGAACGAGTAATCTTAACATACGATGGTGAGAAGGCATTTACTGTTATGCAGCAACCAGTAATGAAGGAAAATTCAATGTTACCTGTATCGTCACCTGGTGATCCAGTTGATTTAGGCTATACAATTGGTGCTATTACAGATACATCAATTAGTTGGGAAAAAGATGGCGTTGAATTCTTTGTAGCATCAAGTAAATTAACGCGAGAAGAAATGATTGAAGTTGCTACATCTATGACGATAAGTAGTATGAAGTAACTTTTCTGGCTACAGCCTTCTGGAATACGGAGGCTGTAGCTTATTGATAATTAAAATGAACCTATAAAGTATAGGCTCATCCGAAAACTAAAACTTTGTGTGTACAAGCTAAATCGACATACTTTGCAATATGTATGTCCTACATAATGTTTTAATTAAAAATAAAGAGGGTATTCTTATGAAGACACAGCAGTTTTTTCGTCCAACAAAAGCAATAATAGACTTACAAGCAATTCAACAAAATGTAAAAAACTTAAAAGAATTTTTACGACCTAATGTTCAAATTATCGCTGTAGTAAAAGCAAATGCGTATGGTCATGGAGATGTAGCCGTTGCGCGGGCAGCTCTTGAAGCTGGTGCCACAGTACTTGCAGTGGCAACGCCCGATGAGGCATTACATATTCGAGCACATTTTGAAGAACCAGACATATTAATATTAGGTGCATCTCCAGTTTCGTTTGCTCCTTATGCAGCGCAGCAACGTATTATACTTACGGCATTTGCCGATGATTGGATTCAGCAAGCTGCTTCTCTTTTAGTGGATGAAGCGCTTCCTTTACGACTTCATATAAAAATAGATAGCGGAATGGGTAGAATAGGTATTCGCTCAGAGCAGGAATTATTAGAGCTCTATCAAACAATACAGTCTACAGATAACATGGAGCTGGATGGAATATTTACACACTTTGCGACAGCTGATGAAGAGGATACGCTACATTTTGATCAACAGGTACAATTTTTTGAGAAATGTTTAGCTGTAATACCTAATAAGCCGCGACTTGTTCATGCATCTAATACAGCCGCCTCATTAGTAAAAGATCCGCATTTACAATATGATGCTGTTAGATTTGGTATTTCGATGTATGGATTATCACCTTCTTCATATGTGAAAAGTATATTACCTTTTTCCTTGTTACCAGCGTTCTCGCTTGAAAGTGAACTTGTTCATGTAAAGCAAATAAAATCAGGTGATCCAGTTGGCTATGGAGCTACATATGTTGCTCCGACAGATATGTGGATAGGAACAATTCCAATTGGCTATGCAGATGGCGTGATTCGCAAGTTAGGTGGACAAGAGGTTTTAATTGATGGACAAAGAATGCCGATTGTTGGACGAATTTGTATGGACCAATGTATGGTTGCCCTACCAAAAGCATATGATATAGGTGAGAAGGTAACACTCATTGGTCGACAAGGAAATACTGGAGTATCGATCGATGAATGGGCAACAAAGCTCGAAACAATTAATTATGAAATACCATGCATTATAACAACAAGAGTTCCTAGAATATATCTTTAGTTGTCTTTCATTAGAATAAGTCAAATCTCAATGTAATGTCATGAGCAATGTTCCAAGTTGAAATTGGTAAATAAATTAGCACTGGAGAACTTATTTCTTTTCCAAAACATAGTAATGGCTCATATTTGAAAACACATTGCAATAATAATTATTCAGCATATACCTTCGACAACCAACATATTTTTACAATTTGTACTTCAAATTGTCAGATATTTTGTCATTTCATGTCTTTTCAACAATATCTTTCAATGATAGAATGGGAAGTAATGAAAAGTGTATGGTTCCGTTGGAGGTGCTTGCTGTGTACGAGAAAAAGTTAAGAGAAGCTACAATTGCTGTTCAAGACAGACTATTTCTACAAACAAAGGAAGTAATTGAAGGTGAATCTTTTGTGCGTATTTTGGCGCGCAAAAATTTAATGCAGGAGCAACCAAATCAAATACGGGAAGCTATGATTAAAGGATATGTTGAAATGTCTCATATTAATTTAATGATTGCGAGCGAATGCTTGCATGCAGAGTATGAAGCACAACATATGGTGGAGCGTCTCGTTAGCGGGGGATGACACTTTGAATGTAAAACGTGGTGACGTTTTTTTTGCAGACTTATCACCGGTAATAGGTTCTGAACAAGGAGGCACTAGGCCGGTGCTGATTATTCAAAATGATATTGGCAATCGATTTAGTCCGACTGTCATCATCGCAGCTATCACTGCACAGATTCAAAAGGCAAAGTTACCGACACACGTTGAAATCAATGCTGAAAAGTATGGTTTTGAACGTGATTCGGTTATTTTGCTAGAACAAGTGCGGACAATTGATAAGTCAAGATTGACGGATCGTATTACGCAACTGGATCATGCTGTGATGGAAAAAGTTGATGGTGCGTTGATGATTAGTTTAGGTCTAGTTAAATTTTGATATACATATGTGTATAGAAGCATCGAGATTATGATATCTCGATGCTTTTTTGTCTTATATCCTTGAAATGTCTTTACCATAATTTGAATTACGATAGATCTTGCTCAGCAAGCGATTTTGCTACGAAAGATGAAGTACCTGAAATAATTAAGCCAAGGTGTAATTGATAAATGTTACAAAAAGCTTTAAGATATACACAAGATTTTTAATAAAAATAGATTTTTGAAAAAATTCTTAAAAGGTATATGAAAATTTACATAGAATATTCCATTTATAGAGGCAATTCATTCATTTTAAATGATGGCAAGCAGTTTGAATAAAAGTGTAAGAGTATAACTCCAAAGGAAATGGAGGGACAGCAGTGACATATAGGTCTTCGGTTGAAATTATTACAGAGTGGGATATTGTTGCAGCTAGACAACTGGGGCGCAATGAAGCAAAAGCACTTGGATTTGGCACTG
The DNA here is from genome assembly GCF_001043675.1 of Lysinibacillus sp. LK3. NCBI lineage: Bacteria > Bacillati > Bacillota > Bacilli > Caryophanales > Bacillaceae > Lysinibacillus > Lysinibacillus sp. LK3. Next base: position 267,022 of record NZ_LDUJ01000021.1, read on the forward strand.
TTGATCAAGCCCGCATCACCACTGCAATTAGTGAATTAGCACGAAATATTTATTTATATGCAAGTATAGGTATCATAGCAATTGAAAGGGTTGAAGCAGATACTGAAAAGAAAATAGTTGTTGTTGCAACAGATCAAGGGCCTGGTATTAAAGATGTTCGTAAAGTAATGGAGGATGGTTATTCCACCTCGGGGGGGCTAGGTGCTGGTTTGCCAGGTGTTAAACGATTGATGGATAGTTTAGATATTCAATCTGTCGTTGGAGAGGGAACAACGATAAGAGCGGAAAAATGGTTGCGTTAGGACGTGAAGAAAACTGAAACAATTAGAAGCTCAGTATAAAAAAATATTAGCAGATTATATGGTCAACCAAACAGAAAGAAATTTATATATCGCTCAGAACTTCACACGTCAGTTAATTCAAAAAAATATTTCTCCCGAGGATGTTATTAGCATTCATAAAAATGCTGTAGAACAAATATTTCCGAATCAAATGAACGAATCACAGCCTGCTTATGATTTTTTGATTGAAGTAATGGTGCATTATGGAATGGCACATAGAGAGCATCAAAGTTTACTTCAAAAGCAAGCTGAATATGAAATGGAAATGAAAATAGCGACAAACATCCAAAAAACATTGTTGAAAACTTATGTGCCGAATATGCAAAATATTGATATAGGTATGATTTCAGTACCTATTCGAAAAATGAACGGCGATTATGTACATTTTTTTCATGATGGAGAAGAATATTTGAGTGTGGCTGTGACAGATGTTGTCGGTAAAGGAGTTCCTGCTGCTTTATGTATGTCGATGGTGAAATATGGACTTGAAACATTAGTATATGCATATAAAGATCCCTCATATGTTTTAGAAGTTATTAATAGGGTAATAGAAAAAGGTGTGGATGACAGTATGTTTGTTTCGATGTTTTATGGCTGCTTAGATGTAGAGCAAAACATTTTTTCTTATGCTTCGGCAGGCCATGAACCAGCTTTACATTATAGTGCAAAGAACGATCAGTTCTTTACCTTAGAGGCTAAAGGTTTACTATTGGGTGTATTGTCTGAAACAAACTATACGTTTCATGAAATTGTGTTAGAAGAGAATGATTTGATTATTATGATGACCGACGGTGTGACAGAATTTAGAGTGAAAGAAGAATTAAATTCGCGAGAGGTAATCACAACTTTAATAAAAGAAAATAGACATTTATCTGCCCAGCAATTGTGTCAGCTCCTTTATAAGGAAATAGAGAGAGTGCAAAATTTTAAACTATTTGATGATTTTACTGTAGTTATTTTAAAAAAATAGGTTTAAGTTTAAATTGAACAGGGTAGAGAAAATAGTCTAACAAATATGGTGGAGGTGTGCTATATGGACGTAACGATACATTTTAAAGAAATTGATCATAAATTATTTGGCTTTGTTGAGGGTGAGATTGATACGTTTACTGCTTCAGGATTACGAGACGAATTAGAAGCTGTAAAGATTACAGAGGGTTTAGAAATTGAGCTTGATCTATCAAAGGTAAATTACATGGATAGTACAGGACTTGGGATTTTTGTTGCCTTTTATAAAAGAGCATTACGTGAAAATGGTAAAGTAAAGCTCGTTGGTTTATCGAATAGGTTACAAAGATTATTTGAAATTACTGGTCTTAGTGATTTGATGGATATCGAAACTGATAAAAAGGTGGAATTAAGATAATGAAGGAATTTGACTATATTGAAATTAGAGTTCCTGCTAAACCGCAATTTGTCAGTGTCATTCGATTAACTGTCTCGGGCTTAGCGAGTAGGATTGGCTTTAATTATGATGATATTGAAGATTTAAAAATTGCAGCAAGTGAGGCTGTGACAAATGTTGTTCACCATGCTTATAAAGACGAAGAAGAGGGTGAAATTGTCATCGGGTGTGCGCTGTATGACAATAAAATGGAAATGATGATTGCGGATTACGGCAATAGTTTTAATTTTGAAGAGATTAAGTCTAAGATTGGGCCGTATCATCCTGAAGAAAGTATTGCAGGGCTAAGAGAAGGTGGTTTGGGACTTTATTTAATGGAAACTTTGATGGATGAGGTGATGATCAATAACGATGGTGGCGTAACTGTCTTCATGACAAAGTATGTCACTAGGGAGCAGGTGGAGAAAAATGTCGAAAGAATCACTACATAAATCTTCATCTAAAGAAGATGTACTTAAGTGGATTGAATTGTACCAGTCAACGGAGGATGATGAAGCACAAACCAATTTAGTGATTCATTATCGATATCTAGTTGAATCTATAGCTCGTAAATATTCGAATGGTAAATCATATTATGATGATATTGTTCAAGTAGGGATGCTGGGATTGTTAGGTGCAATAAGACGTTTTGATCCGAATGTTGGTCGTAGTTTTGAAGCTTTTGCCGTGCCAACAATTGTTGGGGAAATCAAACGTTTTTTACGTGATAAAACATGGGATGTGCATGTGCCTAGACGTATAAAGGAACTTGGGCCGAGGATTAAATCAACTGTGGAGGCGCTGACAATTGAATTACAGCGTTCTCCATCCATTAAAGATATTGCTGAACGATTAGAAGTAGCAGAGGAAGAGGTACTAGAAGCTATGGAAATGAGCCGTAGTTATCAAGCTCTTTCTATGGACCATTCGATAGAGTCAGACTCAGACGGTAGTACAGTCACGTTATTCGATATTTTGGGCAGGGAAGACGATGGCTATGAAATGACCAATAAACGAATGATTGTTTCAGAGGCGCTGGTTGTGTTGAATGAGAGGGAAAAACAAATTATTCAGCTTACATATCTAGAGCAACTTAGTCAAAAAGAAGCTGGAGAACGATTAGGGATTTCTCAAATGCATGTATCGAGGATACAAAGGAAAGCAATAAAGAAATTACAAGAGGCTATTCTAGCAAGTGGCAGTGTTTCGCTCTAATCTTTCATGGGTGTTTAATGAAAAATACCTTTAAAATGAATGGAAATAGTCTACTCATATTCGTCTGAGTAGACTATTTTTTTGCATTTTTAGTAAAGTGTAATGGTAAAATGAAAAGAAAAAGGTAGTGATGATGTGGAGCAAAAGCAAATGTTACAGCTCATTGCAAAGGATGTAGCAGTCAAACCAGGGCAAGTAGAAGCTGTTATTAACTTATTAGAAGAGGGAAATACGGTACCATTTATTGCGCGCTATCGAAAAGAGGTTACAGGATCACTTGATGAGGTGCAAATTAAAGCTGTAGAAGATCGTTATCACTACATACAGCAACTTGAACAACGAAAAGAAGAAGTTATACGATTAATCCAAGAGCAAGAAAAGCTTACACCAGAATTAGAGCAGGCTATTCTTTCTGCAACAATCTTACAACGTGTTGAGGATTTATATAGACCTTATAAGCAAAAACGACGTACAAAGGCGACGATTGCAAAAGAGAAAGGTTTAGAGCCTCTTGCAGATCTCCTGTTAGCATTTAGTGATGATGCATTAGAGCAATTAGCAACTGACTTTGTGGACAACGAACAAGTTGCTAATACGGAAGAAGCCCTGATAGGAGCTCGAGATATATTAGCAGAACGTTTTGCGGACGATGCCTCTATTCGTGAAAAAATCCGAGCTTATTCATGGAAAGATGGAATTCTTGTGACGTCTGTGAAAAATACAGAAATCGACGAGAAAAATGTTTTTGAAATGTATTACGAATATGAAGAGCCTGTTAGTCGCATTGTACCACACCGTATTTTAGCAATAAACCGAGGAGAGAAAGAAGAAATCTTAAAGGTTTCTATTCATGTGCCGGTGGACCGAGTATTAATGATTATGTGGAAAGAATGGATACCTGCAACTGGTTCGTCTCCTGCTATTGCAGAAGTTAAACTAGCAATCGAGGATTCGTACAAGCGTTTAATTCAGCCTTCAATTGAAAGGGAATTACGAAACGAGCTTACAGAAAAAGCTGAGGCACAGGCTATTCATATTTTTTCTGAAAATTTACGTAACCTATTGCTACAACCACCTATGAAAGGTAAATATGTTTTAGGGGTTGATCCAGCTTACCGTACAGGTTGCAAGCTGGCGGTTGTAGATGAAACTGGGAAAATGCTTGAGGTTACAGCTATTTACCCACATCCACCGAAACCAGATGTGGCAAAATCCAAAGCTATTGTAAAAGGAATTTTGGCAAAGTATCCAATAAGTATAATTGCCATTGGTAATGGTACAGCATCTCGGGAGACAGAACAATTTATCGCGGATGTATTAAATGAACTTACTACTGACATAGCCTATGTGATTGTCAATGAAGCGGGGGCATCTGTTTATTCAGCGTCTGAAATTGCACGTACAGAATTTCCTGATTTACAGGTTGAACAACGTAGTGCTGTCTCCATTGCACGTCGCTTACAGGATCCTTTATCAGAGTTAGTGAAAATTGAACCAAAAGCTGTGGGTGTAGGTCAGTATCAGCATGATGTTTCTCAAAAAAAATTAAATGAATCGCTATCTTTTATAGTAGAAACAGCTGTTAACCAAGTTGGTGTAGATGTAAATACGGCTTCATCATCACTCTTACAATATGTTTCTGGTCTATCAAAAACTGTTGCAGAGAATATCGTAAAGACGCGAGAGGAAAATGGTCAATTTACTACACGTGCGCAATTAAAGAAGATTCCAAGGTTAGGCGCCAAAACGTATGAACAAGCTATTGGTTTCCTACGTGTCCCAGAAGCAAAAAATCCGTTTGATGCTACAGGTATTCATCCTGAGAGCTATGCCCTTGCTGAGCAAATATTAGCAGAGGCTCAAATAGATAAAAAAGAGTTAGGGACACAGAAGGCAGAGGATGCTATTGCAGCACTAAAAATCCAAAAATTAAGTGATGTGCTTGGAGTAGGAGTTGTGACAATTCAAGATATCGTGGATACCTTAATGAAACCTAGTCGTGACCCACGTGATGCATTCCCACAACCATTGCTTAAGACTGATGTATTAAAAATGGAAGATTTAAAAGTAGGTATGGAATTGCAGGGGACGGTAAGAAATGTAGTAGATTTCGGCGCATTTGTTGACATTGGCGTGAAGCAAGATGGACTTGTGCATATTTCTAAACTCCAAAATAAACGTATAAAGCATCCATTAGAAGTTGTGGCACTTGGGGATATTGTAACTGTCTGGGTTGAACAAATAGATGTAACGAAAGGACGTATCTCTTTAACGATGCTTCCTCCTAAAAATCAAGCATTAGTTTGAGTACTAAATTTTTGCCACACTGTCTATACTACGCAGTGTGGTATTCTTGTTGTTAGAGGTGATTACTGTGGACAATCAAGAATTACAAGAGCTTGTTCGTCGCTTATCTTTAGAAAACTTTCAGAGGCCTTTTCTGCATCAAGCCTACTTTAATCCGAGATTACGGTCAACGGGAGGACGATATCTTTTACAATCCCATAATATTGAGATTAATCCTAAAGCCTATGAGTTATACGGTTTGAAAGAGATTCAAGGTATTGTTTTACACGAATTATGCCATTATCACCTACATATTGAAGGTAAAGGGTATCAGCATCGAGATAAAGATTTTAGAGAATTATTAAGGAAAGTAGATGCCCCTCGATTTTGCGCAGTTTTACATGTCCCGAAAGCTACAGTTAAAAAACAACGACGACGCTATACATATACTTGTGTCAATTGCCACCAATTATATATACGGAAAATAAAAATGAATGTTGAAAGGTATTGTTGCAGTAAGTGTTTGGGGAAATTAAAATTAGTAGAGTAAAAAAAGTTTAAAAAATAGTTGACGTTTTGTTGAGTTGTCCCTATAATAGTAAAAGTCGACAAGATAACGACGACAACATAACATGAATTATTCCGAAGTAGCTCAGTTGGTAGTAGCACCTGACTGTTAATCAGGTTGTCGCAGGTTCGAGTCCTGCCTTCGGAGCCATGGCCCCTTGGTCAAGTGGTTAAGACACCGCCCTTTCACGGCGGTAACACGGGTTCGAATCCCGTAGGGGTCATTTTTCATAATTTAATGTAAATAATATTTTGGTCCCGTGGTGTAGCGGTTAACATGCCTGCCTGTCACGCAGGAGATCGCCGGTTCGATCCCGGTCGGGACCGCCACTTATTGGGGTATAGCCAAGCGGTAAGGCAACGGATTTTGATTCCGTCATGCCTAGGTTCGAATCCTAGTACCCCAGCCATTCATTTCTTAATTCGAGCCATTAGCTCAGTTGGTAGAGCATCTGACTTTTAATCAGAGGGTCGAAGGTTCGAGTCCTTCATGGCTCATCTCTTTAAGAAAAAGAGTTGACTTTTTGAATTATCATAGTATAATAAAAAAGTTACTAATTGAATGCGGTCGTGGCGGAACGGCAGACGCGCTAGGTTGAGGGCCTAGTGGGGGCAACCCCGTGGAGGTTCAAGTCCTCTCGGCCGCACCAAGTCAATTAATTAATTTCATATGCGCCCGTAGCTCAATTGGATAGAGCGTCTGACTACGGATCAGAAGGTTGTGGGTTCGACTCCTGCCGGGCGCGCCATTTTCAAGAAAATATATGCGGGTGTAGTTTAATGGTAAAACCTCAGCCTTCCAAGCTGATGTCGTGAGTTCGATTCTCATCACCCGCTCCAAAAAAGTGTTGACAACCTCTTGGTTGTATGGTAAATTTAAATAGTTGTCCAAAAGGGCGATGACATGAACCTTGAAAACTGAACAAGCAAAACGTAATCAATAAAGTTTTAAGTAGCTAGTTTTGCTAGTGAACAAAACACAATTTTGGACATCAAA
>NZ_LDUJ01000022.1:0-125395 GCF_001043675.1 Lysinibacillus sp. LK3
TAACTATTATGAGTGATATTAAACTTGAACAGTTTAATAAAAAAAATATTTGGGGAGCATTGACTGCATATAATTGGTTGGTAAATGAATTTTTACCTCAAGTGAGTAAGTTTTATAATATTAAAGATATACATAATTTTATTGAAGATTACTCTATTAAGGAAAAATTGAATAAATCCAAAAGGTCTATAATAAGTGAACTACAAATGTTTTATATGAGTAATAATATAGTTATTTCTAAGCAAGAGATTGAAAGTTTGAAAGAGGCGTTAACTTATTGTTTAACCAAAAAAGAATTGAGTATAAATGAATATGAATATATATTAAAAAAATTAGGTGTAAGGCATTTTTTACAACATGATATTTCTCAAATAACAACTCAAACTATAGCGTATTTAAAAGAAAATCCTTTTAAAATATCAAGTTCAATAGTAGATGATTTACTAAGATGCATGTTACCATTTGTTGACAATGATAAGAGTAGTATATTGAAAGATGAACTGGAAATTTTAATTACTAAATTAAATCCTTTAATAGAAAAAATGCAACAGATAGAGTTTTTGAGGAAAAATAGAATTTTGAAAAATATTAATTAAAAATAGAATTTGGAGAAAAATTTGTTTAAGATTTTCCCTGTGTAGATGGTGAGTACTTATGTAGTATTAAAAAACATACTACAGTTGTTCTAAAGAAAAAGTATATATTTATAGTAGTCTCCGTAAGCATTTTTGGCAAACCTTATTAATTCCTTTGTAAGAGTTATTTTTAGTGGTCAAAAAAGCCCTTTAAACGTTGATATAATAAGGTTTGTTGTTTTTATATACTGAACACCCGCCGTCTCCATACATAAAGGTGAGCAAGATTGTCGCGGTAAATAATGATAAAGGTATAATAATATAAAAATGGATGGATACAGATAATACATTTGGCTATGAATTATTTACTAAGCTTTTACCGAAATTAAGGTTAAGCAATACACCAATATAGGAAAAAGGTTTACATCAACAAAATAAGGTATACTATATTTGTTGAATAGATATCTTTAAAGGCAGGAAAAGTAGGTGAACCAAAGTGGGGAAATATCAATTGGATACTAAAGGTAAGGTGGCTGTGGCAAAGTATCATGAAAAAAACAAGCCGGCCAAATTTGATAAAAAGCAGCAACTTGAGAAAATACGTGCAGAGTATTTGAAAAAGAAGCAAGAACAAACAGATCAATAATTTGAATGAAAACATAGGAAGACTAAAATTTTCCTATGTTTTCTTTTCAAATTGATGATAAAGACATTGAAACGACATAGACATATAAATGGGAGTCACCATCTACAATTGAGGACAAAAAATTACATGATTTGAATGCATTTTTCTGTTTTGATAATAATCTTAAATCCTACCGTATGATATTACATCTTAGCCCCAACGACGATTGAGTGGGAGTAGTCATAAAGCGAGATAACCATCCGTTTATCTCTTTAAACTGATATCCAACGTTTTTGGTTAAATGTGAAAGAATTCATGTGAATATATGCATATCAAATTCTTCAAAGGCTCTATTTTGGGTATTAATTTATAAAATTGTTTTTACATCTGAATGTCTCAGTCTCTTAGTATTTTTTTATTTGCATCTGCTTTCAATAATAGAGACTAATGTCTTTAGAGGTAACTAAGGTTTTTCTAATAAAAAATTATCTTTATTTGTAGCATTCCAAAAATCAGAGCGCAATTAAGTAGGTTACACATAAATGAATTAAATAGTTAATTCGAAGTATGTAAGCTTCGTTATTTCATTTGGCTACTTTGGATAAATGAGTTCGGTATTGCACCGGACTCGTTTTTAATTTTGCCTAGTAGTTTATATATTTTTCTAATTCTATTTTTAATGCTCTATACTTTCTAATTCCCTCATGTAAAGGAAATCGGATTTCATAATGTCAAAGAAATTCACCATGACAGAGTTGTTGTAACTATTTCCTTTACGAGACATACTTTGAACAACCCCTCTTGATTCTAAGGCGCGACAGTATTTATTCATTTGATAATGCCAGTCCTGATCGGTATGCATAAGTAACTGGTGGTGCTCAGGTAAACGTTCGAGTGCTTTGTTCAACATGTCTGAAACAAGTGAATAGGTTGGTTTAGAGTAAACTCTAGTGTTTAATTTGTAGACGGCTGAATAATAGCTTCAACTACATTGTATTTCATATTGTTTAATCCATTTAAGGGTTGCTTTATTATTAGTCCCCATAGATTTAGCTATAGCATAGGAGATTTCTGTTCCATTCCTCTTAAGTAGCGCTCAACAGCTTGTAATTTATCTTCGGCAGTTCAATATAAGTTTTTTTTATTTTCCTAATTCTATCCGATTGCATTGAAAACTTCAAAATATTTTCTGTATTCCTTCTTTGGGAAGTATTACAAGTAAAGTACTGTTTTGTATTGTAGAATAGAGGTGAGCGCAATATTTGGTATATTATGTATATTTAAAATGATATGAAAATTATTAAATGTATAAGGTGGTGGTTTGAATGAAGAACAGAATCCCCAAACCTATTATCAATACAGTCTTATTGTTACTTTTTCTTGTTGCTTTATGGTTCTTAGGTAATGTTAGCCAACTATTTGCTAGTAAAGAAAATACCGAAAGTGAAATTGGTTATATAGTAATGCATGAAGGAATAGTCTATTTTATTCAAGGAAAGGACGTTCAACAATCTGATATAGAGAGTTTCTCTAGCGAAAATCTCATGTACTTAAATAAATTTGAAACAGTTTCAATTTTAATTAATGAATCGAAACTTTCTATGAAAGGAATTAAAAGTGGAGATGAAGTGAGGATTTGGTATTCTGAAATTTTGGAGTCAAATCCAGCAAAAATCAAAGTTATTCGTATAGAAAAACTGTGACTAACATTTCGTTTTTACTAAATATAATTTAATACCATTTATAAATAAAAATTCCGTTTATTTCCTTTATTTAAGCTGATTATTGCTTCTCAAAATTAATTTTTATGGAGCATAATGCAACAATCTCGCTCAGGATTCAGCCTAAGAAGATGTGAATGTCATCACTATAATGGTATAAGGGTGTGCTAAAAGTCGAGAAACTTTCAGCACACCCTGTTGTATTTAATTGAACAGACGACAATGAAGGAGTAATATACTCCCGTATTTTTCGATCCATCATTTAAAAATATAGTATAGTTATTGTAAAAACCGAAATGATCGAGGGGACTGGAATAGATGAACTTACTAGAAGTTGGAGTAAAAATAAAGCAGATGCGGAAGAAAAATAAAATGTCTCAGGATGATTTAGCTTCGCAGATTAATTTAACGAAAAGCCATATTTCAAAAATAGAAAATGGCAAAGCGACACCGAGTCTGGTGACCTTGTCCAAGATTGCGGAAATATTTGATGTGCCAATGGCTTGGTTTGTTATTCAGGATCAATTTGATGGCATTTCGATTGTATCGAAAAAAGAACGCAATGAGACTGTTGAGACGAATGAACTTGGCTATCAATATGAGCTGTTAGCGAATAAGAGCTATATGAGCAATATCAATCCTTCTATTGTTACTGTACATAATGGGGCGGAAAATTTAGCTCCTTATACACACGATAATGATGAATTTATTTATGTCATTTCGGGTAGTATCGTCTTGAAATACGATCATAAATTTTACCATTTAGATGAGGGGGACTCTGCGTATTTTTCTGGGAAAAAGGAGCATATCTTTATTAACAATTCTATAGAGAATTCAAAGGTATTAACGATTTATGTTGAGGATTAAATCTTTCCTTTAAACGTAAATATTATCGAAAATACAAATTTCTTGTTTACAATACTATTCAGACAATTTACAATTGGTGTAATGTTATTCAACTAAGTTGAATTATATTACACTTTTTTTAATTTTGGGGGTATGGGGATGACTTCACGTATTAAGGGATTTTATTTACTTTCAGTAGAAGAGCGAATTAAGTTAATCGCTGAAAAATCAAATTTAACCAACGAGGAAGTTGAAGCTTTAAAAAGTGGAATTTCATTAGAGCTTGCTGATGCAATGGTTGAAAATGTTATTGGACATATTTCAGTGCCTCTAGGGGTAGCGGCCAACTTTAAGGTGAATGGCAAAGAGGTATTTATTCCGATGGCTACTGAAGAGCCGTCAGTAATTGCTGCGGCTAGTAATGCTGCCCGTGCAGCATATGAGTTAGGGGGTATTTTTACTTCCAGCTCGGGAACAGTTATGCGCGGACAGATTCAGGTATTAAATATTGAGGACCCTCATGCAGCGAGGGCGAAAATTTTTGAACATAAAAATGAGATCATCGAGCATTGTAATGAAAAGGATCCAACGTTAGTCAAGTTAGGCGGTGGAGTGAAGGATATAGAAGTGCACTTAATCGACACAGCAAAAGAAACAATGGTTGTCGTTCATTTAATCGTAGATACGAAGGATGCAATGGGGGCAAACGCAGTCAATACGATGGCGGAATCTGTGTCACCATTAATCGAACGTATTACAAATGGACGAGTTGTGCTACGGATTATTTCAAATTTAGCAGATAAGCGTATTGTTCGTGCGCGTGGAGAATTCTCGACAGAAATGCTCGGGGGGATAGAGATTGCGAAAAATATTGTAAGTGCTTACGAATTTGCAGATGCTGATCCGTATCGGGCTGCCACACATAATAAAGGGGTTATGAATGGTATTACTGCTGCAGTATTAGCATCGGGTAATGATACACGTGCTGTTGAGGCTGGTGCTCATGCCTATGCTGCTCGTTCTGGTAGATATCGTTCTTTAACAACGTGGGAGCTGAATAAAGCAGGCAATCTTGTTGGGACGTTGGAATTGCCATTAGCTGTTGGTATTGTGGGAGGGGCTACGAAGACTCATCCTGTTGCAAAAGCAGCGCTAAAAATTATGGATGTGCAATCTGCAGAGGAGCTAGCTAGCTACATTGCAGCAGTAGGATTAGTAGAAAATCTAGCAAGCTTACGCGCACTTTCAGCAGAGGGTATTCAATCTGGTCATATGCGTCTGCATGCGAAAAACTTGGCTGTAATGGCTGGGGCAACAGGCGATATTATTGATCGTGTTGTGCAGCAGGCGGTAGAAGAGAAGGATTTCCGTTATGATCGTGTTTTAGAGATTACAAACTCTCTGCGAGGTGAATAATACATGGCGAATACTCCATACAATGAGCAAAAAAATGTAGAGGAAAAGAAGTTTATTGAAATTTTAGGAGACACGGTTTCTGGCAATCAGTTAATTATTTCAATTATTTTAAGCGTTGCCGCAAGCTTTTTAGGCTATCAGTTTGGTCAGTGGGTTTTTCCGAAGTTTGCAGACCCTCAGATGATTAACTCTTATTCACTGTTAACAGGAATCACGGGTATTCTGATTGTTGTTGCTATTAATACGATTCTTTTTAAACCAAAGCGTATTTTAGTAGAGGATGAAGCATCTAGTCATTCTTTAAAGGAAGCATTTGAGGATTTACAAATTGATATAGACGAGGAAATACGCTTAATCGAGGAAGATCCGGTGACAAAAAAGGAGCTTGAGGATTTTGGTATTCTTTCTAGCTTACAAGGCTTGAAGGGAGCGGATAAAAAATGAGTATTTATGTAATAGCTCTTTTATTTGCATTTCTTGGTGCAGCAATCTTTACTATAATTGGACTTATTTCAGGTACAGATGAAACAGCAATTATGGTACCAATTACATTGCTAGTTATTTTGCTGGGAGCGCCTCCTGAAGGGGTATTCGCCTTTTTCATGGCGGGCGTGTTAGCTAAGCATTTAACACATGCTGTCCCAACTGCGTTATTAGGAATTCCAGGGGATACAACGGCTGTACCGTTAATCGATCATGCCAATACATTACGCCGTTTAGGCATGCCGCACGTTGCACTACGTAAAATGATTTCTGGCGGTGTTATCGGTGCATTTATCGCCCTACCAACCGCTGTATTGTTAGGTCAGTTTTTAGGTCAATTTGCCGACTTTTTTAAATCTTCATCAGGCATCATTTTTACACTTGCCGCAATTTTAATCGCATTCTTTTCAAAGGGAAAATGGGCAAGTATTTTAATCATTGTTCCATTTGCATTTTTCATTAAAGCTTTAGATAGCGTTAGCTTTGCGATGCTGGATAAACATTTAAGTATTACATTCTTTTTAGGAATTGCGATTGGACCGATGTTTTGTAATATTTTAATGGCGGCTTCTTCTGTTGCTAAAAATGATCTAGCACGCAGTAAGCCAAATCAATATAATCTTGCTCCCGAAACGAAATCATGGAAAGGCTATTTCCCGAATCCATTTAAAATTTTATCGAAAAGGCAGACCATTTTTACGAGTATTACAACGTTTCTTTCCTCCCTTACATTTGTCTTCAGTCCTGTTGGGATGACGTCATTGATGGGAGAAATTGTAGGCTCTCGTACAAAAGGTGCCTATAAAAAATCAACAACGAGTCTTACTGTTATGAATGGTGTAACGGAATCGACATATATTGCTGAAGCGATTATTCCATTAATTGCATTCGGTATTCCGTTAAGTCCAGTAGCACTTGGACCAGCATCACCTTTATTTAATGCACCACCGATTTTTACAGTAGATCCAGTTAACAACCTACACACGCTAATGTCTTCATGGGACTTTTTCATTTTTGGGTTAATCGGTATTAGTGTAGCCGCTTTAATTGCTTATCCATTTGCGATGAATTATGCACGTAAAGCATCTGTATTAGTATTGAAATATATTAGCCAGGAAGCAATCGTAGCGATGTTTATCGGATTAGCATTTTTGCTTGCCTATAACGAGGCACAATTGCTAGGAGTAGTGTTAACATTTACAGTCGCAACTGTGGGTGGTTTATTAAATCGTATTTTAGGTGTAGGGGCCGGTGTGCAATTCATGGTATTCTACGCATCAAGCTGGATTATGCTACAGCTGTTCGGCATTTAATTAAAGGAAGTGTATCTTGATGACTTTACCAAAACAAGTGGAAATAAGAGAAGTAGGTCCTCGTGACGGCTTACAAAATGAGAAAATTTTTATTCCAACTGATTTGAAAGTGCAATGGATTAACTTAATCAGTGAAACAGGTGTCCGCCATATCGAAGTATCCTCTTTTGTTAGTCCCAAATGGATACCAGCTTTAGCCGATCATCATGAAGTGTTTGAGCAAATCGCACGTGATGAAAAAATAACGTATGCAGCGCTTGTGCCTAATTTGAAAGGGGTAGAAGGAGCCATTCAACAAAAGGTTGATGAAATTGCGTTATTTATCTCCGCCTCTGAGGAGCATAATCAAAGTAATGTAAACGCTTCAATCAACCAATCTTTGCAGAACTTAAAAGCTGTAGCTGAAGTAGCAAATCGTGAAGGTATATCGTTAAGAGGCTATATTTCAACTGTATTTGGCAGTCCGTTTGGTGATGAAGTAAAGCTTCAAACAGTGAAGGATATCATTGATGCCTATCTAGCAATGGGCGTTTCTGAAATTTCACTCGGCGATACAATTGGGGTAGCGGATCCTGTACAAGTAAAGGCTATTTTATCAGAGCTGCTCACTCAATACGATCGTGATTTGTTTGCCCTTCATTTTCATGATACGTATGGCCGTGCTTTAGCCAATATATTTGCAGCACTTGAGCTGGGGATTACAAAATACGACAGTGCTATTGGAGGTTTAGGGGGATGCCCCTATGCCCCTGGTGCAAGCGGCAATGTATCGACAAATGATTTAGTAAATTTTCTGCATCGTTTAGGTGTGCAAACGAATATTGATGAAGAAAAATTGTTTACCGCTACGCGATTTTTACAGCAGGCAATAGATAGACAGCTTGATAGTAAAGTATATAAAGTGCAAAGTAATTAAGTAAAAGAGCGCCTCTATAGTTAGAATTAAAATTAGAAATGTCCCACCCAATTGGTGGGACATTTTTTACTGAGGGAAAATAGTTTTATGCCAATTAATCATACTACCTTTGAATTCAATAGATGACCCTCCTAAATATGATCAATATACTTTAAACACTTTGCTAGTAGCTGGGTACGATTGGTTACTTGAAATTTTCTATATAGATTTTGAAGATGTTTTTTAATTGTATTTTCACTGACGAATAATTGCTGGGCGATTTCTATGTTTTTTAAGCCTTTGAATACAAACTTTAAAACTTCTCGTTCTCGATCTGTCATTTCCAACACGATGGAGGGCTGTGAAAAGTGATGTAAGGAATACATATTTTCGATATTTCTTTTCAAATATACTAACTTTAAAATATCTTTTTCATTAAATAGCTTCTCTCCTGTTTTCCTTAAAAAGCCAATAACGGCTACGAGCCTATTGTCTATCCTCAAATACATGGCCATTTCATCTTCATAGCGATTTTCCTTCAAAAATACTTCTTTATAGTGGGTTTGTTTTTGCAGGCACATCACTTCATTCCTACTCATTAGCTGAATGGAAGGCTGTGTATTTATATTTTGGGGGTGCAATGGATCAAAGTTTTTATATCTTTGTAAATAGTCATTAATCGTATGACGCTCTATATTAAAAAGCACAGGGGCGGTTAGCTCATTATTTGCTATTTCCCAAAATAACATATGGTGATAGCCGAGATGCTGACTAATTGTTTGCAATAGTTCATGTTTAAAACATTCATTGCTTTGTTTCACATTCATATTTGAAATATGATAGCTTGCTTTAAGAATGTTTTCTAAATCATTTTCTAAAAACATGAAAACACCTCATTTCTCTATTATGCGTATATATTCTACTTAAAACAGAATTATCCTTTCGGGTAATATCTTAAATTTAGAATATTCAGTACATTATAGTTGAAAGATTACTACTATACGAGGTGATGATATGAATTTACAAGAGTATGCATCCTATGACGGTATTGGGTTAGCAGAGCTAGTAAAATCAAAGGAGGTAACACCACAGGAGTTAAAGGAGCTAGCGTTAGAAGGAATAAAAAAAGTCAATCCATCCATTAATGCAGTTGTTAGTGTGTTAGAAGAGCAGGCTGATAAGGCCATTGAGAAGGTTGATGAAAATGCGCCGTTTGCAGGTGTTCCGTTTTTAATTAAGGAGCTTGTGCTACATGCAGAGGGTGTTCCGCATAGTATGGGGAGTCGTATTGGAGAAAATACGGTTATACCCGTCGATAGTGAATTAATGGCGCGTTTTAGAAAGGCTGGCTTGATTTTAGCAGGTACTACGACAACACCTGAGTTTGGCTATAATGCAGCGACTGAAGCAGTTATTTATGGTGCAACGCGCAATCCGTGGAATTTAAATCATAGTCCAGGCGGTTCGAGTGGAGGGTCAGCAGCCGCTGTGGCAAGTGGTATAGTGCCAATCGCTCATGCTAATGATGGCGGAGGTTCTATTCGTATTCCCGCTTCCTGTAGTGGGTTAGTGGGATTAAAGCCAACACGGGGAAGAGTTCCAGCTGGTCCATTCAATAGCGAGCCTTTAAATGGTATTGCCATTGAGTTCGCTGTGACTCGTACAATTCGCGATACAGCTGTTTTATTGGATCAAGTAGCAGGTCCTGACTTAGGAAGCTATTCCAAATTAGAAGTAACACATGCACCGTATGGACAACTTATCCAGGAAACAGTGCGCCCGCTAAAAATTGCTTGGACAACTGAAACAAATTCTGGGGCATTTGTCGATCCGGAATGTATAGAAGCGGTTCATAAAACAGTTCAAGTATTAAAAGAACTAGGACACGAGGTAGTAGAGGCGCGTCCGAAATATGAACAAGCATCATTCACAAAGGCTACGGTCGCTATTTGGACAGCGAATATTTATCAAATGATTAAGGGGGCTGCAGCGGGAACTGGTAAAGCAGTTTCTCCAGACTATATTGAAGCCGCCATTTGGAAATGCTATGAATATGGTGGTCAATTAAAGGCGGCTGATTTATTGGAAGCTATTCATACAAATGCAGTCGTTTCACGTCAAGTTGCAGGCTTCTTTGAAGACTATGATATTTTATTGAGTCCAACTATTGGCACACTTCCTGCTAAAATTGGTGAATTAAATGCCAACAATCCTAACATTTCAGCTGTTGAATGGACAGAGCAAATTTTCACGTATGCACCGTTTACAAATTTATTCAATGCTACAGGTCAGCCCTCTATATCATTGCCTTTAGCCGAAAGTAAATCAGGCCTACCAATTGGTCTACAAATGACAGGTAAATTTGCAGATGAATTGACGTTATTACAGCTAGGTAGACAGCTAGAGGAAGCAATGCCTTGGAAAGACCGTCAACCAGCAGTACATGTCAGTGAACAGCCTCAGCCAGCGGTATAATATAGCATGAACGCACTTAGTGTAGACTGGGTGCGTTTTCTTTCTGTCGTAATTTTAAAGCTTCCTCAAAAGCAGGTTTTATCCTGGCCTCGAACTCATATACATAACTTAAAAGCTAATAGGAGTAGTGATTATTGGACAAACAACAACATAAGTACAGATGGATTGTGTTTGTTGCTGTATTGTTTACCTATTTGTTAATGGCAAGTCAGCGAACTGCTCCAGGGTTAATTACAGATCAATTGATGGAGGATTTTGGGGTAACGGCATCGACAATTGGGTTATTGACGAGTATTCAATTTTTTGTGTACACGAGTTTGCAAATTCCAATGGGGATTTTAGCTGACCGATTTGGGCCAAACGTTTTTCTCATCATTGGTGCCACACTTACAGGTATAGGAACCATTCTTTACAGTCTAGGTACACATGAATTCATTCTATTCTTTTCTAGAATACTTACTGGTGTAGGAGATGCGACCATATGGGTGAATATGGTGCTTATTTTGGCACAATGGTTTCATAAAAAGGAGTTTGTCCGATTAATTGGCTTTGCAGGTATGACAGGGAGCTTAGGCTTCTTATTGGCAACAGTGCCTTTTGTTACATTGATTTTTTTATTAGGTTGGCGAATCACCTTTTTCTCTACAGGACTTTTACTATGCTTATGTGGTGTACTTCTTTATTTTGTGCTCGTACAAAACACAAAACGCATTTTTTCAAAGGAATCTGTAAGCATAACTAAAGAAATAAAACGTGAAAATAGCTCCATATTATTACGAAGAATATTTTCAAGCAGGCAAGCATGGGCTTTATTTTTTTGTCATTTTGGCGTTGTGGGCGGGTATGTTGGCTTTATTAGCTCGTGGGCAGTACCATATGGGATCAATATGTATGAGATGTCACGGTCAGAGGCTAGTCAGCTAATTATGATTGGTTTAGTCGGAGCGCTTATCGGAGCACCTTTAATGAGCTGGATTGCTGGCTGTTTAGGTACAATTAAGAGACCCTATATTGTTGTGCATATTGCGGTTTTAGCGAGTTGGTTTGCCTTTCTTTTATTGAAAGGGCATCCGTCCATTTTCATGCTCATTGTCCTGTTCTTTATCATCGGCTTTGGCTATGGTGCAAGTGCCTTAACCTTTGCGGCAGTTCGTCAAACTTTTCCTTTTGCTGAATCAGGCATTGTTTCTGGATTTGCCAATACAGGGGGCTTTCTAAGTGCCGCATTGCTACCCATTATTTTTGGGTTTATTTTAGATTACTTTCAAGCTGCCACAGGCAATGTAAATGATGGGTACTACTATGGCTTCATTTCGCCTGTTATATTCTCCTTCATTGGTTTGATGGGAGTCCTGTTATTAAAGGAAAAACGTGTGAGAGTGGCTCTAGCATATCCAAATGAATCAAATAAATCCTATTAAAATAGGGATATTGGACGGGTTTGAAACTTTTATTGAATATCGATTTTCTATTGCTTTTTCCTCTTTAATCACGCTAATATTTGTTAAATTTATGAAATTATATTACTTTTATGATAGATTTTACCTGGTTAGACATCTCCATAAATGCTACACTGATTAGGAATCTTAAAATTCAGAATAAAAAGGGAGAAAACTAGGAAATGAATCAATTGAAACAAGTTATAACAATACTAAGTATGGCTGTATTGATTCTGGCAACAGGAATTGTCTTTACACAAACGCCTGTCAATGCACAAGAGAAAGATATTCATATTACACTCCTGGCTACGTCAGATATTCATGGCCGCTCTATGCCTTGGGATTACGCAGTGGATGGACCTAATCTCACAGGAAGTTTAACGCAATTATATACAATTATTAAAGATATCCGTAAAGATCATCCGAATACCATCCTATTGGAAAATGGAGATTTAATACAGGATAATTCTGCAGAATTGTTTAATGACCAGCCGCAGTCACCAATGATGGTGGCTGTTAATGAAATGGGCTATGAAGCTTGGACATATGGTAATCACGAGTTTAATTTTGGTTTGGATGTATTAGATAAAGTTTCCAGTCAATTTAATGGAGCAAGACTTGCTGGGAACGTTTATAAAGAAAATGGCGAACGCTATTTACCTGCATATACAATTATTGAGCGTGAAGGGGTTAAAATCGGGGTTATTGGCATGGTAACACCTTTGATTACAGAGTATGAGAAGGGGACAAATCATCTTGATGGTTTAGTTGTCAAAAACCCTATAGAAGAGACTAAAAAGGCAGTTAAGGAATTAGAGGGTAAAGTAGATGTCATGATTGGCCTTATGCATATGGGATTGGAAAATGAAAATGGTGTTCTAGGAACGGGTGTGAAGGAAATGGCTAATGCCGTACCAGAACTAGCTGCTATTTTTGCAGGACACAATCATGTACTGATAAATAAAGAAGAAGTGAACGGTGTTTTTATAACAGAGCCTAATAAATATGGAACACATATTTCACGAATTGATTTAACATTTACTCGCCAAGGCGAGAAATTGTTGCTTAAAGAAAAAGATGCTTCAACTATTCCTGTAAAGAATGAAGACGGGACCTTTGTTGAATCGGATAAAGACCTAGAAAAAACGTTGAAGCCATACCATGAGTATGCACGTGAAGATGCTAATATCGAAGTAGCACAGCTTAAAGGAACAAATCTTGTTCCCAAAAATGAAATTAAGGGTATACCAGCTGTACACATCCAAGAAACACCTTTATCAGATTTTTTCCATGAGGTCATGCTACATTATAGTAAGGCAGATGTGGTAGCACATCAGATTGATAATGACAAAGCTTCATTGGATGTAGGTCCTATTAAGAAAAAGGATATCGCCTATAATTATCAATTTGCTGGTGGAGAAGTATCAGTTTATGAAGTAACGGGCAAAGATTTAAAAGATTATATGGAATGGGCAGTTGGCTATTTTAATAGCACACGTGATGGAGATGTGACGATTAGTTTTGATAAAACGCGTCGTTCCTCTAAATATAGTACGAATGATTATTTCGGAAATGTAAAATATGACATCGATTTAACTGAGCAGCCAGGTAACAGAATAAAAAATCTACGAAAATTAGATGGTACCCCAATTAAGCTAGAAGACAATTTAAAGCTTGGTATGAACTCTTATCGTATGGATTTTCTTGTATCAAAAGGTCAGGCACTTGAAGGGCGTAAGTTTAATATGATTTGGTCCTCTAAAGAAGAAAGTGCCTATGGAGAAACAGGCGGTACAATCCGTAATCTAGCCATTCGATATCTAAAAGAAGAGATGAACGGCGTGTATGAGCCAGTGATCCAGCATAACTGGAAAATCGTTGGTGTCGATGTGAAATCGCCTGCACGTGCTGCTGTTGTTGAATTAATCAATAAAGATATTTTAGCCATTCCTACAACGGAAGATGGTAAGTATACAAATATAGCATCTATTAATGTCAAAGCTTTGATTACAGAAGAAGAAATAAAAATGCTAGCAACAAAAGCAAAAGTAGATGCTAGCCAATTTACTGGGGTAAAAACGTCAGGTGAATTTTATCAAAAGCTGGTAAAAGCATTGAATAAACCTAAAGATGAGCCAGTAGAAAAACCGGTGAATCCAAGTAAGTCAGCACCAGACAAATCGAAGCCAACAATTACTCAGCCAGAATCACTTAAAGGGATTGTTACGGCTTATCACTTAAATGTTCGTTCAAAGCCATCGAACTCAGGAAAAGTATATGGGACAATTTCAAAGAATACCGAAATTACAATTTTAGAGGAAATACAAGGCTGGTATAAGATATCTTATAATAATAAGTCGGGGTATGTTTATAGCAAATATGTAACGATTAAAAAATAAGAGCTAGCATAAGGCTGAAGGAACTAGATTCGCATCTATTCCTTCAGCCTTTTTACATCTGGCGATTTATAGTCAATTAACACGTTTGGCTTTGAATTGTAGTAGTACGTTATTAAACTTGTGAATGTAGGTTATTAAAAGTCAAAAAACCTTATCCCATATATACACTGGCGCAAGTATCTGGTGCAGGTTCATAAAAGCAATGATTCTTAAATTGTCCTGTAAACGGCTGACCATACCATGTTGGGGGACATGGTGCATATGGATTGAAGTACCAGAGTGCGTATTTTGCTGGATGCTCTCGCCAGAAATCTAAGTTTTGTTTCGCCAATCTTTTTTCCGTTTCTCTCGCTCGTTGGTAAAACATATTGCCTTTTTGAACAGCTTCAAAAGAATAGTTTCCACCTTGTACCTGGTAAATAACCTGCTCAATCGTTCTTACATCATTGAAGTCTAAACAGGACGCCACTGCACGATTCACAATGACATTGCCCACGTAAAGCATACCTTGTTGACCTTCACCCTCAGCTTCTGCCCTCATCATCCTTGCCATTAAAGCAACGTCTGCATCACGGTATTTTACTCTTGGCATTTTTCCACCTCCACCTTATAGTATGAAAAAAATCAAGGCTAGTTTCGCGTTATCTTGAAATTCATTGTTTCTATATCTCACACCATAAAAAATGCCATCTTTACTGTATTGAACAGCAAGATGGCGTATTCTCATTAAAAATTCTTTTTGAAGTATGGCGTTTTCTTCAGTACAACACATACCGGGATGGCGATAACTAAGCCTACGATGTTTTGAATGACATCCCCAGGAATGGATGCCAGCGGGGCAATCCAGCTGTTGAACATAATGGCCTGCCCAACATAGTATACGGCAATCATCACGGGCATTGATACTACTGCTCCTAAAATATTCAACCCAAGATTATCACCTTTATGTCCTTTTGACCAAGCAATTTTACCAACAATGAAGCCTTGTAATGCGCGTGAAATAATGGTTGTGGGTGCCCAAATTAACCAGCCACCTACGATATCGAATAAGCCCATTCCAATAGCTCCAGCAAGTGCTCCTTTTTTTGGTCCAAATAAAATAGCGGAGATAAACAGCATAGATGTTCCTAAGTGGATAAGACCACCTTGCCCTATTGGTAGCTTCAGATTGATAAACATTGTAGCAACGAAAACAAGTGCTGCTAAAATGGCTGTAATGACTAAATCAAATGTTTTTGTACGTGATTTTGTATAGGATGTTGGCCTTTGTATATTTTGCATTTGTCTCTTCCTCACTATGATGAATATTTTGATGATTTTTACTTTAACAAAGGACTGACTATTGTAAAAGTGTCAATTTCATAAAAAAGTTAAGGGTCAGTTTGAGGTTATTTTCGCATCTTTCTAATTGTGATACGATGGGGAGAGTAAAAGCAGGATGAGTTAGGTGGAATGTATGATGAAAAAAGTTGCTGTAATTCAAGATATGTCGTCCTTTGGAAAGTGCTCATTGACGGCTGCGATGCCTGTACTCTCTGTGATGGGTGTGCAAGCAGTCCCACTACCAACAGCTATTTTAACGGCACAAACAGGATATTCAAGCTTTTATTGTGAAGATTTAACGTCAAAGATGGACTCTTTTATAGACGAGTGGAGTAAGCTTGGAGCTACCTTTGATGGTATTCATACAGGCTTTGTTACAGGTAAGGAGCAAATCGATAATATATTTCGCTTTTTAGACGTGTTTCACTCAAATAAGACGACGTTGCTTGTCGATCCAGTAATGGGCGATCATGGTGAGGTCTATAAGATGTTTACTGGTGAATTGCTTGATCGTATGAAAGCGTTAGTAAAGTGTGCTGATATTATTACGCCAAATGTTACGGAATGTTGCTTGCTTACAGGTTTATCCTATGAAAGGCTATTGAGCTATCAAAATGATACAGATTATATTCATGCCCTTAAGGAAGCAGGTCAGCAGTTACAGCAAGCAACTGGAGCAAACGTCATTATTACGGGTTTGAATCCACCAGTAGGTGATAGGGACAAGCGTTATGTTGGCAATATGTTTGTCGATTCTGAGCGGTCTTTTCATAATATCCGCAACTATAATGGTGAGAGCTATTCAGGCACAGGCGACCTCTTCGCATCCATCATGATGGGCGGCATGATGCGTGGACAAGATTTAATGGAGTCAATGAAACTAGCAGAAACATTTTTAGCCGCTGCAATTGAAGCTACTTCGAAGGAGCAAGTACCTCGTGAGGCTGGCGTGCATTTTGAAAAGTTTTTACGTATGCTGCTGTAAACGTTAATAAGCCCATAATAAGTAATAGTGATAAAAAATTCGTAAATGTCAGATTCATATTGACCTTTACGGATTTTTTTGTTGAAGGAAAATTAAATAGTCTAGACTTGGTGCAGTATTATGTACAGTCTATTCTAAGCAGCTCAGTCAATTAGGATGGACAAGCTCGATGATATTATCAAAAAGATTTTATGGTATCATTTTTCTTTCATTTATCGCTACATATGATGTCATGTTTACTTATTTGCTTGAAAACATTGATTGGATTTTATTGATGACCGTCATCGGTGTGTTGATACCAATGTATTTATTACAGAAGGGTATTCAATATTGTGAAGTATTTTTAGTCATGATGTCATTGTGTTTTATTCCTGTATTCACCTTCTTTTTTCAGCTATTCGATACACGGTTACAATGGTCAAATATTACGTTAATGGGTGTGTTGTTACTGTTATTGTTTGGAATTTTAAGTGTAGTTCTAGAACAAAGAGCTCGTAGCGTTTCCTAATGAAATTTTTCCCATGACAAAGTTACTATACAGAAAAATCCAGAGCCAGTTTTGAGGGGCATAAAATCAAATTGGCTCTATTTGATTTCTTTAATTGTACCTTTCAAATTCTTTCCTCCTAAAAGCCCTTCCATCCTATTAAAGTGATGCCTCTCATGAATAGACAGCAACTGAATAGCTTGAATGAGATTAGGATAATGCGCAATGGGATCAGGAAAAACAATATGCCCTGCAACATCCTCGTCTATATTTTGTACTAACTTTTGCAAAGCAAGTGTCTCGTTGATAAGTAATTGCTCGATATCATAACTGTTTAATACAAAGCGTATTTTCTTAGGTGGAATCAAAATACTGGGTGCTCGCATTCCATGTCCTTTTTTGGATTGATATTCTTCATAAATATCATGTATTTCAGTAGAGAATGGCTTGTTTCTTCGCATTTTAGCGATAGGCGTAAGGAATAAAGAATATTTGGTTGCTGTGTGGAGCATTTTGAGAATCAAATAAAGGTGATAAAAGTGTTCACCAATGGACCATTTTCCCTCGCGTGTTACACGCCATAGTTCTTCCTGTGAAAGTGAATGAATAGCTGGTAGATAGTGTGCTCGTTGTGCCTGTAATGTAAGAAAGTGTTTTGACATATTAGTAGATTCCATAGATTTTCAGCTCCCTTATTTCCATTTTAAGGATTACTGTTGGAAAAGTACATCAAATGCCAATCGTTATGGCCGATAAATAGGAAAAGTATGATAGGAGGAAAAGGCATGGAAATTAGACAATTAACAGCTGCAGATGCTGAAGTATATAGAGATTTAAGATTAGAGGGATTGCAAACAAATCCAGAAGCTTTTGGCGCTAGCTTCGAGGAAGAAAAGGATTTGTCAATTGAGTCGTTTGCAAGTAGGCTCGAAGGACAGGGAACATTTACGTTTGGGGCATTTGACCAGGAGGATTTACTCGGTGTGGCGACATTGGTGCAAGCAAATAAAATGAAGCTAAAGCATAAAGCGAGTATTTTTGCCGTTTATGTTTCTTCAAAAAAACGGGGATTGGGCATAGGAAAACAACTAATGGTAGAGATCATCAATCAAGCAAAGACACTAGTAGACGTCGAGCAAATTAATTTAACAGTTGTTTCTTCCAATGAATCAGCAAAAGGATTATACAAATCGTTAGGTTTTCACGTTTTTGGAACAGAACGAAACGCCTTAAAAATAGGGCAGCAATATTTTGATGAGGATTATATGGTGCTGTATTTCTAAAAATGCTAAAAAGCCTTTGAAGACTTCCATCTTCAAAGGCTTCAATTTATTAGGATGAGTAACAATGGAACAATGGAATTAAAGCAAGGAATAAAAGAATCCCCGTAATAAAAAGAATAAGTAAAGAGCTAACAATGCCCACTTTTTTTATAAGTAACCATAGACTTAGCAAGATAGTAAGGACCGATAATGGGAGTGCCAGCCAAAATCCAAGATACCCCAAGTATTCAATCATAATGGGGAATGAATGGTGAAAGTAATTGTAGGGAATATCTAGCATGAGAAAAATGGTCAATATAAGCTCCATAAAATCCCCCCATCTACATATTTGTTCTTACATATATGGTATGCAGAAGCATCTTTAAGTCACACGGCAGCATCCTTTTTAAAGGATGCTGCCGTATATTTTTTTATAGGCTTATTAATTTTCCCTTTTATCTAACAATTTCAAGATGATCGCTTCCAAATTTTCTATTTTCTTCTCAAAACGCATAAAGAGATAGATGGTAATGGCAATAGGGAAACCTGAATTACCTATTAGGTGAACCCACATTTGTATAGTTTCAATTGGTATCATAACATCTTCCTCCCTCATTATTGTGATGCTTACAGTTATGAAAAGTGAACGTACGATTAATAAAATCAATATGAATGAATAAATTAGGGAACATTTGTTCTGTTTTTGGTTTATAATAGATATATGATATTCACTTTAATGAACAAGAAGGCGAATATATAGGAGTGATGCGAATGTGTAATGAGTACAAAATAATAGAAGAGTTTTTTTACAGAAATAGAGAACAGGTTAAAAACCCAATTATCAGAAGTTTTTTGGCAGATGCACAAAATCTTTATTTGGTACAACATGCAATCTTATATCCCAATGATTGTAATTTGAAAATGGTTGATGAAACATTTCAAGCTCATTATCAAAGGGTACAGAAAATAAAATATATCAGCAATTTAATTTATTTCTTTAGCTTGGATTTCGATAAAAAAAAGAGAAGATTGCAAAATCGCTTTTTATTAGTCGCAGATAGTGGTCTAATGGACGATGGTATAAGAGACGAAGAGAGCGAAGAAGAAGGATTATTAGAAAAAATTGAAAATGAACAGCTCTTTAAAGGCTTGCAAAAATTAACAGACAAGCAACTGCAAATTTTAGAAATGATTTATGTCAAAGACTATTCTATAAAAGTAATCGCTGAAACATTACAAACAACACCACAGAATATATCCAACCTGCATCGAAAGGCTTTAAAGAAGCTTCATCATATTATTAGAAAGGAGGAGATTTAGTCAATGCAGAACAATATGAATGAGGAGATGCTAATAATTATCGAAAATTTTACGCCAAAAATTAAGCAGTGTCTTCATCAAACAAGTTACCAGGATAGAGAAGACTTGGAGCAGGAGATTAAGCTGAAAATTATTGAAAAGCTGACAACGAAAGAATTTGAAAACACACCTAGTTTTTGGAATTTTTTTGTATAATAAAAAAAGAGCAATGCCCTTTTAAGAAGGACAATTGCTCTTTTTAATCATTAACCCTTTAAGAAATCTGGTTTTGCAAAGCTTGGATTTGGATATGTGTAGAAGCCTTCACCTGTTGCGCGGCCCAATTTGCCTTTTTCGATGTACTCTGTTTTTAAGAGGTTAGCTAATTTTTTCATGTTTTCATCACCAGTGGCAGTTGCTTTCGCTTCCACAATGTTATAGGCAGTGTTAATGCCAACGATGTCTAGAATAGCAAATGGTCCAAGTGGAGCGCCTGTACCAATCATCCATGTTTTATCAATTGTTTCTGGATCGGCCACTTCTTTTACAAGTAAAGATTCTGCTGCATCTAAAAACGGAACTAGTAAAGAGTTTAAAATATAGCCAGGTTGCTCTTTATGCAATGGTAGTGGTACCATGCCGATGGCGCGTGCAAATTCAATCACTTCATCAAATACTTTCATATCTGTACCAGGGTGTTTCATAATTTCCGCAGTATTGTTTTTCCAAATTGTATTAGCAAAGTGAAGAGCTAAAAATTTATCAGGACGGCCAGTTGCTTCAGCAAATTGGCTTGGTAGTAAAGTAGACGAGTTTGTTGCAAAAATTGTTTTTGCCGGTGCTACTTTTCCAAGATTCGTGTAAAATTCTGTTTTGATGCTCACAACTTCAGGGATTGCTTCTATAACAAGGTCAGCATTGGCAACGGCTTGCGCCAAGTCACTATTAAAAGTAAGACGTGCATAGGCTGCATCCACTTCTTCTTGTGAAGCACCTAAATCTTGTTGATAAAATGGTTTTAATTTTGTAATACGATCCTGTGCATTTTTTAATGCCTCATCGTTAATGTCATACACTGTTACATTAAAACCTTTGAAAGCAGATTGATAAGCAATTTGGCTTCCTAATACACCACTACCTGCAACCGTAATGTTTTGATAATTCATCGAAATTCCTCCTTTGGAATTGTTACATTAATATAATAGTATGGATATGTAGAGAATCCTTCGTTACAACTCCATACTACTTCTACCGTTGAATAAAAATCAAATGAAAGCCTCTGATATTATATAAATATAAAGTTCTCTGAAAGAAGTTTCATTTCAAGTATGTACCCAGTGTAAAAGAAATATAACAAAGAACAGCCTTTAAGCTGCCCTCATTTAAGAGATAAATCTAATTACATATGTAATTGTTGTAGATAGCATTAAGTAATTTGTCCTTCTGTTAAACTAGTTTCAAACTCAAAAGTAAAATAGGAAAATTATAATGTGTTAAAAATGGGTCTTTTATATAATTATTGTTTAATTCCCATATTTTTATAGATTTATAAACTGTTGTTTTAGTACACTGAATCTATGAATTGAAGGGGGAAAAACAGTGAAGAAAATAATGTTAGCTGGTGCACTGAGTATTGCATGTTTTACAGGGGTTGGTGGACAGGCGTATGCACAGGATGTAGTAAATGTGGAAAATATAATCCATCCAAAGCAGAATGTTGCAGCCACTAGTCAGTTACAAGCCATGCCCTATCAAGATATTTATAAAATGCTTTTGTTATCTAAAATAGGCTTTGAAAATAACGAAGTGTCGATTGTTACAACAAAAAATAGTATTACAGTAAAAATTTCATTAGAGGCGATTCTTCAATCGTACAAAGATGGTACAAACCTCTATCCAGAGGGAGAAAAAGAGTTTAAGGAAAACTATGAAGAACTGAAGAAGTTATTTGGGCCTGCGATTCAAATAAAAATTACACAAACTAGTAATGGCTATAAGAGTGAGGTATATACAGCTGGCAAATGGGAAGCAGTTAGTGCAGAGGATTTAAATGATATGGTACAGGTATTTGCTCGTGCCGACGTTGAGTTAAAAGCAGGTGGATATTTCAAGGATGCTATTGGTCATTGGGCTGAAAGCTATATTCAGTTACTATATCAAACAGATATCATTAATGGGACAACGGCTACTACGTTTAATCCAAATGGACAAGTGACGCGTGGAGAACTGGCGGCTATTATTTTCCGTGCATCTGGCTTAAATGTGAATGAAGATTATGAGGGTCCTGCTTCTTATACTGATCTTAGTGGTTTCTGGGGTGCTAAGGAGGTAGCGATTCTTGAGGAGTATGGCTTAATCGATATTTTCAATGGTGAAAAATTTGAGCCGAAAAAGCCCGTTACACGAGAGGAAATGGCCTATATTATTGCTAGGTATTTAGAAGGTATGGAAGTGAATGTTGCGCAAGTGAGCAAAGACAATTCATTCACAGATAAAAATCAAATGCGTCAAGAAACAGTACAGGCTATCGGTCTATTGCAACATCTAGGTATTTTAAATGGTACGAATGGTAAGTTTAACCCAAAAGGTAATCTTACTCGGGCAGAGGTTTCTAAAATTTTAACGCTTACTTTAATGCTAGTTAGTGAAGAAGAATAAAAGAGGAAAGGGATGTCTCATGCGCGGAGACATCCCTTTGTTATTCAACAAGTATATGGAAAATATAGCTTAGGAAATAACCTAGAAAGAGATACATAAAAAATGCTTTAAATGAGACTTTCTGTAGCTGATGCAAAATGAATTCAGAAATACTAGCTGTAGCAATCAATCCTATCGAAATGCCCATTAAGATCCCTTGTGCTTTGTCTGGTAAAGCCCAATACTGACCAAACCAGATGAAAATACTAAAGAAAATAGAGAAGATGAAGAAATAAATGAAAAGTCTCCAAAGCCTTTCACCTTGAGAGATGAGTGCAGTAGATAATGCAAATCCCTCTGGAACATGGTGGAGAATAATGGAGGCTGTGAGAGAAATACTTAATGCAGCATTTCCAAGTAAATTTCCAACAGTGAGACTAATAGGTATTGTATGGATAATCATAGCTAGTGTTAATAGAGAGACAGAGGGATTCTGTGCATGAGAAGCATGAAATAAGGTATCTAGTAGTTGGAAGATGAAATAACCAATAAAAATACCTAATATAATCCCAAATGATTGATAGATTTGAAAGGAAGAAGGGATGATATCTAGCACAAGTAAGCCTACTAAAAAACCTCCGCACAATAATGATAACCCCTGTGTCGTATGCTGAAATAGCTTAGAGAAAATCCAGGCAATCGCGCCCCCAATGCTCACACTGAAAAATAGAAAACCGCCAAGTATCATTGCACTCACCTGTAAAATTCCTCCGCCCTATCATCAACTTAATGCCTTTTTCAAACTATATGCTAAGTAGAAATGAATATGCTTGACATTGAATTGCCTGCATAAAAACGATCATGATAAAGATGTGCATACTGCAGGTTAGCGAAGGAAAGAATAGAGTCGAAAATATATGCTTGTTGTGATGATACTATGCAAAGGGAGTGTTGTCGTGAAGGCTGTAATCTATCATGGAAATAAAGATATTAGAGGGTCCAACTGTTAAAAGAAGGACGATATTATTGTGAAAATCACTTCTACTGCTATTCGTGGAACTGATTTGCATATTTCCAAGGCGCTATTTCTTCACATAAGAATTATGTAATAGGTAAGAGCATGTGACAAAAGTGAAAAAGGGTGACTGTGTCCTCTTGCCTTTTAATGTATCGTACCATTACATATCAATTGCCATTAGAAGAAGCAAGTAGCCTATGAAATAATTTGTGGACGGGAAGATAACTGTATAAAGGTGATTCTAAAACCTTAAATCGAGTGAGTATGCTCCTTTTTTTGTGGAAATATAGGGAATGGTTTAAATTGACTGAATATTGGTTTAATTCTATACTTTTTAATAGAAAGGACAGATTCATCGATTTAGCTCATATAGGGAGGAATGGTTGAATGAAATGGGATGCTAGTTATGATGTAGTAGTAGTAGGCTCTGGTGCAGCGGGATTGACAGCAGGTTTAACAGCAAAGTTACAAGGAATGAAATCATTAGTGATCGAAAAAACAGATTGCTATGGTGGTGCTTCTGCTATTTCAGGTGGTGCTTTATGGATTCCTAATAATCATATCATTAAAGGTGCAGGTGTCCCAGATACACATGAACTTGCACGCCAATATCTAGATTCAACAATCGGTGATCGTGTGCCAGAAGATCTAAAGGAAACTTATATTACGAGAGGGCCTGAAATGTTACGCTTTTTATACAATAAAACAAAGCATATGCGCTTCCAATATGCAAAAGGCTACTCGGATTATTATCCAGAAAAACCAGGTGGGTTGTCACAGGGACGCTCCATTGAACCACTTATTTTCGATTTAACAAAAATGGGCTCTTTAGCAAATTCTATGCGTCGTGCAACTCTATCAACAAAAGGCTTCACGATGAATAGCTACGAGTTTCATAAAGTGAATATGATTACCCGGACGCTAAAAGGTAAAACTACTGCACTGAAATTAGGGGCGCGTTTAGTCAAGTCAAAGGTAACTAAGAGCGATCCAGTAGCCTTAGGAGAAGCTTTAATTGCACGTTTACGCCTCTCCCTTGCAGAAGCAAATGGTGAGCTTTGGCTATCAACGGCCTTTAAAGATTTCATTATGGGCAAAGGAAGAGTAATAGGAATTATTGTGGAAAGAGATGGACAAGAGCTTAAAATTGAGGCAAAGAAAGGTGTTGTTCTGTCATCAGGTGGCTTCTCACATAATCAGACACTTCGTGAAAAGTATTTACCAAGTCCTACGAATGCTGCATGGACTTCTTCTCCAGAAGGTCAAACAGGTGACATCCTTGAACCTGGCGTAAAAATTGGTGCAACGTTGGATTTAATGGATAAAGTATGGGGAGCCCCTTCTGTTATTGATCCACAAGGACATCCATTCTTCCTTGTGGCAGATCGTGGCGTGCCCAATATGATTGTAGTGGATAGTGCAGGGCAACGTTTTGTCAATGAAGCGGCTCCATATCATGAATTCGTGGATACGATGTATAAGCATCAAGAGGTCACACAGCAGGCAGTTCCTTCCTGGATATTAATTGATGCTTCAGCTAAAAGCCGTTATATTTTTACAGGATTGTTCCCAGGACAGGCATTCCCGAAAAGTTGGTTTGAGCATGGAGTTGCAAAAAGTGCGGAAACGATTGAAGAGCTTGCCAAACAAATGGAAGTGCCAGCGGAGAACCTAGTAGCAACGGTGAATCGTTTTAATGACTTTGCGCGGAACGGACATGATGATGATTTTTATCGAGGAGATAGTGCCTACGATAATTACTACGGGGACCCGACACTACCAAATCCAAATTTAGCAGAAATCAAGAAAGCACCATTCTATGCATTGCGTCTATATCCTGGAGACATCGGCACAAAAGGTGGCCTCGTAGTAGACGAATATGCTCGTGTAATAAAGGAGAATGGCGAACCCATTGAGGGGTTGTATGCTTCTGGCAATTGTTCAGCGTCTATCATGGGGGAAACGTATCCTGGCCCAGGCGCAACCATTGGGCCTGGTATGACACTAAGCTTTGTGGCGACAGCACATATGGCCAATGCAGTGACAAAAGATGAGGTATCACTTGTAAACGTGTAAATGAAACGAAGCCCTTCCTTTCTAATAAGGAGGGGTTTTTACGTTGGTGTAATGTTCTAATACTTTCTTGCTAGGAATATAGTGGCTACTAAATGTATGGCGATGATCACATGAAAAGGAGCGATTTAGTTCATTGCTAGCTTATAAACTCATAACGACTATCGAAGAGTTAGAGCCCTATCGGAGCACTTGGTCAGAGATTCTTGAAAAAGAGTATAATAATAACCCTTTTATTGAGTATGAATGGATTTCAACATGGTGGACAACGCTCGGGATTCATGACAATGTCAAAATTTACATAGTGGAGCATCAAGGTATAGCGGTGGCCTTTTTTCCGTTAGTGCATTCTGTACGATTTGGTACAATCCATTATTTCAGCTTTTTAGGACAAGGTTTTGCGACCTATATGGAAGTGATTGCTGATAAGGAGTGGTTAGAACCTTCCATTACGTTTCTTTTGAAGGAGTTTTCACGAAAATATAAGCGTTATTTAATCGTGTTACATGGATTATTAGAAAGTAAAAATACCTCTCAAGAATTAGAAAAATATGCGATTGAATATCAGATGCCTCATTCGATTTTTCGAACTGTCACATCTTATATTGATTTCCAAACCATTCCTATGGAAACATTTCTAAAGATGCATCGTAAGAAATTCAAAAGCCTTAAACGGCGTGAAAACAAATTAAAGTCTCTTGGTCATGTCGCCTTTCAGGAAGTGAATCACAATCATCTACAAGACATGTTTACGTTATTCAAGAGAAGATGGCAAAAGAAAATTGATAAAAGTGGCTTTACTGAAAAGCAAACTCGTCTATTTTATGAGCAGCTAGCTAAAACCAACAGTAAGGAGCTTCGCGTAGAAGTCGATAGCTTACAATTTGAAGGGCAGTGGATTGCTTTTACAATTGACCTATGCTGTAGAGAGCGCAATTTTTGTCAGGCAATGGGCCATGAGCCAGATTTTAATCTATTTGGTCCAGGACGCCTCATTGAAAAAGAGAATATGCTAAGAGCACATCAAGCTGGCTATCGTTATTATGACTTAGGAAGTGGCTATGAGCCATATAAGTTTGAATGGTATACACATATTGATTTTACTAGGAAGTTTGTAATGAGTACAAAAGGAGTTAAAGAGCGTAGTATTCGATTATGGATGGTCATGCGTGATCGCCTAAAAGGGCTATTAACGAATAATCATCAGCTAGTAAAATTGAAGCGAGACCGATTAGGAGAACTGCGTTATTTTCTGAAGCATGCAAGCACGAAAGATTGGCTAAGAGCTTTTACAAAAATGTTCCAACGAATGCTAGCCATTCATATTTTAGAAGTTTATATTGCAAAGCAACAACAGAGTAACGGAAATGTGAGATTTCAAGAATTATCAATGAAAGACATCATGACAACGAAGGATCGAGCGAAAAATGTTACAGATTTCTATAAGGGCTATCGACTCTTTGCAGATAGCGATCATGTCATCTATAAGCAACACGATCAAACGGTAGCCGAAGAAACGGTTAACTATTCCTATGAGCTGTCAGACAATATGTCGTTTATAAAAGAATATGATAGCTTGCGACTAGAGGAGATCGTTGCAGATGTGCAGCGGGAAGGGAGAGCAGTCTGTACAATAGTCCCTTGGTATAAGAGAACCAGACGAAGAAAGCTCATGCAGGCAGGCTTCCATAAAGTAGCTAAAATTAATATAATAAAGATTTTCAAGTGGCAAAAAATATACGATATCTAAATAACAACACCCTCAGCATATTTGCTGAGGGTGTTTCATTAAAAATGAATACCAGGTTTATCAATTAGCTTACAGCCTGTACCATACTTGGCTTTTAAGGCACCTCTGAAAAGAGTGTGCTCCAGCTCTGGGAATGTCTGTTTCCAAAGTTCAAAGACATTATGGCTAGATGCTTTGCCGTCCTTTGTTAAGCGCGCAATATGGAAGCCATATTCATCATTACAGCGAGCCAATGGGCGGTTTTCTCTTACTGTAATAATTCGACCACTTGCCGTCATTTCATATAAGCCTTCATAGCCAGCAATCGCACGGCTTTCTTCTTGTCCTTCAACTAAAGGCTTTTCTTCATGTGGTGCTACTTTTTCCTCTGTCGTTGCTTCTTGTTCAGAAGATTGAGTTTCTTTAGCGCTGTTTCCTGCTGGTAGTTGTTCAACAATTACAAAATCTTTTTTAGAAGCTTTATCGCTCATTGTCGCCATCACGTTCATGATAGAGCCTACATAGCGTAATGGTTTTTCTCTTCCTTCTTCGAAAACAAAAATATTATACTCGGTTTTATTAATCTTTTTCATAATAATATTACCCGTTGTAATAGTAAAACCGATGAATTTGTTCTTTTTAAGTGCTTGTATTGCTTCTTGCTTTGTTAAAATCATTTTGAAAATCTCCTAAAGAATTATTTATTCTATTCTACCATAAAAATTATCACATTGTTTTTCGTAAAATAATGGATGATTTTGTACAATGCAGGGAAATATCCCTATTTTCTCAAAATTAATAATGGTACTATTAAGAATGTTTGGGGAATAAAACTCCTTTAAAAAGGAGCTTTCATAAGAGAGATACAATTTTAGTAGGGAGTGTTGATAGGTTGATCAATGTGCTTGGGGGCATAGGTTTATTTTTACTTGGAATGACGATGCTAACAAACGGTTTAAAGGAATTGGCAGGAGATGCCTTGAAAAAATGGCTCAATCGTTTTACAGGTGGGACCATTAGCTCGGTACTATCTGGTACATTTATGACAATGCTTGTACAATCCTCCACGGCCACGACCTTGATTACGATAGGTTTTGTCAGTGCTGGACTTCTTACATTTGTCCAATCGATTGGCGTTATTATTGGCGCCAATATCGGGAGTACGAGTACTGGTTGGATTATTTCATTAATCGGCTTTAAGATCAATATGCAGACAATGTCACTACCTTTTATTGCGCTTGGTGTATTTGTCCAATTGCTCGCACCACGTGATTACAAAGCAATTGGAGGGCTAGTGACTGGTTTTGGCTTATTATTTTTAGGTATTGATGTTCTTCAGGGAGGAATGGCTGCGGTACAAGATAAAATTCCATTCGATTCATTTAGTGCAAATTCTATTAGTGGAAAACTAGTTTTAATTGTTTTGGGTCTTATCATGACGGTTATTATGCAAGCTTCTAGTGCTGCAATAGCGGCCACTTTAACAGCTTTATATGCAGGTGCTATTGATTTTGAACAGGCTGCTTATTTAGTCATTGGTCAAAATATCGGGACGACAGCTACAGCGTTATTTGCTGCGATTGGTGCATCAACAGCTGCAAAACGAACAGCTGTGACACATGTAATGTTCAATGTAGTCACTGCTATACTAGTGACATTGGGTGCAAGGTTTTTGTTTGCTCTTACAGAGTTTGTCACGAAATCCATCAATGGTAGCTTTGATGAAACACTCGGCATTGCTGTTTTCCATACATTATTTAGTGTGATTGGCGCGATACTCTTTGTGCCATTTGTTCGTCCTTTTGCAAAGGCCATTGAAAAAATGATCCCTGAAAAAGGAAATTATTTAACTCGTAATTTAGATAGTAGTGTTGCCAAACTACCTGGAGTTGCTGTAGAGGTATCCTTTAATACATTGCAAGATATTACTAAGGAAATGACGACAGTACTCGTTTCCCTTATTCAAGGAAAAAAACGCACAGCTGAAACAGACAGTAGATTGGCTCAAATAGATGAGGCAATCGAAAAAACACGTTTATTTATGGATGCTATTCAATCTTCCTCTCAAAAAGAACGGTATAAGCATATTGCCCTTTTACATGCTTTAGACCACTTATATCGTTTGTCAAAGGCATTACGTGAGCAACATCCAAATGCCTTTCAATTACAGGAGACATTAACCCAAAAGTGGTTAGAGGTATTGGAAAAAGTACTACTAATCATTGATGAGGATGAACGTCTACCTGAGATTGCTACCTTGCTTGAGGTTACTTCCTCTGAAATGGCTACGGTGCGTCGTGATAAACGAAACGCATACTTTGAGCACACTGTTGAAAATGTGGTAGAGTTAGAGACAGCTGTATCGAAAGTGGAGACTTTGCTGTGGATTGATCGACTTGTCTATCACTATTGGCGTACGACCGCTCGTCTTGCAGAGTACCAAACCGTGACTAAGAAAGGTCGTCATATTGACACAGAAAAAAATACAGTAACAGTTGAATAAATGGAATGCTCGTCTTACGTTTGTAAGCGGGCATTTTTCTTCGCTTTACAAATAAAGGAGGATCTAGAATGGTTCAGCATAAATTTACAATGGACTTAACTTGGTCAGAAGGAAGAAACGGTACAGGAAGTATCCAAGCTAGTAATTTGCAAACACAAATTTCTATTCCTCGGGAAATGAATGGACCTGGCATTGGTACAAATCCAGATGAAATGCTTTTAGGGGCAGCTGCAACCTGTTATTTAATTACACTAGCTGCTTTATTCGAAAGGTCAGAAATAGATGTACTGGAATTATCCATGCAGGCCCATGGATTTGTTAGTGTAGAAAATGGCATTTTTACGTATGAAAAAATTGTCCATAAACCGACTATTATTGTGCAAGAGCTAACAGAACATCTTGAAAAAAGACTTCTACGCTTAGCACACAAGGCTGAACAAACATGTATGATCAGTAAAGCATTAAAAGGTAATGTTGTAATTGAATGTGATGTTCAAATTTTTGAAGCAAGCATATAATAAGACAGCAAGAGTTATTCAGCAAGTAACGCTGATATAACTCTTTTTTTCATAATATAAGCACTTTTTCTAAAATAGTTCTAGAAATGTTCAAAATGAATATATAGAGTTAAGTGCTAAAAAAATGCAAAGGATGATGTATTGCACGTTCAGACAGCTCAGAATCTCACATTCTATGGTCAGTACGGCAAAAGAATATTCGATATTATTGGGGCATTATTTTTGCTTTTTATAACAATTCCTCTAATGCTAGCTATATTCCTCATTTTACTCATAACGACAGGTCGCCCCATTTTTTTTAAACAAATCCGAACTGGCCTCGATCATCACCGCTTTGTGATTTGGAAGCTACGAACAATGTGTATTCAGGCAGTTCCAGTCAATATGCCGACTATTTGTGCTGATGGTATCCCTGATGATTATTATTTTAAAACAGAGCAAGATACACGCATCACAAAAGTGGGCGCTATTCTTCGAAAACTCAGTATTGATGAAATTCCACAACTTTTAAATGTGTTAAAAGGTGATATGAGCATTGTAGGTCCACGTCCTGAAGTACCAACGATCACGAATGCATATAATTCCTTACAGGCTCGGCGTTTGGAGGTAAAGCCAGGATTAACAGGCCTCGCTCAAATTAATGGTAGGTCGAATATTTCACATGGACAAAAAATATCATATGACATTGAATACGTTGATCATTATTCCTTTTGGTTGGATGTCCAAATTTTGTTGAAGACAATTTATGTTGTCGTTGCACGCACAGGTGCTTATTAAAAAATAAGGAGTGGCCATACTGAAGATCGTTCAGCTTATTACACGAATGGATAAAGTTGGAGGTGCGCAAAAACATGTGGAGGCACTTGCTATCCACTTAAAACAGGATGGGCATGATGTCACAGTAGTGACGGGCTCCTACCAACCATCACTGTGGCACTTACAAGAGCATAAAATCCCTGTTATCAGTATATCTGCTCTTCAACGGGCTATTCATCTAGCGAAAGATCTTCAAGCATTTTGGCAATTAAGAGCCGTTTTCAAACATCTACAACCAGATGTTATAGCCACCCACTCCTCTAAGGCTGGTGTGATTGGTCGCATAGTTGGTAGGTTGTTACAAATTCCAACTATTTTTACGGCACATAGCTGGAGCTTTACAGAAGGTGTTCCTTACAAGAAAAAGCTATTCTATCAACGGATGGAAAGATCAATTCAGCCATTTACGACAAAAATTATTACAGTGTCTGAATATGATCGGGAACTAGCACTAATGAAAAAGGTCGCTCCTGCTCATAAATTGCTGACTATTCACAACGGCATTGACCCTATCGAGAGAAATAAGACAACTGAAAAGATATGCATGGAGCAGCCAGTCATTGTCATGGTTGCTCGTTTTGAAGTGCCTAAAAGACAAGATGTCCTGTTAAAGACTTTAGCGGAACTGACAGATATCCCTTGGCACCTTCAATTGATTGGAGATGGTTCTCTGCGTCCAGCTTTAGAACATTTCGTTGAACAAAATCGATTATCAAATCGTGTAACATTTTTAGGTAATCAATTAGACGTTCATTCTTATCTTGAGAAAGGCCACCTATTTGTTCTGTTATCAGATTGGGAAGGCTTGCCGATTTCGATTATTGAAGCGATGCGTGTAGGACTTCCTATTATTGCAACAAATGTAGGTGGTGTGAAAGAGCTTATTATTGATCATGACAATGGGTTTTTAGTGGAGCGAGAGAATAATGAATTATTGAAGAAGCGGCTGCATCAATTATTAATGGATGCTCCTTTAAGAGGGGAAATGGGGACGGCAAGTGAGCAGCGTTATTTACAGTACTTCACCTTCATCCCCATGTATCAAAAAACATTAATGGTTTATCAACAGGCTGTTTCAGAACTAGTAAAGAAAGGGGATTAAATTGCAATTAATTCGCATTAGAACTGATGATGAACTTATGTGGTACAAGGAAATTTGGGATGCCATTTTAGAAGAAGAGAACAATGATAATCCATTTATAGAATTTGCTTGGTTTTATAATTGGTGGCAAATTGTAGGACGGAAAGAGCGTGTAGAGCTTTACGCCATTGAACATGAGGGGACAATTAGGGCCTTTTTTCCTTTTACAGTGTCTATTCGTTGGGGGGTAAGGGTGTATGCTTTTGCGGGAGAAAACATCGCCAATTATACAGGGGTTGTGGCTAAAAAGGAATGGTTACAGCAAGTTACAACCTTTGTTTTTGATGAGCTCATTAAAAAGCATAGGCATATTCTTTTTTCCTTGCATGGGTTATTAGAAAGCAAGGTGTCTACTAAGATCTTAGAGCAATACTTTGTAGAAAGACAATTACGTACAAGCCTGTTCCGAGTTGTGACACCCTATCTTGCTTTTTCAGAAATTGATTTTCAGCGCCATTTCAATCAACGTCGAAAAATGCATGGCGTTGATCGACGAGAACGAAAACTAAGAAATTTAGGCTCCTTAGAAAGACGTGAGGCTTCACAGGACGAGCTTTGGCAAATGTTTCGGTTATTTGATCGACGATGGGCAAAAAAACTAGATACAAGTGGCTTTACAAAAGGCAAGAAAAGAGATTTTTTTGAGCGTTTAACGATGCTTAAAGGTGAGGCGTTACAGGTAGAGGTCGATGCTCTTTTCTTTGAAAACCAGTGGATTGCTTTTACCTATGGATTATGCTGTCGTGGCCGCTATGTAACCTATGCCCTTGCACATGAGCCAACTTTTAATTTATTTGGTGCTGGTCGGATAGTCACTCAGGAAGCCATCCAGCGAACGTTTACTGCTAACTATCGCTTATATGATATGAGCATAGGCTATGAGTCTTATAAATTTGATTGGCGCTCAGACATTGATTTTACAAGACAGATGCTTGCTAGCAGCGGTACGAAACGTACAAATCTACTGGCAGGTTTTTTATCGTTAAAGCAAAGGCTCAAAGAATTTATGAAAGGGAACCAACGAGTCGTAGATTGGAAGCGTAACACACTGGGCCATTTACGATATTTAGTAAAGTATGGAAAGGTAAAAGATTGGCTAGAATATGGACAACAATTCGTAGAAAAATTTATTCGTTTGAAACAAGTGGAGCTGTTTGAATTATCCCCATCAGATGACGTATCACCACAGCAACCTGTCGGAAACTTATTTGAAGAAATGTCGATTCAGGAAGCGATGCAACTTGATCAGGAAGAAGTCATGGCCCTCCTTTATAAGGGATATAAGATTTATAAAGACTCCTTTGCGGAAACGAATAAGCTGGCGTTTGCATTACATGCCACAAACTGGCGA
Source organism: Lysinibacillus sp. LK3 (assembly GCF_001043675.1). Classification (NCBI taxonomy): domain Bacteria; kingdom Bacillati; phylum Bacillota; class Bacilli; order Caryophanales; family Bacillaceae; genus Lysinibacillus; species Lysinibacillus sp. LK3. The sequence continues at coordinate 33,330 of NZ_LDUJ01000022.1, forward strand.
GTGGATTCAATGCAAATTGTAGAAGGCTTACCGAAGCAAACCTATTTTTTAGCCTATGATGTTTTCAAACAAATCGACATTATTACAGCTTTTTTACGGAAAATAAAACCAGCACAAACATTGTGGGTATCGGTAAGTTTTTGGCAATGGCGCAAGCGCAAGCGCTTAGTACAACTAGGCTATAAACCTATTTCTCGAATGAAACATTATAAACTTGCTCGTTTTGAGCGACACCGTGTAGAAAAATATACAGAGAGTGGGGGCGATGTACATTCTGTCCATTAAAAGTAAGCGATGGAATATCGCAATGCAGCATTTTTATTTTCTCGAAAAGCCAGCCAATTTTCGAAAGTCTATGAAAGTTGTAGGCTATACGCATTCATTAGTACCAAGTCGGAAGCTTGTAAAAAGCGAAACGATTCACATTTATTTGCAAGAGCATGAGCTTTCATTGTATTTAGCACTGTCTGAAGGTAATCGTAAAATCTTACGACGTGCCCAAAAAGAATCCTATCAAGTCATTTTGTATAAAGAGCCATCCATAGAAAATTTGAAAGCCTTTCAGCAATTTTACAATCAATTTGCCAAAAGAAAAAAAATTGAAGCAATCGGCAAGTCGCAAATGGAAACCATTCTGCTCCTCAATGAACAGGGTGCCTTATTATTATCGGAGATCCAGAGTTTTTGTGGACAGACATTATGTTATCGATTAGATATTGTGCATGAGAAAAAAGCGATGTCTTATTTTGAGGCAACATGTCATGCAACCGCATTGCCTGCACAATTAAAACGTCCTTTCCGTTATGCAAATCGGTTTTTAATTTGGCATAACCTGCTACACCTAAAGGAGCAAGGTTTTGTCTTATATGATATGGGAGAATTAACGGACAATCGAAATGTACGAGCCTTTAAATTAAGCTTTGGTGGCCAGGTTGTTCATGTTTACTCAGGCTACATTATCCAATCAAAAATACGTGCACTTTTACTAGGTGTGCAAAAATGGAGGAAGTAGCAACATGAATGGTGGGGGTCTCGTTATTTCATTAGATTTTGAGCTGAATTGGGGTGTCCATGACGTATTTCGTTATGGCCAATACAATAAAAACCTATATGGTGTCCGTAAAGCCTTGCCCAGGATACTAGCAATATTTGAGCAATATGACATCCATGCAACTTGGGCTACAGTTGGATTATTGTTTGCTGAATCAAAGGCAGAAATGGCTCATTATTTGCGAGGTATCCCTGTGAAATATGAAAATATGCGCTTTGCAGCACATACACAGCTTGCAAAAGTTGGCGAAAATGAACAAGAAGATCTCCTGCATTTTGGTAAATCATTAATTGAGAAAATTAAACGTACACCACATCAGGAAATAGGAAGTCATACCTTTTCTCATTTTTATTGCTTGGAGAAGGGCCAAACGAAAGCAGCCTTTTGTGCAGATTTACATGCAACCAAAACAATTAGTGACGGTTATACTGCGCCTATGAAATCGATTGTCTTTCCTCGTAATCAAGTAAACAAAGACTATTTTACAGCATGTTTAGAAGCGGGGTATGTTTGCTATAGAGGCACCGAAAATCATGAGCTATATGACGCACAAAAGTTTACGAAAAAGGGAAGACTTTTAGGTGCTAAGAAGTGGTTAGATAGCTATTGGAATATAACTGGTCATCATTTCGCCACCTTGGAAGAAATGCAAGAGGAGCAACTGATTAATATTCGATCAAGTGCTTTTTTAAGGCCATACTGTAGTCCATTACGTATATTCGAAAATTTAAAAGTAAAGCGAATAAAGGAAGGCATGCTCAAGGCTGCACAGGCACAAGCCTTTTATCATTTATGGTGGCATCCTCATAATTTTGGCAAGCATATTGATAAGAATTTGGCGATGCTAGAAGAACTATTAAGTTATCATCAAGAACTGCGTAGTCAATATAATTTTCAAAGCTATTCCATGTATGAGGTAGCAGAACTTTGTGAAAGCCTTTCGAAACAGCAGAAGTAGTAATGGAAGAGCTCTCTGTACGAAGAGTTGGTAAAAAAGAGGTTTGCTCTCTGAAGAGTAATTAAAGTGCTTGCAAACGAGAGAAAGTCATTTATTAAGAGTGTCAAAGCGCTCAAGGTAGGTGAACAACACTCAAAAAGTTGAGAACAGCCACAATCTCCTAACAAAAGAAACATGTAATTTCTGAGCAAACTGATTTCAAGTTTGCTTTTTTTGTTTGATCAAAAGAATATTTTCAATATAAGAGAAAAAAAGAAAAACTTTGACGAAAATCATTGTACGAATGGTACTATTACTATAAAGAAAATATGTTAGGACATTTACAGGGGAGCACCAAGTGATTTAGGTCAATTGAACTTGAATGGAAAAGAGAAGAAGGTGGTAGATGAATATGTTTATACAATCAGAATGCCAATGGAAGCAGGAGAATGGATCAGCTATGCATCAGTGGATAAAGCAGCAAACAAATCCGAATCCGAATGAGGTGGATATTGTCGTATATGGAGCGCTTTTATCATATACCAATGGTGCGTCGTCAAAAGCGCAATACCCAACAGCCTTTCGTAAGGCTTGGCCAGGTTTTCAATCATATAATTTAGATGAGCAGGTGAATTTACGTGCCCTTTCAGTTGTGGATATTGGAGATGTGGCGATTCTAGAAAATGATCGAATGCTTTCGGAATCTGCCATCGAGGCTGCTGCAGAAAATTTAAGTATAGCCTTTCAAAGAAGTTTTACTTGTTTGATTGGGGGAGATCATACTATTACAGCGCACTCCATAAAAGGTATAAAAAATGCCTTCCCACAGGATCGCATTGGCATCATTCAGATTGACACGCATTTAGATGCAAGAAACCAAGAGGAAATTGGTTTAGCACAAGATTCTCCAATTCATCAGTTAATTGCAGCAGGGGTTGTGGAGGGGAGACATGTCTATAATGTCGGTTTGCATGGCTTTTTCAATTCACCCGAAATGATTCATTATGCTAAAGAACAAGGCATTCATATGATTACGTTAAAGCAAATGCGGCGTGATGGTATTCAACTCACAATACGTGAAATGCTGCGTCAGCTTATGTATGAAGTAGATCGCATTTATGTGTCTGTGGATTTAGATGCACTTGATATTGTATTTGCCTGTGATGTTCCTGCAGCTTCACCTGGTGGTTTAACGGCTTATGAGTTATTCGATATCCTCAAGATTATTGGCGAAAATGAGGGTGTTCGCCATATTGATTTTGTTTATGCTGATCCTAAAGAAGGTATACTACGTCCAGAAACTGTTAAAATCGGTGTAACTGCATTTTTGCAATGGTTGACAGGCATTCAACTAGATCATCGCAATCGTATCTCGAAAAAAGGAAAGGTTATGTTGTAAAGCAAGTGTATTTCCGAGTATTAACAATGCTGATTTTTAAAAGTTTGCTATAATGTTTAAATAGAAAACAATAAATAAATACAAACTTTGTATTGTAATAGAGAGGAAATTTATGATGACAACAAAACCCAGATTATTGATTGTCGACGGTATGGCACTGTTATTCCGTTCTTTTTTCGCTTCGGCTGCCATGGGGCATTTTATTCGCTTGGCGGATGGAACACCTACGAATGGGGCCCAAGGATTTGTGCGACATGTTCTAACAGCACAAACTATTATGAAGCCAACACATATGGCTGTTTGCTGGGATATGGGCGCACATACATTCCGCAATGATTTATTTGATGGCTATAAAGCGAATCGCCCAGCACCTCCAGAGGAAATGCTACCACAATTTGATATGGCGAAAAATTTATCGCAGCAAATGGGCTGGCAAAATTTCGGAGTAAAGGGCATGGAGGCAGATGATTTAATTGGCTCCATGATAACGAAATGGCAGGACGAGGCAGACATTACGGTCATTAGTGGTGATAAGGATTTACTTCAGCTTTTAAGGCCATCTACAGAAATTGCGTTTATGAAAAAGGGCTATACAGAATACGATATTTATACACATGCTCGCTTTAAAGAAGAATATTGTATTGAACCTTCACAGTTTGCACAGGTGAAAGCCTTTATGGGTGATTCAAGTGATGGCTATCCAGGTGTGAAAGGGATTGGCCCAAAACAAGCGTTAACGCTTATTCAAACATATGGCTCAATAGACAAAATACTGGCATCACTCGGTGAATTGAAGCCAGGTCAAAGAACAAAAATTCAAGATAATTTAGATATGTTGCAGCTATCACATGAGCTTGCAACGATTCAAACCAATGTACCAATTGACGCTGATTTTACAAGCCTTGTGTTACCAACTTACGAACCACATATTTTTAAAGCAATAGAAGAGCGTGGCTACACACTAATTGCCAAGCACGCCCGTTCTTTGTATTCGCTTATTTAATCAATCATCGCAGAGTATAGTCATATGCTCTGCTTTTTTTATTGTAAGGAAAAGAATAGAGAGCAAAAAGAAGGCTAATCGATATTTGCTCTAGTAAGGAACCATTTTCACGAAGGATAATACCTTTTCGTTGTCTTTATAGAGAGCCTGACGAATTTGGCTATCACGTTGTGGACCACCATTATCATGGAATATTAGCAATAGCTCATCATTTTTTATCTCATAGCCTATAAGCGGTACCCAATGATAAGCAAAGGTTGATTTTTTATCACGCCACTGAAGGCTAAAATAGCGATCAAAACGCATAGCAACTGGTCGACCTGCGTCAATTTCCTGTAGAGCTTCCTTTAATGAACATGTTCGAATATCCCACGTTGGAAGCAATTGACGAAGATTGTGAATCAGTCTCCATTTGAATAAGCCAATTTTTGTACCACCAAGCAGTTTATATAGCTCATTAATAGAAGGAGTTGACTCATTTAAAAATTTTAAGATGACATGAATCGTAGTAGGTCCACAGGCAGAATTGCGATAGCTTGGTGCAATGGAAATCTCATATTGTGAAGCCCCTCGTAGTGCCAATTGTTGACGCATAATAAACTCCTTTCAAAAAGAGCTGCATTTCAAGAAGAAATGCAGCTCTCTCGCCATTATTGTTGAGCAGATAAAAATTCTGTTACTTGCTGAGGTGTTTTTGCATTTGCACTATGTAAGTGTGCAAGTTTTTCACCATTTTGGAAAATCAATAGACTTGGAATTCCCATAACATCGTACTTATCAGCGATTTCTGGAAGCTCGTCTCGGTTTAGCTCATACCAGTCATATTGGTTGTACTCTTCAATGATTGGATCGATGAACATATTCATACGTGTGCAATCAGGGCACCAGCCAGCATAAAATTTCACTAAAACTTTTTGGTCGCCAGCGATTAATTCGTTAAATTGTTCTGCAGTAGTAATAGTTTTCATTAAGTATTCACTCTCCTTGCTTTCCATTCTACACATTTTTCTCGCAATCTGAAAGTTTTCTGTTTGGTCGTTTCAATCGCTACTTCTTGTCCTCTTTTAGCTCGTTAAAAACAAAAAAAGATGTATACTGCAAAAATAATTCTTGAAAAAAGATTGCTAAATTAGACAAAATAATCTACACTAAAAACAGAAAAGTAGTTTTATCTTCATTCATTGAGAAGTGTCATTTTGGAGCGAAGATAAACCTTAGTCGTGCTTGGTTGAGTGGAGGGAATCTCATTCAACAAAAGGACAAAAAATTCACTAAGGAACACTTGATATTTTTTTGGCCAAAAAATGAATGGCTATTCATTCAATGGGAGAATAAGGGGGAATTGCTTGTGACTTACAACATTAAAAAAGCAGCTGTTCTAGGTTCTGGGGTGATGGGCTCTGGAATTGCAGCACATTTAGCAAATATCGGTATACCAACATTACTATTGGATATAGCACCGAAGGAACTGACGCAAGAGGAAGAAGCAAAAGGCCTTTCTTTAGAGCATCCAGCTGTTAGAAATCGTATTGTAAACGGAGCTTTGCAAAAGTTATTAAAGCAAAAGCCAGCACCACTTACTTCTAAGAAAAATTTATCACTACTAACGGTTGGCAACTTTGAGGATGATCTAGGGAAACTAAAAGACGTCGATTGGATTATTGAGGTTGTTGTAGAAAATTTATCAATTAAACAAAGTCTTTACGAAAAAATTGATGCTGTTCGTACACCAGGAACAATCATTAGTTCAAATACATCAGGTATTAGCATTAATGCGATGGCAGAGGGGCGCTCAGATGATTTCCAAAAGCATTTTCTTGGCACACACTTTTTCAACCCACCTCGCTATTTAAAATTATTAGAAGTGATTCCTGCCAATACAACTGCACCTGAAGTAGTTAGCTTCATGAAAACGTTTGGGGAAGATGTGCTTGGTAAAGGTGTTGTACTTGCAAAAGATACACCAAACTTTATTGCCAACCGCATTGGAACATATGGTTTACTTGTCACTCTACAGGAAATGTTAAAAGGTGGTTACTCTGTTGGTGAGGTAGACTCTGTAACAGGTCCGCTTATCGGCCGTCCAAAGTCTGCAACTTTCCGTACGCTAGATGTAGTTGGTTTAGATACATTCATTCATGTAGCGAAAAATGTTTACGATCAAACAACAGGTGAGGAGCAGCAAGTATTTGCAGTACCTGAATTTTTACAAAAAATGGTCACGAACGGTTGGCTAGGAGCAAAATCGGGTCAAGGTTTCTTCTTAAAACAAGGAAAAGAGATACATGAGATTGATCCAGCAACCTTAACGTATAGTCCAGCCAAAAAATTAAAAACACCTTCTATTGAAATGGCAAAACAAACTCGTGGATTGGCCAATAAAGTGAAGGCGTTAACCTATGCAAAGGATCGTACAGGTGAGCTATTATGGGGGATTTTTGCACCAACGCTCCTTTATTCTGCACAGCTACATGGGGAGATTGCAGATGATATCGTAGCCATTGATAACGCGATGAAATGGGGATTCGGCTGGCAACAAGGGCCATTTGAGATTTGGGATGCTATAGGCGTAAAAGATTCTGTGGCGAAAATGGAGGCTGAGGGCCGAGAGGTACCTGCTTTTGTCAAAGAGATGTTAGCAAATGGCGTGGAGACATTCTATACAGAATTAGACGGAGATTTAGCTTACTATAATGGTTCACAATATGTGAAAGTGCCAGTCAATGAAAAAGAGATTAATTTAAAACGTTATAAGAAAAAGCATGGTGTGATTAAATCAAACACAGGTGCTAGTTTAATAGATTTAGGGGATGGAATTGCATTACTGGAGTTCCATTCGCAATCCAATGCAATCGGCTTGGATATTATTCAAATGATTAACTTTGCGGTAGATGAAGTAGAGGCTAACTATAAGGGCTTAGTCATCGGTAATCAGGGGAAAAACTTCTGTGTTGGGGCAAATCTAGGAATGATTTTGGTAGAAGCACAGGATGATAATATTTTTGAGCTAGATTTCGTCATTAAAGCATTCCAAGATGCTATGCAGAAAATTAAATATTCACGTAAGCCTGTTGTAGCAGCACCTTTTGCCATGACATTAGGCGGGGGAGCAGAGGTTTGCTTACCAGCTGCACATATTCAAGCAACAATGGAAACATATATGGGCTTAGTGGAAGTAGGGGTTGGATTAATCCCAGGTGGAGGCGGAAATAAAGCGCTCTATCAGAAATTCCTAAAGGGCTTACCAAATGGCGTAGAGGTAGACTATCAACATATTGCTAATAAAGTATTTGAAACAATTGCGATGGCGAAGGTTTCAACATCTGGTGAGGAAGCACGTGAAAATAATTTCCTAAACTTTGCGGATGGTATTTCAGTTAATCCAGATCATCAATTGTATGATGCGAAGCAGGCGGCATTAGCACTTTACGAAGCGGGCTATCAACCACCTGTACCAACAAAAGTGCCAGTGGTCGGTGCATCAGGCTATGGTACATTACTCATCGGTGCGCAAGGGATGTTTGAGTCAGGCTTTATTAGCGAACATGATTTAAAAATTGCTAAAAAATTAGCTTATGTTATTGCAGGTGGAAAGGTTCCGTACGGCACATTAGTCGATGAGCAATATTTATTGAACTTAGAGCGTGAGGCATTCCTTAGTCTTGTTGCTGATCCGCTATCACAGCAGAGAATGCAACACATGCTGTTAAAAGGTAAACCACTTCGTAACTAATTGACGAAATAGATCAATCTTGCACATGAAACAAAGGGGGATTAATACGATGCGTGAAGCCGTTATTGTAGCAGGAGCACGAACTCCAATTGGAAAAGCAAAAAAAGGTTCTTTAGCAACAGTAAGACCAGATGATTTTGGTGCTGTTGTAGTCAAGGAAACATTGAAAAGAGCAGGCTATGAAGGGCCAATTGATGATTTAATTTTAGGCTGTGCAATGCCAGAAGCAGAGCAAGGAATGAATGTAGCACGTAGTATTGGGGCACTTGCTGGATTACCAGATACAACGCCTGCTCTGACAATCAATAGATTTTGCTCATCAGGTTTACAGGCAATTGCTTATGCAGCGGAGCGAATTATGCTAGGACACTCAAAGGCTATTCTTGCTGGTGGTGTAGAATCCATGAGTATGGTGCCAATGGTAGGGAATACACCACGTTTAAATCCGACTTTAGCAGAAACGGCTCCACAGTATTATATGGGCATGGGGCATACAGCTGAGGAAGTAGCTCGTCAATATAATGTTAGTCGTGAAGACCAAGATGCTTTTGCTGTTCGCTCGCATGAGCTTGCTGAAAAGGCAATTAAAGAAGGTAAATTCAATGATGAAATTGTACCAATTGAAGTGGAACAGCACTACGTAGACGATAACAATAAACCACAAGTGAAAAAATTCACATTCAGTATGGATGAAGGTGTACGTCCAGGTACATCAGTTGAAGGTTTAGCCAAACTACGTCCAGCTTTCCACGTAAAAGGCAGTGTAACGGCGGGCAATGCCTCTCAAACTTCTGATGGTGCAGCAGCTGTACTAGTAATGGATCGTGAAGAGGCTGTCAAGCAAGGACTGACACCAATTGCAAAATTCCTAGGCTTTGCAGTTGGCGGTGTACCTCCTGAAGTAATGGGTATCGGGCCTATCGTGGCAGTGCCAAAAGTGTTGGAAATTGCAGGTTTATCCATCGAAGATATTGATTTATGGGAAATCAATGAAGCATTTGCTTCACAGTCATTACAGGTGGTACGTCATTTAGGCATCGACCAAGAGAAAGTCAATGTCAATGGTGGAGCGATTGCATTAGGTCATCCACTAGGCGCAACGGGAGCTATTTTAACATTAAAGCTAATTCATGAATTGAAGCGTCAAGGGAAGAAATATGGTGTAGTGACAATGTGTATTGGTGGCGGCATGGGTGCTGCTGGCGTATTTGAAATTCTATAATTTTTGCTAGATCAGCTTGAGGTGTACTGTTTACGGTTGCCTCCGAACATTGTATACGTCAAGCTTTTCTATACATGATCATTAGGGGAATCAACTAACAAAAAGATATATTGGGAGGAATTAATCATGACTGAAAAAACAACTGATTTCATTAAAGGCGGCGGATTTCTTATTGAAGATGTGGAATTAGATCGTGTATTTACACCGGAAGATTTCACTGACGAGCATAAAATGATTGCTAAAACAACAGAGGAATACGTTGCAAATGAAGTTTTACCAGTAGTTGAAAATTTAGAGCACCATGAATTTGAGCATTCAGTGCGTCTCCTAAAAAGTGCAGGCGAATTAGGCTTACTTGGAGCAGATGTGCCTGAAGAATACGAAGGGCTAGGATTAGACAAAGTTTCTTCAGCTTTAATCGCTGAAAAAATGTCTGTTGCAGGTGGTTTCTCTATCACACATGGTGCTCACGTTGGTATTGGGTCATTACCAATTGTTCTATTCGGTAATGAAGATCAAAAGAGAAAATATTTACCTAAGCTTGCTTCAGGTGAATTAATCGCTGCCTATGCATTAACAGAGCCAGGTTCAGGTTCAGATGCTCTAGGTGCAAAAACGACTGCAAAATTAAATGAAGCTGGCACACATTATATTTTAAATGGTGAAAAACAGTGGATTACGAATGCAGGCTTTGCTGATGTATTTGTGGTCTACGCAAAAATTGATGGCGATAAATTCTCCGCCTTTATCGTAGAACGTGCCTACAATGGTGTTTCAGTTGGTCCTGAAGAAAAGAAAATGGGGATTAAATCATCATCAACTCGTACATTAGTATTGGAAGATGCGGAAGTACCTGTAGAAAATCTATTAGGCGAAATTGGTCGTGGGCATATCATTGCGTTCAATATTTTAAACATTGGTCGTTATAAACTAGGCGTGGGCACAATTGGCGGATCGAAACGTGCATTGGAGTTAGCTATTCAGTATACAAACCAACGTCAGCAGTTTAAGACAAAGCTTTCTGATTTCAATCTGACAAAAGAGAAATTATCAACGATGGCTTCGCAATTGTATGCTTCAGAATCATTAAACTATCGTACTGTGGGTCTATTTGAGGATCGCTTAAGCCAATTAAGCCTAGAAGAGCAAAAGCAAGGAAAAGTGATTGCAGGTGCGATTGCTGAATATGCTATTGAATGCTCTATTGCCAAAGTATTCGGTTCAGAAACATTAGACTATATTGCAGATGAAGCAGTACAACTTCATGGCGGTTATGGCTTTATGGCTGAGTATGAGGTAGAGCGTATTTACCGTGATTCTCGTATTAATCGAATTTTTGAAGGTACAAACGAAATTAACCGCATGATTGTACCTGGTACATTTATGAAAAAGGCGCTAAAAGGTGAGCTGCCATTATTACAAGTTGCTCAAAATTTACAGCAAGAGCTGCTTATGCTAATGCCAGAGGAAATCGGTACAGAGCCGTTAGCACAAGAAAAATATTTAGTGAAAAATGCCAAGAAGATTGCTGTTTTAGCTGCAGGATTAGCAGCACAACGCTTTGGTGCAAAACTTGATCAAGAGCAAGAAGTATTGGTAAACATTGCGAATATAGCTAACCAATTATTTGCAATGGAATCAGCTGTCTTACGTACAGAAAAAGCAATTGCTCGTGACGGTGCTGAAAAAGCACATCAAAAATTGCTATACACACAAATTTTCTGCCAAGAAGCATTCGCAGAAATCGAAAAAGAAGCAAAAGACACAATTCTTGCTTCAGCGGATGGCGATGCAGCCCGTATGACATTATCTGCACTGCGTAAGCTAACGCGTAATAATCCATATAATTTAATTGCGAAGAAGCGTGAGGCTTCCGTTAAATTAATTGATGCTGAAAAATATATTGTTTAATAGTGCAAATTTAACCTAGCTATCTGCAAAAGATAGCTAGGTTTTTTTTATGAGATGGATAATCGTAAAAGGAGCGGATAAATTTGCACAACTGGTGGATAAACTTACAAAAAAGAGTGAAGTTCACCATTGAAAACAACTATGATGGTATACTACAGAAAAAGACAGAAGAGGAGCATTGTAATGACGATTCAATTTTTCCATTATCCGAAATGTACAACATGTAAAAAGGCACAGAAGTGGTTAAATGAGCATGAGGTTTCCTATGAAGAGGTACATATCGCAGAGCAACCTCCCACTAAAGAAGAATTAACAGCTATTTGGCAAGCTAGTGGACAGCCTTTGAAGAAATTTTTTAATACCTCAGGCATGAAATATCGTGAGCTTGGCTTAAAGGACAAGTTAGCGGAAATGACGGAGGATGAGCAGCTTGAGCTACTTGCTTCAGATGGCATGTTAATTAAACGTCCCATCGTGACAGATGGAAAAAAAGTTACTTTAGGTTTTAAAGAAGTAGATTTTGAGCAAGCTTGGAAATAACCGTATTAAACCTTGTATTTATAGGAGAAGTATGGCACACTGAAAGTGAATATATTACATATTTATGGAGGGGTTTTTTGCATGAGCACACCTAAAGACTTACGATACTCTGAAGAACATGAATGGGTAAAAGTAGAAGATGGAAAAGTACGTATTGGTATTACTCACTTCGCACAATCTGAATTAGGAGATATCGTATTCGTTGAGCTTCCACAAGTTGGCGACGAAATCAAAACAGATGATCCATTCGGTAGCGTAGAATCAGTAAAAACTGTTTCTGAATTATATGCACCAATCTCAGGTACTGTAGTTGAAGTAAATGCAGATTTAGAAGATAGCCCAGAATTCGTTAATGAATCACCATATGAAAAAGCATGGATGATCGTTGTTGAGCCTGCTGACGCATCAGAAGTTGAGAAACTAATGACAGCAGAGCAATACGAAGAAATGATCGCTGAATAAGACAAGCCATAATCGAAAAACGTCGGAAACTACCGGCGTTTTTTGTTATATAATGACTTATAAGTGGGGATCTCTAAATGGAGGTGGCGTAATGTTCGAGGGAAAATGCTTGATAGTAGAAGGGCGCTCAGATAAGCTACAAATTGAGCCTATTTTGAATGAGAATGTTACAATACTATGTACGAATGGTACAATTGGTGTGCATCAATTAGAAGAACTACTGGATCCCTATGAGGGCTGTGAGCTATTTACTTTTTTTGATGCAGATACTTCTGGTGATAAGCTACGTGCATTAATGGACAGACATTATCCAGAGGCTGAGCATCTGCGCACAATGCCAACATACAAGGAAGTAGAAACGACACCAAGAAAAGTGCTAGCAATGATTTTACTGCGTGCACATTTTTCAATCCATAATGAATATATTTTGTAAGGTTGCGTGAGTAAATGGAAGAATGGTCAATAGAGCAGTGGGAAGCGGCTAAACAGTCGGGAGAGAAAACTGCATTTTATTTATATACACCGATGTGTGGAACGTGTGCAGTGGCATCTAAAATGATGTCCATTATTGAGCAATTACTGCCACAGCTACAAATGGGTAAAGCAAATATCAACTTTTTGGAACACATAGCTTATGAGCATCAAATTGAAAGTGTTCCCTGTCTACTCATCAGTGATGGCGGAAAAGTGACAGAAAAGATTTATGCTTTTCAATCCGTACCATTTTTATATGAATTGTTAAAAAAATCAATTGACTGAACTTTACTAGCGTGGTAAAGTATCAAATATATTATTAAAACATTAAATATATCGAACTCTTATGAAGAGTGGCGGAGGGAAGTGCCCTATGAAGCCCGGCAACCATCACAATGTGAAAAGGTGCCAAATCACCCAAAGATTTTTCTTTGAAAGATGAGAGAACGGTTTAACGTATCATACGTGACCCCTTCTACTTGTCTGTGAGTGAAGGGGTTTTCTATATGAGAAAAGGAGTATTCGCTATGATCCAGCTTCAAAATATTACAAAGAAATACAAAACAGCAAATGGCGAATTAACGGCAGTCAAAGACGTCAACCTTACTATTAATAAAGGTGAAATTTTTGGCATTATCGGCTATAGTGGTGCTGGTAAAAGTACCATGATTCGTTTATTAAACGGTTTAGAGAAACCGACAGCAGGAACAGTAACGGTGAACAATCAAGAATTTTCATCGATAAAAGGGCAAAAGCTTAGAGCAGCTAGACAAAAGGTAAGTATGATTTTCCAGCATTTTAATTTACTTTGGTCAAGAACAGTTGCCGAAAATATTGCATTCCCTTTAGAAATCGCAGGCTTCCCAAAGGCTCAACGTGAAGCGCGTGTGAAGGAATTAATTGCCCTTGTAGGCTTAGAAGGGCGCGATAAGGCATATCCATCCCAGCTTTCCGGGGGACAAAAGCAGCGTGTAGGAATTGCACGTGCATTAGCGAATAATCCAGAGGTTTTACTATGTGATGAGGCGACATCCGCACTTGACCCTGAAACAACGGATGCCATTCTTGATTTACTCGTAGATATAAATGAACGCTTAGGCTTAACAATCGTCCTGATTACCCACGAAATGCATGTCATCCGCAAAATTTGTCATCGTGTAGCGGTGATGGAGGCAGGCGAAATTGTGGAACGTGGTGAGGTATTACAAGTCTTCCAAGCCCCACAGGCGGCTATTACTAAGAAGTTTGTATCTCAAATTACCGACACTAAGGAAACACAAGATACGGTAGCACAAATTAAAACAAACTATCCAACTGGACAACTTGTCAAATTGATTTTTGTTGGTGAAAAAACAGAACAGCCTGTCATCTCACATCTTGTGAAACAATTTGATGTAGAAGTAAGTATTGTTCACGGAAATATTTCACAAACAAAAAATGGTGCATATGGTACATTGATTGTGCAAATTGATGGCTCTCAGACAAACGTCACTGAAGCCCTTCGTTATTTAAATACAGTGGAAGTACAGACGGAGGTGATTGAAAATGCTAACTAATCTCTTTCCGAATGTAGACTGGGAAAATATGTGGCAAGCTACGTATGAAACTTTATACATGACAGCTATATCAACGGTTGTGACATTTATTCTTGGGTTAGTCATTGGTATTGTTCTATTTTTAACTAGCCCCAATCAGTTATGGGCAAATAAAATCGTTAACTTTTTAACAGGATCACTCGTTAATATTTTCCGTTCCATTCCATTTATCGTATTAATTATTTTATTAATTCCATTTACGAAGTTTTTACTAGGTACAATTCGCGGTGCCAATGCGGCATTACCTGCTTTAATTATCGGTGCAGCACCGTTTTATGCTCGTATGGTATTAATTGCGTTACGTGAAATTGATAAAGGTGTGATTGAAGCAGCCCGTTCAATGGGAGCAAAAACTTCTACAATTATTTGGAAAGTATTGGTTCCGGAATCATTACCAGCTTTGATTTCTGGTATCACTGTAACGGCTGTTGCTCTTGTAGGTTATACAGCGATGGCAGGAATTATTGGTGCAGGTGGTCTTGGTAACTTAGCTTTCTTAGACGGCTTCCAGCGAAATCGCCAAGATGTGACATTAATGGCAACTATTTTGATCTTAGTAGTCGTATTTATTATTCAATGGATTGGTGATTTAATTACTGAAAAAATTGATAAACGCTAGCACGAAAATGAGGTTATTCCGGTTTTTACCGCTAACATATTTAAAACAAATACAAGGGAGTGTCATAAATGAAAAAGTTATTAGCAGGATTATTTTTATCAATACTTGTACTAGCATTAGCAGCTTGCGGTACAGATAAAAAAGAAGATGAAAAATCAGCATCTGGCGATCAAACAGATAGCAAAGAAAACGTAACATTAAAAGTAGGTGCTTCTAATACACCACACGCAGTTATTTTAGAAAAAGCAAAACCGATCTTAGCTAAAGAAGGCATAGACCTTAAAATTGAAACGTATACAGATTATGTTCTACCAAACCAAGATTTAGACTCAAAAACACTTGATGCAAACTATTTCCAGCACATTCCTTACTTAGAGCTACAAATTAAAGACAATGGCTATGATTTCGTTAATGCAGGTGGCGTTCATATTGAACCAATCGGTATTTACTCTAAAAAATATAAAACGTTAGAAGACCTGCCTGAAGGCGCAACAATTTTACTTTCTAATTCAGTATCTGACCATGGTCGTATGCTGTCATTGTTAGAGGCTAAAGGCTTAATCAAATTAAAAGAAGGCATTGATAAAACAGCAGCAGAATTAAAGGATATTGAAGAAAATCCTAAAAACTTTAAATTCGATGCAAATACTGCCCCAGAAATGCTTGTACAAATGTACGAAAACGATGAAGGCGATGCAGTACTTATCAATTCTAACTTTGCCATCGATAACGGTTTAAACCCAATTGAAGATGCTATTTCTCTTGAAGATAAAGAATCTCCATATGTTAACATCATCGCTGTACGTGCAGGTGATGAATCAAAACCTGAAATTAAAAAATTATTAGAAGTATTAACATCTAAAGAAATCCAAGACTTCATTTTAGAAGAGTGGAAAGGTGCAGTAGTACCGGTAAAATAAGAATTAAAAATTTTATAAAAGGGTACATAAGTTTAACGACTTATGTACTCTTTTTTATTTGTAGTTAAATTGATGAGAAACTATGTATTTTTTATGACGTCTATTTATGTTTAGATATTGTTTAGTCATATTTATTACTATAGTAATGTTGTTAATCTACGAAATAAATGATAGAAAGTAATAATAAGAAAAAACTAGATGGAGTGATTCTAATGAATGATATAAAATTCACCCATGACATCATGCAAGAACATGAAGTAGAGCGCTACTTTAAAATATGGCGAGAAAGTGTGATTAGATCACGCCTTACTATAACAGCAGTCTTTTTAAAAACAGCTAATGCTACACAACTGAATGAAAATGTGAATGATCAAGTTACCTCGTTTTTACAATCAAAAATACGCAAGACAGACTTGCTTTTTCAATTATCCGACGGAGATCATTGGGGCATCTTCTTTTTACAAAGTAGTGATGTAGAAGCTAGGGCGTTTTTAAAACGAATATTTGCCATCTTAAAAGCAGAACGGAAGTTCCAACAGATTGCATTAAAGGCCTCTATAACAGAAATAAGAAATAATAACGTTATTTTTGAAGAGCTGTTAAATAAAAATAAACAGATGTTATCAGGGGATGAGCAATTAACATGGAGTATAGCAGAGGTAAAGGATTACTGTGAGCAACCAACTGAATTAGTGAAAGTTAGTATTATTGAGCAAAACGCCATTTTTAGACAAGTATTAGAGTCAACGCTTAACCAAATATCTATCCCTTATTTTTCCTTAGATGTAAAGGTTTATGAGGATGGCTATAGCTTTTTACAATCGGATGATTATAAATCAGGGCATATGCATCTAATTCTTATGAATGATATTTTACCTCTGAAAAATGGCTTAGAAATATTGCATATCTTACGACATATGCCAAATGAAAAGAAATTTATTATTTATATGATGTCAGAACGCAATTCTGAAGGGGCAGCGCTTAATGCTTATGAGGGCGGTGTTGATGAATATATTGTCAAACCATTTAATTTACGTTTGCTAGAAGCCAAAATTAAAAGAACGTTTGCGAGGTTTTGGCAATGATCAAGCTGACTGTTTCGACGCTTTTGGGAATAATTTTCTTTTTATTAGTTGTGCTCTTTATCTTTTTAATGTATTTACTTGTTCAGCGGCAGCGTGAAAGCTATTTTGAAAAAGTTCGTGACCGTTATTTACAAAATTATTCTCAACTTTGGTATGATTACTTATTCAATAACGCATTATTTAGTATCGTATTGGTTCCTCGAGGCAGGGCCCAAGTAGAAGCTATTGAAAAAATTTTTTCATCCTATTTAAAGAATATAAGGAATGAACAGGTGGAACTAAAAATTAAACAATTCTCCAATCAATATTTAAAAGCATTCTACGAAAAAGATTTATCCAGTAAACGATGGAGTATTCGAATGAATGCCCTCTATCGAATTGCAGACTTACAAATAGATGAATTGCTAACGAAGTGCCAAGAATTCGAAAAAAATAACATTACAGATGAAGAACATTTCCAGTTATTGAAAATATACTCGCTTTTCCAACCAGATTTATTTATGGAGAAAATAAAAAATTCCAATGTAAATTACGCTGAAAGTGAATATAGAAGACTATTTATATTATTAGATGATAATGTATTTATTCGATTTTTCCATGATTTTAATAGTTTGTCGGCCAAAATGCAATTTGCTGTTATTGATACTGCTGCTGTAAAAAGAAATATGGAGTATTTGGATGAATTAAAAAAATTATTACACCATGATACACCGGAAATTAACATCAGAGCATTAAAAGGGCTATATGAAATAGGAATTATTGATGAGATGGATCCCTTTGTCCCTTTTGTGACCTCAGAAATGTGGGAAGCCAGGTTAATGGTTGCAAAAATTTTTAAACATGTACCGCTTACTTATACTTATAGTTATTTAGAGCAGCTTCTTCAAGATGAGAATTGGTGGGTACGTTCCCAAGCGGCAAAAACGATTGTAGAAGATCGACATGGTATTGCCAAATTACAGCAATTCATTGAATCCTCAAATGATCAATATGCAATTGAAATGGCCCAAGAAATTGCAGCGAGAAAAGAGGGGAAGTAAATGAAAATAATTGATTATTGCATGATGTTTTTTGGGGGCATTATTTTATTTTATATGCTGTTCGTTATTGTTTCATATTGTACAATGTTCATCATTGCTATGCTGGATTTAAGAAAACGCTATCGTCTCGATCTATCAGAGTATGATGATGCACATATCGATGCCTTTTATTCAAAACCGGTATCGTTACTTGTTCCTGCTTACAATGAAGAAGTAGGAGTTGTAGATACAGTATATTCATTATTGAATTTACGTTATCCTCAAACTGAAATTATCATTATTAACGATGGATCTACAGATCAAACCCTTCAAACGGTCATCGAACATTTTCAAATGAAGCCAATCAATAAAATTGTTCGAACTAACATCCCTACAAAAGACATTAAACAAATATATGAATCAGAAATCTATAAAAATTGTATTTTAGTTGATAAAGAAAATGGTGGTAAGGCTGATGCACTAAATGTGGGTATTAATGTATCTCAATATCCATATTTTTGCTCTATTGATGGGGACTCCATTTTAGATGAAAAATCCTTGCTGCGGGTGATGAAGCCTATCATTTTATCTGATGGTGAGGTCATTGCAGCAGGAGGTAATATTCGTATTGCAAATGGTGCAAAGATGCAGTTTGGCTCTATTTATGAGACGCAATTACCTAGTAATTACTTAGTAATCATGCAAGTAATCGAATATTTGCGGGCATTTTTAATGGGGAGAATAGCCTTAAGTAAATTCAATTTAGTCCTTATTATTTCAGGAGCATTTAGTGTTTTCTCTAAAAAATGGGCTGTTGAAGCAGGTGGATATTCAACCAATATTATTGGCGAAGATATGGAACTTGTAGTGAATATCCATCGACTTATAAAAGAAAAAAAAGAAAATAAACGTATTGAATTTGTACCTGACCCAGTTTGCTGGACGGAAGCACCTCAAACATTAGGGGTACTGCGCAATCAACGAAGAAGGTGGCATCAAGGGTTATTTGAAAGTCTATGGAAGCACAAAAAAATGACCTTGAATCCTAAATATGGCATGATTGGATTTCTTTCTTTCCCGTATTTTTGGCTAGTAGAATGTCTAGGGCCTCTTGTCGAGTTAGGTGGATATATTTATATTGTCATAGCCTTTTTCTTAGGGAAAATTTATTATGAAGTTGCGCTCATACTGCTACTACTATTCGTTATTTATGGTGTTATTTTTTCAATAGCGGCAGTATTGTTTGAATCGTGGAGTATGAATACGTATCCGAAAAAAAGAGAGTTGTTACGCATGATTCTTTTAGCGTTTACAGAAATTTTTTGGTATCGCCCACTAACATTATTCTGGCGCTGTGAGGGATTAGTTCGTTTTGTCTTAAGAAAAAGTGACTGGGGTAATATGAAACGTGTCGGCATTGCTGAAAAGGAGAAAAGTGTATGAAACGAGTCTATATAGGGGTTATGGTCGTTCTAGTCCTCATTATAATCCCTATTGCATGGTGGTACTTGGAAGATGAAAAACAGCTAAATGTGGCCATTATAGATAAAACGGTTCCGAATGAGTCTTACCGAGAGCACTTAGGGGTGAATTGGTTTTTAAACCATTATAAATATAGATTAAATAATGAACCTTATGAAGTAGAACGCGATTACTATGGAACCGTTCCAAATGATGAAACTAAAAGCGTTGTAGAAAAGAATTTGCCAAATGATTATAGTGACTATGATGTCATTTATTTGGCAGATACGTACGGAGTTTATGAAGATGATTTACAACAAGCAAAACGTTTAGGTGAACGTTCTAAAAAAATTGTTGGAGGACTTGAACAGAAAGAATGGCAGTCAATCGTCGAACGCTTATCCAGCAAAAAGAAGAGTATGTTAATTGCAGAGTATAACACGTTTGCTTCACCAACATCAGAGGAAGTTCGTAAAGAATTACAGGATTATTTAGGAATTACATGGTCTGGATGGATCGGACGTTATTTCGATGAGCTTGATTATCATAAAAATTTAGAAATTCCGCAATGGGTTATCGATGAACATGGCGATAATTGGTCATATAAAGGTGGAGGATTTTTACTATTTAATGAAATAACAGAAGAGCTCCTTGTACTTGAATTGGACAAGCATGTTAAATCTGAAGGTATTCAAGTGCAGTTTACTGAAAATGGGAAAAAATTCTTTCATTCATCTGCAAGGGCGCAATATGATTATTGGTTTGATATTATTACACCCAAATATGCTGAAGATGCTCTTGCAAATTATAAATGGGATTTAACGAAAAAAGGAACAGAGCTGTTAAAGGCTAATGGTATTCCAGAGCAATTTGCAGCAATTGTAGGTCAAGATAAGCGCTACACATCTAGTTATTATTTTGCGGGAGATTTTAATGATATCGCACGGGTACCGAATATTTATAAAATAAAAGGGTTACCTACAATCTATAAATATGCTGAGAAGTATGCGGACAGTTCGTTTTATTGGTCCATTTACATCCCAGTAATGCATAAAATATTTGATTCATTTGAGCACAAAGAGGTTCAGGATACTGTAAATCATGAGAAATTAAACTATAATGCAAGGATTCAGGGACAATCTTTTGAGGTGCTAAGAGATAGCAAATGGGAACCAATCGTATTTAAGGGTGTCAATATCGGAATGGGGAAACCTGGCGCCTTTCCTGGAGAAGCAGCAATTACTGAAGAGGAATATTATCGATGGTTTAAACAAATAGCAGACATGAATGCTAATACGATACGAGTCTATACATTACATCCACCAGGCTTTTATAGAGCACTTGCTAAATATAATGAAGAACATCCAAAAAAACCATTATATGTTTTACATGGAGTTTGGATTAATGAAGAGGGCTTAGCAGGTTCATTGGACGCCTATGATAAAGATACGTTAGAAGATTTCCAATTAGAAATGAAACAAATGGTAGATGTCATTCATGGAAATATCTATGTGGAGCCTCGCCCAGGACATGCATCTGGCTTATATGATGTAGACGTATCAAAATATGTTATAGGATGGGTACTAGGAATTGAATGGTATCCACACATGGTTGTGGGAACGAATGAAAAACATGCAAATATTGGTCAATACAACGGTACTTTTTTTGAAACAAAGGGTGCCTCTCCGTTTGAGCATTGGCTAGCAGAACAAATGGATGTGGTGTCAGTTTATGAAAAGGAAAAATATAACTGGCTACGTCCAATGAGTTTCACGAACTGGGTCACAACTGACATTCTTGAACATCCGTCAGAGCCATCTGAGGATGAAGATTTAGTAGGGGTCAATCCAAATGTTATTTATACAAAAGGAGAGATGACTGCACCAGGACAATTTGCTTCCTATCATGTGTATCCTTATTACCCTGACTTCTTTAATTTCGATAAAGATTATTTAAATTATGTCGATTTCCGAGGGAACAAAAATAGCTATGCAGGTTATTTAAAAGAGCTCCATGAAGCTCATACTATGCCTGTTCTTATTGCGGAATTTGGTATCCCAGCATCACGTGGTAAAACACATGATAATGTATATGGTTGGAATCAGGGGCAAATGTCAGAGCAAGCTCAGGGAGAAACACTTCAACATTTATTTGAGGATATTATGCATGAAGGGCTCATGGGAGGACTTGTTTTTACATGGCAAGATGAGTGGTTTAAACGAACGTGGAATACGATGGATTATGATGATCCGAATCGTCGACCATTTTGGTCCAATGCTCAAACAAATGAGCAACAGTTTGGTTTATTAAGCTTTGATAGACTTAAGGTAAAAGTAGATGGAGAGACAACGGAATGGACGGGTAAACAGCTATATGATACTGCACCAAACAATCCAACAGATTTTGCAGTAGACTATGATGAGCGCTATTTGTACATTAAATTAAAAAGTGAGGAGTTAGCCAATACCTCCCCTCGCATTTTATTAGATGTTGTACCAGGTCAAGGAAATATGTCTGCTACATCTATAAAAAATATGACGTTTTCCAATGGTGTTGATTTTATAGTTGAGCTCAATAAAAATGGTCAATCTAGGGTTGTTATTGATGAATACTACGATTTCTATGATTATTTATATGGCCACCGTTTAAATTTAGTTGCTCCCCGAATGGCAAATGCCTTGAAAAATAGTGGAAAGTTCGCCCCTATTTACTATGTGTTAAATAAACAACTATTTTTACCTGAGCAAAATAGAACGACTGATTTTAGTATCTACGAAACAGGAAAATTACTTCAAGGAAATGCTAATCCAGAAGCAAAAGATTATGATTCTTTAGTTGATTATACTTGGACCGATGACAATGTTATCGAACTTCGCATCCCTTGGTTATTGATTCAAGCTAAAGATCCGAGTCAGCGTGAGTTTATAGGTAACCTGTATAAAGATGGCGATAAAGCGGCGGTTAAAGTAGACAATATTTATATTGGTGCTTTATTTGTAGATAAAGAGAACAACGTTGTTCAATCTATGCCAGCAGCTTCTAATGATGTTTTACCACCACTGTCTGCTTATACATGGGAAACATGGCAAGTTCCAAAATATGAAGAGCGCTTAAAACAATCCTATTATATTTTACAAAAATTATTTAAAGCATATTAAAGGAGCTAAGGGTAGATTGTTCTGCCCTTAGCTCTTTTTTATTTACCAATCCCCTTAAGTGTCGGTGGACAACCGAGGCTTAAGGGGATTTTTAGAATTGTAGAAAGAAAAAATTTTCTAAACAAAAAAATTTACAGTTAATGGTTAATATAAAAACGTCGTAAATAGACGTTTTTATAATGAAAATTTGATTTATTTTTTAGGGAAATAGGTTTTTATTACCTTGTATGTGATTGTTTAGAAATTGTTCAGCTTCAATTAGTACTATATAAACGTTAATAAACTTATTTTGAGTGATGTGTAATCCTACTGATCTATTTCGACTAAAGAGTCCTGTGTAAGTTTGAATGTTGAAGGGGGTTTTTACAAAAGATGACGAGAATTGAACCATTGCTTTATGGAATGCGTTCCTCAATTAAATAAAGAAAAAACAATGAAAATACAGATTAAATAAAGGAGTAATTTTAATGACGAGCGAAACGAAATCACTAAGTACAGCTTTATTGAAAAAAATCCAAACAAAAAAAGCAACAATTGGAGTGATTGGACTTGGCTATGTAGGTTTACCGTTTGCTGTGGAAATGGCTCAAAATGGATTTAAGGTAGTTGGCTTTGATAAGAATCAAGGAAAAATCAGACAATTGCAAAATGGTGAAAGTTATATTGCTGATTTACCGAGAGAAAATATAGAGCAAATGATCGAAAGTAAACATTTTGAAGCAACTAAAGATTTTTCTATGCTCTCACAAGCAGACGTTGTGATTATTTGTGTACCTACACCTACTACTCCTGATGGAACACCTAATATTTCATATATCGAAGAAGCAACGCATGCCATCGGACAAAATATTAAAGCCAATGCGCTAGTTATTCTTGAAAGTACGACTTACCCTGGGACAACAGAAGAAATGGTCCAGCCTATTTTACAAAAATATGGTTTTACTATTGGTCATAATTTGTTTTTAGCGTATTCACCAGAACGTGTTGATCCAGGAAATAGCAACTTTTCCGTGTCGAATACACCAAAAGTGATTGGGGGAATAACAGCCACATGCCTAGAATTATCAAAGATTTTTTATGAAACAGTTCTCCATACCCATGTGTGTACTGTGACAAGCCCTAGAGTGGCTGAAATGGAGAAATTACTGGAAAATACTTTTCGCCAAATTAACATAGCCCTTGTAAACGAGTTAAGTCAGATTTGCTATAAGATGAACATTGATATTTGGGAAGTTATTGATGCAGCTTCTACAAAGCCGTATGGTTTTATGCCATTTACACCAGGGCCAGGAGTGGGAGGGCATTGTATTCCAGTCGATCCTAAATATCTACTATGGGCTGGGCAACAACATGGTATCTCTGCAACGTTAATTGAAGCAGCTGATAAAATCAATGACTCAATGCCCAACTTTGTAGTCGAGAGACTAAGTAATTACTTAAGTATTCAAAATAAAGAGCTGTATAGAGCCAATATTGTTGTCATCGGTGTCACTTATAAACCTAATATAAACGATTCACGTGAATCGCCAGCACTTCATGTTATTCAGCAACTACTAGATAAACAATGTCAATTAACAATCATTGATCCTTATATACAAACATTCTCTATCGAACAATCACATTTCAATACGGTTGCATTAACAGCACCAATAATCCAACAAGCAGATGCAGTATTAATTTTAACGAATCATTCAACTATTGATTACTCTTTAATTGATCAACAAGCTTCTTTAATTTTTGATACACGTAATACCCATTTTTTGTTCGAAAATAAAAATTATTACAAACTATAAGGGGGAATTCATAGGAAATGAAACTACTAAAACTATGTGGTCTGCTCATCATGCTGTTCTTAGCAGGCTGTCAGTCAGCGACACAAGAAACGATTCATCCAGTTGATTCTTCTATAGAGGTCAAAAAATCTGATGGTACTAAAAGTGAATTAATTAGTCATGCCAATATTGTGGTACCAAAAGTATCGTTAACATTTAATGGCTTAGCAGATAACGACACAATGAAATTGCTATTAACGAAACTAGATGAATCGAATATGAAGGCTACCTTTTTTCTAGAGGGAATGCGTGTTGCTCAAGAGCCAGAGCTTGTGAAAGATATCTTAAAAAGGGGACATGAGGTGCAAAACGGTACATTGACATTTCCAGATGTAACGTCTTTGGATTATGACCAAACGTATGAAGAAATCATGTTAACCAATCAAATTTTTGAAGAGCATTTAGGCTATACACCAAAATTTGTTCGTAGTCGTTCAGGCGATGTTACCGATAATATGCGCTTAGCAGCTAAGGCGCTTGATATGAAAGCCGTTATTGGATTATCTATTAACCCACTTGATAGAAAAATGCAAAGTGCTCAGGAGCTGATTAATTATATCAGTAAATATATTGATAGGGGCTCTATTATTCATCTCAACACATACATTAATCCTGCCATTATTGATGCTATACCATTATTAGCTCAATTAGCTAAAGAACGCGAGTATACCATTACTACCTTAAGTGATCTATTAGATAAACGTTATTTAACAAAGTCCGTGGAAGAAATTTCAGGATATGATGCTGTCAGTCCAAATGTAAATTATGAGCAAGCCAAGCCGAATTTATATTATCGAAAAGAGACAACAAAAAAGGAAATAGCTATTACTTTTGATGATTGGGCACATGAAAAACGAGTAAAAGAAGTGTTGGATGTTTTACGTAAATATAATATCAAAAGTACCTTTTTCCTAATAGGAAGTGGTGTGGAGAAGAATCCACAATTAGCGAAGATGATTGTAGAGGAAGGTCATGAGGTAGCGAGCCACTCCTATTACCATTTAGATGTTACAAAAATGACACCCGAAGAATTACAAGATGATTTAGTGAAGGCACATCAGGCATTAACCTATGCTTTACAAGAGCCCCCGCTTCTATATTTCCGACCAGCCCAAGGAATAATGGATGAGCGAACGGCCAAGATCATTACTGCTGCGGGAATTAAAACGATTGCTATGTATGATATCGCTTCTTTTGATTGGAATTTAGATTACTCAGCACAAGACATTTACGAACGGGTGATTTCTAGGGTTGGGCCCGGCAAGGTCATTGTCATGCATATCCTAGATGGAACAAATACGGTAGAAGCACTTCCACTCATTATTGAAAAACTTCTAGAAGATGGTTATAGCTTTAGCAAAATGTCTACTTGGATTGAAGAAGATTCAAATAGGGATGTGAATGAACAATGAAAACAAAAAAAGAGATCTTAACGATACCACGCTCTGACCGTCGGATTCTTTCAAATATTCCCGATCCCGAAAATGTAAGGAGCCTTGTGAATCGTCGTGGCGCCTCCTATCAGAAAGAGGAAATTGATCCGACAGATGTGAATGAAATCTATCGACTTCAACAATTAAGTTTACGCTACGAAACTCATTTTGAGGTTCATATTAAAAGGGCAAAACGCCAAGTGAACGCAGAAAAACTTTTTGCAGAGGATATTTCGGTAACGGGTATCCTCGTTTACTCTAATCAACCTCATGAATTTTTAATAAATGAAATTTTAACAATGAATTTCAACATACCGGGTGGTGCAATGCCTGAGGGCTATGAAGCCAAAGTGAAGTTAAAGGCTAAGGTTGTCCGTTATTTTACGAAAGAAGTGGATGGAGAACTACGTTATTATGCTGCCTGTGAATTTTTACAGCCTTTAAACGAATATATGACAAAAAAACGTTGGGGCATTTCTATTTTTATGGCTAGTTTATTTTTATTGGTCGTATCGATTATTGTCATGTTAATGAGAGCAGAAAGCGTGATTTACTTTAGGTTTAATAAATTTTTATATCTTTATAGTATTATTGCAGCAACATTTCTGTTAAGTAGATATTTATTTGGTATTTTCTATAAAAATGTACCGATCAATCCAAAGTTTGAACCAGGTGTCTCCATTATTATTCCAGTCTTTAATGAGGAAGAGTGGATTCATCGCACGATTTCTAGTTGTATCAATCAATATTACCCAGTAGATAAATTAGAAGTAATCGTTGTAGATGATTGTTCAACAGATCGTACAGAGGAAAAGGCATACGACATGATTAACCTTATTCATCAAGAGGGTGAACGATTTAAGACGAATGATCGATTAAAGTTTTATAAGCTTCCACAAAACGGTGGGAAACGGGAAGCGTTAGTTGCGGGTGTTCATCAAGCGAAGCATGATTTAGTTGTTTTTGTGGATTCCGATAGTTTTTTAGAGCCACATGCAATCCGTAATTTAGTGCAACCTTTTCAAGATCCCAAAATGGGCGGTGTGGCTGGCCGAACAGAGGTTGAAAATAAATTTACTAATGCGCTAACTAAATTACAGACGGTTCGTTATTATATTGCCTTCCGTATTATGAAAGCAGCTGAAGCATGGTTTGATACGGTTACTTGCTTATCAGGACCACTAGCCTGTTACCGGAAAGAGCTAATTTTAAAAAATGAAACAGCATGGCTTAATCAAAAATTTCTTGGTCAGCCAGCAACTTTTGGTGATGACCGTAGTATGACGAACTATATTTTAAAAACACATCGAACAGGCTATCAGGACAATGCCATTTGTTCGACAATTGTTCCATCTGACACAAAAGTTTTTCTGTCCCAGCAAATGAGATGGAAACGTTCTTGGCTTCGAGAATCTTTGCGTGCATTTTTATTTATGTGGAAAAAAGAACCGTTTATGTTCCTTTTCTTCATTATTGGTTTAATTGTTCCTATTGCAGCACCAATTGTCGTTGTTTATAACTTAATTTATGTACCAGTCATGTATGGTATTTTTCCTACAACGTTTTTAATAGGTTTACTATTAATGGCCATGCTTATGAGTTTGGCTCATCTATTCTTTAGAAAAAGTAAACTATGGGGATTTGGTTTTATCTTTGTCCTTTATTATGAATTTATTTTGCTATGGCAGATGCCAGTTGCTTGGGTGACTTTTTGGAAATCTACATGGGGGACAAGGGAAACACCTCAGGATGTTCTAGCGAAGGAAAAGAAAATGGAAAAGCAAAAATTACGAAAATCCCGATTTTCGATGGTGAAAATTAGAAAAAAGGGTGAGAAGGAATGAACGGAAAAAGTGTAGAGCTTCAGCCAGCTAAAAAAAATCGTCGGAAAATCATCCGTTCGATCGCTCAATTAATAATAGTAGTATTGTTAGCTGTCATTTTAATTAAAGCTGTTTTTCTAACAGAGAAAAGGGGAGCTGAAACAGTTCCATTAAATAATAAAGAGGGTTTTATTGCCCTTTCCTATTTTGGTGTCAGTAGAAATGAATCACCTAAATATGTGTCTAAAAAGAATTTAGAAGAACAATTAACTTTGTTAGAAAAACAAGGGTATCAAACCATTACTCAAAAGGATATTTTAGACTTCTATCAGCATGATAAACCATTGCCAGAAAAAGCTTTGTATCTATCATTTGAAGATGGACGTACAGATTCTAGTATTTTTGCTCAAAATATTATGGAAAAATTAAATTATAAGGCGACGATGTTTACGTATGCCAATAAAATGGATACAACCGATAATAAATTTTTAAAGCCCAAAGATTTAAAACTGATGGAAAAAAGCGGTTATTGGGAAATGGGCTCCAATGGATATAGGTTAACCTATATTAATATTTTTAATGATAAAGGACAGTCCTTAGGCGTCATAGATGAAAATAACGTACCTAATAAAACAACAATAGAATACTATAATCATTATTTAATGGATTTTATTCGTAATCAATATATGATACCAAGTGAAACTCGACAAGAGATGGAGGCTCGTATTAAGAAGGACTACAATTTAATGCAGGATATCTATCATGAAGAGTTGGGGGAAGTCCCTAAAGCCTACGCAATTATGCATGCAAACTCACTTTATAACAATATGGATCCTCTCGTGGAAAGTGTGAATAACAAAGAAATTAAAGATAAGTTTCGTATGCATTTTAATCTAGAATTAGGAGCCTACAATGATAAAGAGGCAGATATTTATAATTTAAGCAGATTACAAGTATCACCATATTGGTCAACTAATCATGTGATGATGAAGATCAGACAGGCCAGTAGGCAAAACATACAATTTAAGATAGGAGATCAGGAAGTAGCACAACACTGGAAAGTGATAAATGGTGCGGCAGAATATGAAAATAATGAGATTACCTTAACTTCAGCACCATCAAGTGAAGGCAGAATTCTTTTAAAGGAGGAACTGCCAGATCAATATAATGTGAATTTTGCGTTTAAAGGGAATGTGGTTGGCCAACAAGCTTTCTATGTAAATTACGATGAAAAAACAAATAGTTATTTACGAATTGTACTAGTCGATAATGAGATTGTAATAAATGAAAAATTACCAGGCGGGGGAATTGTTGAAAAAGAACGCTTTCCATTAAATGAAATTAAGTGGAATGAAGAAGAATACGCATTTAATAAAGCAACAGTTTACACTTATCATGATACGCAAAAAGGGTCACGTATAGATGAAGAAGAGTACCCAAGAAACTTAACGGAAAAAAGAGTATTTAACATTGCTATAAATAAGGATAAAATAGAAATAGATGTAGATAATGTATTATCCGAGACCGTTCAAATAAATCCGAAATTACAAGGGGCACAGATTGGATTTGGTGCGTTGTACAGTAATAAGAACACTTCACACGAACAGTATGCAGATGATATTTACGATACATTAATTGAAGATATTTTGATTACAGATAAAAACAATCAAACTATTTTTACGAACCAATATACGAATTTCGAGAAGGTTAAGTATAAATCCACTGAGTTATTTAATCATGTCGTTGATTTCTTTATCGAGACCTTCTAAATCGGGGTGAAATTAGAGTCAAGTGAAGAACATTATGTTATTTATTTGTATTGCGCTACTATTTATTACAGCTTGTAGTAATAGTAAAGAACAGCCAGCTAAAGCAAAAGAAGAATTTAACGATAAGGAGAAGCTCCGATTATCTATTTGGTTACCAGAATGGCAAAATAAATCCGCCATGAAAGATGTAGAAAATTCTCAACTTGGATTACAAGATATACGTGTTTTTGGCGCATATTTTAATAGCAATGATGAACTATTGTTAACAGAAAATGCCGTAGATATGTTGCAAAAGACCAAGCAGCAATTTAATGATTCCCATCATGTGATCCTAACACTCATCAATGATTATGTAACAGAGAATGCTCCATCTGTTCAAAAGGATAGCACGCTTTTGCATAGATTATTGCAGGATTCCTCAGCAAGGCAAAAGCATATTGGAAACATTTTGCGGATTGTGGAACAATATCAAGTAAATGGCATTGAGATTGATTATGAAAAGGTGGCTAAAGATGACCTTCAAAACTATATCCTATTTTTAGAAGAGCTTTACCAAGAGCTTTCCAAAAAGGATGTTACATTGCATGTTGTACTCGAACCACGCTTTCCATTTGATGTGAAATTGCCAGATGGACCTCACTATACAGTAATGGCCTATAATGTTCATGGTTACCACAGTGGGCCAGGTGCTAAAGCTACTTTTTCTTTTCTAGATGATTTAGTAAAAAAAATGAAGAAGTCTAATCAAGATTTAGCTATCGCGTTTGCCACTGGAGGTTTTGATTGGGTAGCTCAGGGCAAAATAGTCGCTTTAACAGAGCTTGAGGCCGAACAATTACTAGCCGATAGAAAAGCAGCTAAGCAGCGTGATCAAGCAAGTGGAGCCGTTTATTTTTCATATGTAGATGACAATAATGTCAGCCATGAAGTTTGGTATGCTGATCAAGAAACGCTAGAAAAATGGGTTACTTACGTTCAAAAGAAAAGCTATCATGACGTTGTATTATGGCGTGCAGGAGGCTTAGGAGAGAAAACAATAGAATGGATTGCCGAGCAATCAACAGAATAATAAAAAAATCGCCCAAAAGGCGATTTTTTTATTGGAATTGTGAAAGGCGAGAAAAAAAGTTTTTCACAAAGTCTAAGAAAATGATTTCTGATGGTGCAATTTCTCGATTTACGGGTGAAATAATACCAACAGTTCTAGGGATTGTAGGAGATTCAATAGGAACCTTAATGGTAAAGCGAGCTGCTGAATCATAAAGAGAACTTTCTGGTAATAGACTAACACCTATGCCAGCGGCGACTAAGCCCTTTAGTGCATCCAAATCTTCTCCCTCTGAAATGACATTTGGTAAAAAGCCTGCAGCTCTACAAGCATCCATCGCTACCTTATGCAAAATGTAACCATCTGGAAATAATACGAATAAATCATTTTTCAACTCTGCAAGCTGTATGCTTTCTCTTTTAGCTAATGGATGATTGGCTGGTAGGAGTGCGGCAATATTTTCAGTAAACAGAATGGTTGATTGAATGGATTCGTCCTTCGGGGGCAGGGGTCCCAAAAAGGCGAGGTTCAACTCCCGATTTTTAACTGCATCAATCAAAAATCGATAAGACCCTTGACGGAGTTGAAATTGTAAATCAGGATATTCGCGTTTAAAGGCTGAAATAACGGTTGGCAGAACATAGCTAGCTAAACTTGTTGGAAAGCCGATTTTAATTGAGCCCTTTGCAGGATCAAGATACTCTTCTACTTGCTTTGCTGCAAAATCGATGGCCTTTAATGCCGTAATGGTATGCTCAAGAAATGTCTTCCCTATTGGTGTTAATTTGACATTTCGTCCCACTCGTTCAAATAACGGAGTGCCTAACTCATCCTCAAGATTTGCGATTTGCCGACTAATGGCAGATTGGGCTACATGAAGATGCTCAGCAGCCTCTGAAATATGCTCACGTTCAGCAACCTCTACAAAATAGCGTAATTGACGTAACTCCACTAACATTTCACCTCTATTAATCTAAAAATAAGATTGATTATACCTTAATTATATATTATTTAAGATGAAAAATGACTGTTTATGTCAAAATAAAAATTATAAGCTGTTAGATGCATTTTTACTGTATCTAAAGGATATTTATGGGCATATCGTCTAAATTAATGGAGAAATGGCAGAAATGTTGTATACAATCTACGTTTCTGTCTTTTCATTTACCTAAAATTACTTTCTTTTGAGGATACAATCCATCAATTTTTATAGCAAAATTTCTTTCTTCCAATATGAACTTAAATTGATTCCATTTTACTGAAATAGGTTATAGTATAGATATGTTGTTTATGCTAATTTGTCACAAAACCGCTACAATTAGCACTTTTCTCGAGGTTTTCACTATGTAGCTAGATGAAATCAATTCTCAATTAGGGAGATTTTATTGAAAATGAAGAAAGTCTATTCTCATTGTTTAGGTGAAGTAGTAATAATCTGAAAATGCTTACAAAGTCTTTATTTTTAAAGATTTTATTTAAGGAATGGGAAAGTAATTGAAATGGTTTGCATAGAGAACGATTTTCAGTTAAGATTAGAATGATGATAATTAAGGAATGGTTGACCCATTCACTGAACACTATGGAGGTATTTTCATGTCAACTTTAGTTATTAAAGATCTTCACGTTGCTATCGACGGAAAAGAGATTTTAAAAGGCGTAAATCTTACAATTAATACAAACGAAATTCACGCAATTATGGGACCAAACGGAACTGGTAAATCAACACTAGCTTCTGCTATTATGGGTCATCCAAAATATGAAGTAACTTCAGGTACTGTTGAGTTAGATGGCGAAGATGTGCTTGAAATGGAAGTAGACGAGCGTGCTCAAGCTGGTTTATTCCTAGCAATGCAATATCCATCTGAAATTGCTGGTGTTACAAATGCTGATTTCTTACGTTCAGCAATTAACGCGCGTCGTGAAGAAGGCGATGAAATTTCATTAATGAAATTTATCCGCGAATTAGATAAAAACATGGAATTCCTTGAAATGAACGAAGATATGGCTCAACGTTATTTAAATGAAGGTTTCTCTGGCGGGGAGAAAAAACGTAATGAGATTCTTCAATTAATGATGATCAAACCAACATTTGCAATCTTAGATGAAATTGACTCTGGTCTTGATATCGATGCATTGAAAGTTGTCTCAAAAGGCATCAACGCAATGCGCGGTGAAGGCTTTGGCTGCTTAATGATTACACACTATCAACGCCTATTAAACTACATTACACCAGACCATGTACACGTAATGATGCAAGGACGTGTTGTAAAATCAGGTGGTGCAGAGCTTTCACAACGCTTAGAAGCAGAAGGTTATGACTGGATTAAAAAAGAATTAGGAATCGAAGAAGAAACAGAAGAACAAGAAGCATAAGAAGGAGGACGAACTAGCATGACAGTGGAACTTAACTTGCCTGTAACAGTACAGGACGTGCGCTCGTTCTCAGAAGCAAATGGTGAACCTACTTGGTTTACAGAACTTCGCGCGGCAGCACTAGACAAAGTAGCTGGTTTAGATTTGCCAAAACCAGATAGAACGAATATTACAAAATGGGATTTCATGAACTTCCCAGTGTTGGCAGTTCATAGTGAGGCATTCCCTTCATTGGATGCTCTACCTGAAGAAGCAAAAGGTTTAATTGACCTTGAAGCACAAGAAAACCTATATATTCAACGTAATAATACACCAGCATATATTAAGGCATCACAAGAACTTGCTGATAAAGGTGTTATTTTTACTGATATTTTCACAGCAGTTCGTGAACATGGCGAACTTGTACAAAAATACTTTATGACAGAAGCTGTTAAAGTAGATGAGCATAAGTTAACAGCACTTCATACAGCACTTGTTAATGGTGGGGTGTTTGTATACGTACCAAAAAACGTGATCATTGAGCAACCACTTCAAGTTGTTTTCCTTAATGACAATGCGGAAGCTTCATTATATAACCATGTTTTAGTAGTAGCAGAAGCGAATTCAGCAGTAACATATGTGGAAACTTATGTTTCAACAGTTGAAGAGGCAAAAGGGCAAGCGAATATTATTGCGGAAGTCGTTGTTCAAGATAATGCACAGGTGACATATGGTGCAGTAGATGTCCTTGCAAAAGGATTTACGACGTATGTTAATCGTCGTGCACGTTTAGCGCGTGACGCAAAAGTTGACTGGGCTCTTGGTCTAATGAATGATTCTGATACAATCTCTGAAAACATTACGCATTTGATTGGTGACGGTTCTCATGCAGATACAAAAACAGTCGTAGTTGGTCGTGGAGAACAAAAACTTAACTTCACTACTGAGGTTCGTCACTGGGGTAAAAACTCAAACGGGCATATCTTAAAGCATGGTGTAATGAAAGATGCAGCTCAGTCAATCTTTAACGGTATTGGCTATATCGAGCATGGTGCGACAAAAGCCGATGCACAACAAGAATCACGTGTATTAATGCTGTCAGAAAAAGCTCGTGGGGATGCAAACCCAATTTTATTAATTGACGAAGATGATGTAACAGCAGGACACGCAGCATCTGTTGGTCGAGTAGATCCATTACAGCTTTATTATTTAATGAGCCGTGGTATCTCGAAAGCAGAAGCAGAGCGCCTTGTTATCCATGGATTCCTTGCGCCAGTTGTTACGCAATTACCAATTGAAGGCGTTCAAAAGCAACTGACGGAGGTTATTGAAAGGAAAGTTCGCTAATGATGAATAAAGACATTAAAAGCTATTTCCCAATTTTAAATCAGGATGTAAATGGTCATAGACTTGTATATCTTGATAGTGCAGCGACGTCTCAGAAGCCTGTTCAAGTGATTGAAGCGATTAAAGCTTATTATGAATTTGATAATTCCAATGTTCACCGTGGCGTGCATACACTAGGAAACCGTGCAACAGATAAATATGAAGGTGCTCGTGAAAAGGTTCGTAAGTTTATTAATGCGCAATCAACACAGGAAATTATTTTTACGCGTGGTACAACAACCGCTTTAAATACAGTTGCGACAAGTTATGGTCGTGCAAATGTTGTTGAGGGTGATGAAATTGTCATTACTCATATGGAGCATCATTCCAATATTATTCCTTGGCAACAATTAGCCAAAGAAAAAAATGCAACTTTAAAATACATTGAGCTTGAAGCAGACGGCACTCTTAGCCTAGAGAAAGTACGTGCGACAGTCACACCTAAAACAAAAATTGTTTCGGTGTCTATGGCATCAAACGTACTTGGAACAATAAATCCAATTAAAGAAATTGCTCAAATTGCACATGCTAATGGTGCTGTCATGGTAGCCGATGGTGCACAAGCTGCGCCACATATGAAAATTGATGTGCAAGATTTGGATGTAGATTTCTTAGGTTTCTCAGGGCATAAAATGTGCGGACCAACTGGAATAGGTGTACTATATGGTAAAAAGGAACACCTTGAAAAGATGGAGCCAATTGAGTTTGGTGGCGAAATGATTGATTTTGTTGGGCTTTATGAGTCAACGTGGAAGGAATTACCGTGGAAATTTGAAGGTGGAACGCCTATTATTGCAGGTGCAATAGGTTTAGGAGCCGCTATTGATTTCTTAACTGATATCGGGTTAGATAACATTCTAGAGCATGAGCATAAGCTTGCAGGCTACGCAATGGATCAACTAGAAACAATTGACGGTTTGAAAATTTTTGGCCCACGTGACCCTATGAAGCGTTGTGGATTAGTAACATTTAATCTAGATGATGTACATCCACATGATGTGGCAACGGTGCTTGACATGAATGGTATTGCTGTTCGTGCAGGACATCATTGTGCACAGCCACTAATGAAATGTCTTCAGCAAGTAGCGACAGCACGAGCAAGCTTCTATCTGTACAATACAGAGGAGGATATTGACCGTTTAGTTGCAGGGTTACGTTCTGCGAAGGAGTATTTTGGCGATGTCTTTTAATAATTTAGATCAACTATATCGTTCAGTCATTATGGATCACTATAAGAATCCTCGTAATAAAGGATCTTTAGATGAGAATGCTGTAACGATCGATATGAATAATCCGACTTGTGGCGACCGTATTCACTTAACATTGAAAGTGACAAACGGTGTTGTAGAGGATGCAAAATTTGATGGTGAAGGCTGTTCTATTTCTATGTCCTCTGCATCAATGATGACACAGCTCATCAAAGGAAAAAAAGTAGAGGAAGCTATTGAGCTTTCTGATATTTTTTCTAAAATGATGATGGGTGAGGAGTACAGCGATAAATATGACCTTGAGGATGTTGAGGCACTGCAAGGTGTTTCACAATTCCCAGCACGAATTAAGTGTGCAACATTGGCTTGGAAAGCAATGGAAAAAGGTGTGAAATAAATCTTACTTCCTTGTTCTTGAGTGAAAGCTACTATGCCTTCACTCAAAGCAAGGGATGATTACCTAGAAAAATACATCTCAATGAACGGAGGAGAAACGATGGCTAAAAAAATGCCTGATATCGGCGATTACAAATACGGTTTCCATGACAAGGACGTATCAATTTTCCGTTCAAAACGCGGTTTAACTGAAGAAATCGTCCGTGAAATTTCAAATATGAAACAAGAGCCAGAATGGATGCTAGAATACCGTTTAAAAGCTCTTGAAACATTTTATACAAAACCGATGCCACAATGGGGTGGCGATCTTGGAGATTTAGATTTTGATGAAATTACGTACTATGTAAAACCATCAGAAGCTACTCAAAAATCATGGGATGAAGTACCTGATGAAATCAAAGCAACTTTTGATAAATTAGGTATCCCAGAAGCTGAACAAAAATATCTTGCAGGTGTATCTGCACAATATGAGTCTGAGGTAGTTTATCACAACATGAAAAAAGACCTTGAAGATCTTGGTATTGTGTTCAAAGATACTGACTCTGCTCTACGTGAAAACGAAGATATTTTCAAACAATATTGGGGCAAAGTGATTCCTTACACAGACAATAAATTTGCTGCTTTAAACTCAGCAGTATGGTCAGGTGGATCGTTTATTTATGTGCCACCAGGTGTTAAAGTAGAAACACCGTTACAAGCTTACTTCCGTATTAACTCAGAAAATATGGGTCAATTCGAACGTACACTTATTATTGTAGATGAAGGCGCTCACGTACACTATGTTGAAGGTTGTACAGCTCCTGTTTACACAACAAACTCTTTACACTCAGCAGTTGTAGAAATTGTTGTTCGTAAAGATGCCTATTGCCGTTATACAACAATTCAAAACTGGGCGAACAATGTTTACAATCTTGTAACGAAACGTACAGTTGTAGAAGAAAACGGTACAATGGAATGGATTGATGGTAACATCGGTTCTAAATTAACAATGAAATACCCAGCATGTATCCTAAAAGGTGAAGGTGCTCGTGGTATGACATTATCGATTGCATTAGCAGGTAAAGGACAACACCAACATGCTGGCGCTAAAATGATCCATATGGCACCAAACACATCTTCAACAATCGTTTCTAAATCGATTGCTAAACAAGGTGGTAAGGTAACGTATATGGGACAAGTTCGTTTCGGTCCTAAAGCAAGTGGTGCACGTGCTAACATCGAATGTGATACGCTGATTATGGATAATCAATCGACTTCTGATACAATTCCTTATAACGAGATCTTTAATGATAATGTATCTTTAGAGCACGAAGCAAAAGTTTCAAAAGTATCTGAAGAACAATTATTCTATTTAATGTCTCGCGGAATTTCCGAAGAAGAAGCAACAGAAATGATCGTAATGGGCTTCATCGAGCCATTCACAAAAGAACTACCAATGGAATACGCAGTAGAAATGAACCGTCTGATTAAATTCGAGATGGAAGGTTCTATCGGTTAATTTATTAGCCACCCCTAGTCATAACATAAATTGTGACTAGGGGTTTTTTGTGTTTTTACGTCGTGAAAGAAAGTGGATAATTATAATATATCGAAATAGTACTGGATTTATTTAAGATTACATACTAAAATGATAATGAGAATCAATATCAATTGAAAAGGGGGATGGTAAATCTAGAAGATGTGCAGTACTTCAATAAGCAAGATGAGATAGTTTATCCTCATAACAATCATCATTCAAAGGAGAATAGGTAAATGAAAAAGAAGTTTTTTTTTATTAGTTTCATAGCATTATTTATGCTCATTCTCGCCGCATGTGGAGAGAAGAAGGCAGTAGAAGAGGAATCTTCCACTGATACACCAAAAGAAGAAGAAGTGACACAGACAAAAGAAGAATCAACAAATGAAAATGGCACAAGAACGATTGAATATCTTGGTGAAAGCTATGAAGTGCCAGAAAAAGTGGAAAGAATTGTTGTAACAGGAGCTATGGAAGCAATGGAGGATATGGTGGTGCTGGATGTTCACCCAGTTGGAGCTATTGCTATTGGTGGCAAGTTCCCTGAGCTCTATGCTTCTGTAACAGACAAAGCAGAATCTATTGGTGAGAAGATTAAACCAAACTTTGAAAAAATATTAGAATTAAATCCAGATGTCATTTTAGGGTCCACAAAGTTCCCAGAAGAGGTACAAAGTAAATTAGAGAAAATTGCACCTACAATTTTAGTTTCACATATTTCGACGAACTGGGAATTTAATTTGAATTTACTAGCAGAACTAACTGGTAAGCAAGCAGATGCTGAGAAGATCTTATCTACATATAAAGCTGATATTGAAGCTGCTAAGTCCACGCTAACTGAAAAACTACAAGATCAAAAAGTAGCGGCTATTCGTATTCGTGGG
The DNA here is from genome assembly GCF_001043675.1 of Lysinibacillus sp. LK3. Lineage (NCBI taxonomy): Bacteria > Bacillati > Bacillota > Bacilli > Caryophanales > Bacillaceae > Lysinibacillus > Lysinibacillus sp. LK3. Next base: position 71,566 of record NZ_LDUJ01000022.1, read on the forward strand.
GGACAAGCGTATGTTTATCCAAAAGAAGTATTTTTAAATGCAGTTCTTTATGGCGAGCTTGGTTTAGCAGTACCTAATGAAGTTGCTAAAGCTAAATCTCAAGAAGCCATTTCTGTGGAGCAACTTGCAGATATGAATCCTGATTATTTATTTGTGCAGTTTTCAACAGATGAAAATGCGGACGCGCCGAATGCTTTAGAAGACTTTAAAGAGAATCCAATCACCCAAAATATTACTGCATTTAAAAATGACCGAGTATTTGTTAATGTACTAGATCCACTAATGGAAGGTGGCCCTGCATATAGCCGAATTAAGTTTTTAGAGGCTATTCGGCAAAATCTTGTGAAATAAACGTCGCCTGTTATAGTAGCATGAGTTCAATGGAATATGGACTCATGCTTTTTCTTTGGCATAATTAAGTGATAAAAGAAGGTATATTTTTTACATGATGTTTATTTGTAGTGACATACTGTGTGCTATGATTATGTACATAGAGGAGGATGTCACATGATTGTAGTAGGATTAACTGGTTGGGGCGATCACCCTTCACTTTATAGTGGAGTGACTACTTCAAAGGATAAATTATTTGATTACACAGGTCATTTTTTAACGGTTGAAGTAGATACTTCTTTTTATGCCATACCAGCCAAAGAGCATGTTCGGAAATGGTGTGAGGATACACCTGAAAACTTCCGTTTTGTTGTGAAAGCTTACCAAGGCATGACGGGTCATTTACGTGGAGAGATTCCCTTTGAATCAAAAAATGATATGTTCAATGCATTTATTGAATGTGCCAATGAATTTAAACGTTACGGAAAGCTAGCCATGGTATTAGTACAATTTCCACCATGGTTTGATTGCCAAGGAAAAAATGTGCAATATTTATTGTATATCCGACAGCAGCTAAAGGATTTTGAAGTAGCGATTGAATTTCGAAATCAAACATGGTATGCAGAAAATGTTGTCAAGCAGACGATAGATTTCTTACGAGAACATCAATTTATCCATACGATTTGTGATGAACCACAGGCTGGTGTAGGATCTGTTCCTTTCTACCCTGTAGTGACTGCAAATAAAGCGTTGATTCGTCTCCATGGTCGCAATATACATGGATGGCGGAACACAGGAAATGCAGAAAATTGGCGTAAAGTTCGCTTCTTATATGATTATAATAAAGAAGAATTACAGCAACTTGGGGATAGCATGAAAAAGCTTGAACCAGAGGTCAATGAACTCTTCGTTTTATTTAATAATAATTCTGGTAATCATGCAGCGAAAAACGCAAAGGAGCTACAAGGTATGTTGAATATTAACGATGTCGGGTTGGCACCTAAACAATTAAACATGTTTGAAGGGGAACTATAATGGAGTTTATTTTATTAGTCATCATTGCCTTGCTTGCTGGTCTAATTGGCTCATTAGTTGGGCTAGGTGGTGGTGTAGTATTAGTACCAGCAACATTATACATCGGCTTAAATTTAGGAATGATCCCAGATATTACACCACAAAAAGTAGTCGGTTTATCAGTGGTGATGATGATTTTCACGGGACTTGCCTCCACGCTAAGCTATATGAAATCTAAAACGGTGGATTATAAAAGTGGTTTTATATTCTTTATTGGAAGTATTCCAGGAACAATCCTTGGCGCATGGGTCAATAAAGGATTAGATTTACCATCCTTTAATTTATATTTCGGTATTTTACTTATTATTTTATCGATTATTTTGCTTGTGAGAGACAAACTGAAGCCTGTAAAATGGTTTGTAAAAAATGGTATGCAGCAAGAGTTTACTGACTCTGAGGGAAAAACCTATGTATATGGCTATCCCATTTGGTTTGCTATTACATTAACATTTGGTATTGGCTTTGCTTCTGGTTTATTTGGAATAGGTGGCGGCTCCATGATCGTGCCAGTAATGATTATTTTATTCTTATTCCCCCCACATGTCGCGGTGGCAACATCGATGTTTATGGTATTTTTAACGTCCATTGTTAATTCTGCAAGCCATGTTTATTTCGGTCATGTACCCTGGCTTTATACTATTCCAGTTATTCCTGGTGCTTATGTTGGAGCAAAGCTGGGTGCTGCGTTAAATAAGAGGATTAAATCCGATACACTTGTACTAGCTTTAAGGATTATTCTATTATTACTAGGAATTCGATCTATTATAGAAGGCATATTAGCTTAATTTGAAGTGAGGTGGCTTTAATGCTTGAAAAGATCCATATTTTTCACACAAATGATTTGCATAGTCATTTTAAGTATTGGCCACGAATGCAAAGCTATGTGAAAGAAATGCGCAATAAATTAGGGAATATCGGGGAAACAAGCTATTTGTTTGATGTTGGAGATCATTTAGATCGTTCCAACATTTATACAGAAGCAACAGTTGGGAAAGGTAATGTGCGATTGCTAAATGAGGCGGGTTACGATGTGGTGACAATCGGCAACAATGAAGGTATTACATTATCCCATGAAGAGCTCTTCCACTTATATGACAATGCTAATTTTGATGTTGTGGTTGCAAATGTATATGCCTCCCACGGGAAGAAGCCAGCATGGATGAAGCCTTATGTAATCTTAACAACAGCAATGGGTACGAAGATTGGCGTCATTGCAGCCACGGCCATGTTTGAAGTATATTATGAAGAATTAAATTGGCATATGGACGACGCTAGAAGTACACTGCTACGTTTAGCGCATCAACTACGTGAAGAAGTAGACATTGTTGTATGCTTATCCCATTTAGGCATTACAGAGGATGAGCTCTTAGCGGATGAGTGTCCAGAAATTGATGTTATATTCGGCTCTCATACCCATCATGTCCTACCAGAGGGCAAAGTGATTAATGGGGTTTTACTGACAGGTGGAGGTAAGTTTGGCCAATATACTGGACATCTTATCATAGAATATGATAAAAAATTGAGGAAAATTGTTGAAAAAAAGGATACTTTAATTCATAATAAGGATTTGCCAATTGTTAAAAATGAACAGAAAGTGGTACAGTTTTTGGAGGATGAAGGTAACAGAATATTGGATACTCCAGTTTTTACAACAAAGAAAGCCTACAACAAGGAATGGTTCCATTATTCACAGCTATCTGATTTATTTGCACATGCAATTTTGGAAAAAAGCGGAGCGGACTGTGCATTATTCAATGCAGGGATATTTTTAGATGGTCTTCCTAAGGGAATAGTGACTGCCTTAGATTTGCACCGAATTTTTCCACATCCAATTAATTTATGTACAATTGAATTATCCGTCGCTGAAATGAAAGAAATTTATATGCAATCCAAAAATGAAGAATGGCCCTATATCGAACTAAAAGGACTAGGGTTTAGAGGCGTCATTTTTGGAAAAATATTGACATATGGATTTTCCATGAATGAAAATCGGCAATTATTAATTAATGGTAAGCTAGCAGATCAAAATCACATTTATAAACTGGTCACATTGGATCTGTTTACATTTGGTTATTTTTATCCAAGTTTTAAATATGCAAAAAAACAATATATTTTACCTGAATTTTTACGAAACATTATGATAGATTATGGTCAAAGATTCTTTAAACAATAGAGAGAGTTTAAAGAATGGAATGGGGAAGAAGTCATGCGATTAATTTCAATCGATGTATTAAAAGAAGGAATGGTATTAGGAAGAACCATTTGGAATGAGGCAGGTCATCCGCTTTTAAAGAAAGATGTTGTCATTAATGACCGTATTATTCAAAGACTTCAACAGTTAAATACACATTATTTATATATTGACGATGAGATTTCTGAGGGAATAGAAGTAGAAGAGACCGTTCCACCTGCTATGCGAAATAAAGTCATCAAAACTATAAAGGATTCGTTCCAGTCCATTGATGGTTTGAATCCAGTAAATGCTTCTTATATATTAGATCAGCAATCAAAGACAATTGTTTCGATCGTAGATGAATTACTTTCTGCAGTTACTGGAAATAATGAAATTCTAACCATTTTAACAGATGCTTATTTATTTGATGAATATTTATATCAACACTCTTTCCAAGTGACATTGTATTCTATTGCCATTGCCAAAGAACTTGGCTACTCTGCTGAGGATTTACGTTTGATCGGGATAGGTGCATTATTACACGATGTCGGTAAACTAATGGTACCGAAAGATATTTTAACAAAGCCAGGACGTTTAACGAATGATGAGTTTGAAATGATGAAGATGCATGCTCGTTATGGTTTTGATTTATTACGGAATTTACATTCAATCTCTCTGCTTGTGGCGCACTGTGCTTTCCAACACCATGAACGTATTGATGGAAGTGGCTATCCAAGAGGACTTGTTGACTTTGAAATTCATCCATTTGCCAAGATAATTGGTGTTGCAGATGTTTTTGATGCGGTGACAACGAATCGTGTATACCGGGAGAAGATGCTCCCTTCACAAGGACTAGCTATTGTTGAAGCTGGCTCGGGCACTCTTTATGATGCTCGAATTGTAAAAGCTTTAAAAAGAGCTGTCGTTCATTATCCAAATGGTGTTATTTTAAAATTATCAGATGGACGCCGTGGGATTGTATCTAGACAAAACACGTTGGATGCGGCATTACCATGGATTCGTATTTTTGAAGAACAAGATCAATTGCTGGCAGCTACATATGAAGTTAATTTAGTGGATTATCCTGATGTAACAATTGAAAATGTTGAGACGGATTATGTGGTTCCCGCAAAAGTAGAATAAATTACTCCTCCTGTTCATACGTTATGGAACAGGAGGAGATTTTTTTGTTTTTCCCTCGAAAAAGAATGAAATTACGCTCATATGGTAGAAGGGGAATGCGTCTTAATAAATTAACGATTTTAATTGTTAGTATGGTTGTTTGCCTTATATTATTTATTTATTATTTAAATGAACGGCTCATGCCAACCTATTTGCAATATGCGGAAGTGCAAACTACGAAGATTGCCTCATATGTTGTGAGTAAAGCCATTAATTCACGTACCTCTAATGTATTAGATGTAAATGATATCATTGAAGATATTCCTCCAGGTACGTCTGAAATGATGACGACTAAGTTTAATACAGAAATCATTAATCGTGTTCGAGCAGAGACATTAGAGCTTGTTAAAATGTATTTGGAGCAAGCTGAACAGGGAGAGCTATCGCATTTACCTGAATTAGATAATGTTGAATATGATATTAACAGGATCCAAGATGGTGATGGCATTGTCTTTTTTGTACCGCTTGGTCAAGCAGCCAATATTCCCTTGCTTGGAAATTTGGGGCCAAAGATCCCGATTCGCTTCCATGTGATTGGGAATGTTCATAGTAATGTGACATCCTCTATTCAAGAATTTGGAATCAATAGTGCTTATGTGGAGGTAGGTATTCATTTAGAGGTAAATGTTCAGATTATTGTTCCTTTCGCTAGTAAATCTTCTACCGTTGCACAGGATATACCTGTAGCGATGGGCCTAACAAGGGGACCTGTTCCAAACATTTATACCAATAGTAGTGACGCGCCACAACCGTCCATAGAAATACCTGTCCCTTATAAATAGAAATGTTTGTTGTGATAGTTGTTGGAGTGCCTTTAATATGTTACATTGACAACAGTGAAGATAGTTAATATTAAAAAATGTATATTTTTGATAGGGGCGATATTCGTATGACATCTTGTAAACCTACAAGTAAAGAAGAACATGTAAGAAAACCAGATTGGCTAAAAATAAAACTAAACACGAATGATGAATATAAAGGGCTTAAAAAGCTGATGCGTGAGAAAAATCTGCATACAGTATGTGAAGAAGCTCGTTGTCCAAACATCCATGAATGCTGGGGAGAGAGACGTACTGCTACCATGATGATTCTTGGTTCCGTTTGTACACGTGCTTGTCGTTTCTGTGCAGTGAAAACAGGTTTACCAAATGAACTAGATTTGGCAGAACCAGAGCGCGTTGCAGATTCAGTAGCCATTATGAATTTAAAGCACGTTGTTATTACAATGGTCGCACGTGACGATTTAAAGGATGGCGGAGCGCAAGTTTTAGCAGAAACAGTACGTGCAATTCGTCGTAAAAGTCCTTTCACATCTGTTGAGGTATTGCCATCAGATTTAGGCGGGATGAAGGAGAACCTTCAAATGTTAATGGATGCAAAACCAGATATTTTAAATCATAATATTGAAACAGTACGCCGTTTAACACCAAGAGTGCGCGCTCGTGCAAAATACGAACGCTCTTTAGAGTTCCTGCGTTTAGCTAAAGAGATGCAGCCTGAAATTCCAACGAAATCATCACTAATGATTGGATTAGGCGAAACACATGAAGAAATTTTAGAAGTCATGGACGATTTACGTGCAAATAATGTAGATATTATGACGATCGGTCAATATTTACAGCCAACGAAAAAGCATTTACCAGTTAAAAAATACTATTCACCAATAGAATTTGGTAAACTGCGTAAGATTGCCATGGAGAAAGGCTTTAAGCATTGTGAGGCTGGCCCACTTGTACGTAGTAGTTATCATGCAGACGAACAAGTAAATGCTGCAACGAAAGAACGTCAATTACAAGCGGAAGTGTAAACGTCAAGGCTGAACGAAAAGGGTGGTGTCACTTTGATCATAGTTGAAGGATTAGAATATGAACTAATAGAAGATTATCGCGAGGCCTTTCAGGAGGAAGTTTTTCAGGAAAGATACTCAGATATCTTAGCCAGATACGATTATATTGTAGGTGATTGGGGCTATAACCAGTTACGTTTAAAGGGGTTTTTTGATGATAAAAATCAAAAATCCACTTTTGATACAAAAATAAGTACGCTTCAAGATTATCTATACGAATACTGTAATTTTGGCTGTGCTTATTTCGTATTACGTAAATTGGGGAAAGTTATGAAACAGCAAGAAGTAGTGGATATGAGTGAAGTAACAAAGCCAACAGACCATGAACCTTTAGCAGAATAAACTCTTATACAAAAACCTGATGTGATAGGCATCAGGTTTTTTTTTCATGATTATTAGCTTTTGTGTAATTGGGGAAAACTAAAGCACAAAACAGCTTATCGAAGGTGTGTTGCAAATGAAAAGAGCCGTATTTTTAGATCGTGATGGTGTTATCAATGAAGTACTGACCAATCGTGTGAAGTTTGTGAATAAGCCTAAGGATTTGTACTTTTTACCGCAAGTGCCTGAGGCAATCAGAAAGCTAAATAAGCATTTTGATTATGTGTTTGTCGTGACAAATCAAGGTGGGGTTGGTTTAGGCTTTATGAAGGAAAGTGGCTTACAGAAAATACATGAACATATGGTGAAGGAGCTAAAGAAAAAAGGGGCAGTGATCCATGAAGTCGTTTATTGTCCGCACAAACCTAAGTCAGGTTGTGCCTGCCGCAAGCCCAATAGCAAATTAATTGTGGATTTAGGAAAGAAATATAACATTGATTTATCAAAATCCTATATGGTAGGCGATACAGATACGGATATTATGGCAGGAAAACGGGCAGGAACAAAGGGTGTTTTCCTAGGGGAACAAGATCCCTTAGCAGATGCTGTCTTTCCAGATTTAATAAGCGCTGCCCAGTGGATTATTAAGGATGTCACAGCTTAAACGTATTGAGAAAAAGGGCGTATAAATCATTAAAAAAGGGATAATTTATGAATGGAGGTGATGATGTTGGCAAAAGAAAAACGCAATAAAAAGCCATTAGATCGAGAGGAATATGGGTATGGTTTTGATATTAGTGTAGACGATTTAGCTGTGATTGGTCAAAATCAGCAAGCGAAAAAGCAAAATGATAATGAAAATAAAGACAAGCCCCATAATAAAGATAATCCATCCACTTTAAATAAATAACAATACGTAAAAAGATTTCGCAATCGCCCATGGCTAGCGAAATTTTTTTATGTTATATAAAAAAACACCCAATAAAATGGGTGTTAGTTCAATAATTCACGCAAGTATTCCCGTAATTCGATTGTTTCTTCCTCTGTGCGATTGTACACATGTTCTAAGTACCCAGGCTCTTCTACATCATCAGGACCAATAATAGCAAAGCGACCGAACTGGATATCCATGACAAGCACTTTTCCAAAGAAGCGGCCAGATTGTAATATTGCTAAATCATAACGTAGCTTTTGTCCAGCAAAACTAACAAATCTTGTTTTCGTATCTTCTACATCATCATATAAAAAAAAACGTTCCATCTTTTAATCTCCTTCCAATCCTATAGTTATGGTACTATAGAAGAGAAAAGACTATCAACTTTTAAAGATTTGAATGGGGGCTTTCCTTGTGTATTTTGTAGATCGTAATAAAATCACAAAAAATTTACAGTACTTAGATGGGCTATTAACTATTTTGGAGACAGAGGATAACTGGCTTCAGAATGATATAAAGAAATTAGCTATCGAGCGAATTGGACACAACATTATGGAGTCAATGATGGATGTAGGAAATTTAATGATTGACGGTTTCATTATGCGCGATCCAGGAAGCTACGAGGATATTATTGATATTTTAGTCGATGAAAAAGTTGTAGCTGCTGATTTGGAAGCACCATACAAAGCAGTTGTTGGCTTACGTAAAATGCTAGTGCGTGAGTTTATAGAGGTAGATATCCAAGAGGTTATCCATGTACTAACAGCCAATCTAATGGCTTTAAAGCAGTTCTCGCCAGCAGTTCATAATTATTTAACAAATGAATTAGGACCTGTTTCAGCATTTTTGCCAGAGGATCATCAATGAAACAATATAAGGCCTATTGCTTTGATTTAGATGGTACTGTCTACCGTGGGAAGGAAGGTATTCCTTCTGCGGTAGCTTTTATTCATCGTTTACAGCAAGCAGGAATTGAGCCATTCTATGTAACGAATAATTCTTCGAAGACGCGAGAACAACTGCAAGAAGCTTTACTGTCTATTGGCGTGAACGCGCCATTAGAGCATATTTATTCAAGTGCATTGGTCACAGCAAAGTATGTGGCCCTACATTTTCCAAGCAAAAAAGTAGCGATGATGGGTACAGATGGTATTCGTCAGGCACTACTCAATGAAAATATTGTGCCTGTTGAGGATGAGCCCGATGTATTTGTTATGGGGATTGATCGTACGCTTGATTATATGGCACTTGCTAGGGCCACGGTTTTTGTTCAGCAAGGAGCGACCTTTATTGCCACGAATCAAGATATTAAATTCCCAACAGAATACGGGTTCTTACCAGGCAATGGTTCTTTTGCACGCTTGGTAGGAGAAGTTGCAGATGTTGAACCAATCTATATTGGTAAGCCATCGCCAGCCATGCTGGAAGTAATTGCGACCGAACATGGAATTGCGAAAGAAGACATGGTAATGATCGGTGATAATTATGATACGGACATTATGTGTGGCATTCGATTTGGCTGTGACACCATTCATGTGAATACTGGGGTGACGCCTACAAAGACTGTCCTCGAAAAAGAATGCCAACCTACATATGTAGTGGACGTACTAAAGTAATAAAAGGATGTTTATGCTAATTTTCAGCATAACATCCTTTTTATTTGTTCAAATTTATTCATATAGGTATTTTAGAAAACTACCATAAAGGATTTTCTTCAATAAATTGATAAATGGCTTTCGTTAATTCATCAGGAGAATCTGCTTCTACTAATTCACCGTTTACTATTGCATAAAAGGATTCTGAGCACTTTGTACAATAACTGAGGCAGCCATATTCCAAAACGTCGATGTTTGGATCGCGTTCGAGTACTTCATAAGTTGCTTGAGAGCCATTTGCTAAATTACTTATACAAAATTCAACCATTGGATTCATCCATGTCACCTCACCAAAGTAATGCTACTCGGTTTTACGATTTTCGTCAATTATTTATGTTTAAGAGAAAAGAAACGTTTTTTAATAAAAGATAAAGGGAATTTGTTATTAATGGCTTAAAAATCAATAGAAATGAACAGGTTCTCGTTTATTTTGTGAAATCTTTCACAAAATTTCATTCTGATATTGTGAAACTTCTCACAATCGGTTATACTCGTTTGTGGATACTTTGTGAACAATTATTAAAAGAGATATAAAAGGAGACTATTATGGGAAAATTAGTACTTTTAGGTGGCGGCTACGGCAATATGCGTGTCATGCTTCGTCTATTAAACAGCCTACCATTAGACAGAGAGGTAGTTATAGTAGATAGAGCCCCTTTCCATAGTTTAAAAACAGAGTTTTATGCATTGGCGGCAGGGACAGCAACAGATAAAGAAATTCGTGTAAGCTTCCCAGAGCATGAACGTTTAACAGCCGTATATGGAGAAGTCGTTGAAATTAATCGTGCGGAAAAAGTAGTCATTCTTGAAGACGGACAACGTATAGAATATGATGATTTAGTCATTGGGCTTGGCTGTGAAGATAAATATCATGGTGTACCAGGTGCGGAAGAGTATACGTACAGCATTCAAACAATGGGTAAATCACGTGCAACATTCCAAGCACTTTGTGGGTTACCAGCTGGGTCTACAGTTGGAATTATAGGGGCTGGCCTAAGTGGAATTGAGCTTGCAAGTGAGCTACGTGAAAGTCGCTCAGATTTAAAAATCAAGCTATTTGACCGTGGTCAACGTATATTGAAAGATTTTCCAGAAAAACTAAGTAAGTATGTAAAGGATTGGTTTGTTAAGCATAATGTTGATGTGGTTGCCAATTCAAATATTACAAGAGTAGAGCCAGGTAAAATTTTTAATCATGATGATGAAATTTTACTCGATGCAGTGGTTTGGACTGCAGGTGTCCAGCCAGTCAAAATTGTGCGTGATATGGATGTTGAGAAAGATAAACATGACCGTCCACTTGTCACACAGTATTTTAATTTACTCGATGATGAACATGTCTATGTTGTAGGAGATTGTGCTTCATCAGATTTAGCCCCAACAGCACAATTAGCAGAGGAACAAGCGGAGCAAATTGTGAAAGTACTTCGTATGCGTTGGAAAGGTGAACATTTACCAGAGAAGATGCCAGATATTAAATTAAAAGGCTTTATGGGAGCTCTTGGTAAAAAACAAGGCTTTGTATACTTAGCTGATACAACAGTAACTGGGCGTATCGCTCGCTTAATGAAATCAGGATTATTATGGTATTACAAACGTCAAAATGATTAATTAGCTGAAAGGGATTGTTTCAAAAATCATTTTGAAATAATCCCTTTATTTTTATTAAACCATTTCGTCTGGGACAAACCCTAAATTTTCAAGGGCCGTAAATACAGGCTTTAGTTGGACATAGCCCTCTCCAACTACCTCATTGTTAATGAGGACAAGGGGGTAGAAAAATTCATCGTCTTGAATACGTGACGCATACTCTTGGTCGCGTTCATTCTCAATTGGACCTTCAATATCGATATAGCGAATATCATATGCTTGATCTGGATATTTGCGATTGATGGCTGCTTGTAGCCACTCATATGTATCCTTGGAAGATGGGGCATTGACACAACTAGCACAGATGACAGCTGTTCCATAAATTTCAATCATAGGTTTTGTTGATGGCATAGTATTTTCTCTCCTTGTGATTCAATATTGGATTTTTTCTGTTGCTAACATTATAATCATTATAAGGAAAGGAGTCGAGATAAATGGCAGAAGCAACAATTAACGACCAAGTTCAAGAGGTATTAGATAAATTACGTCCATTCTTACTACGTGACGGTGGAGACTGTGAATTAGTAGATGTTGAGGATGGCGTTGTGAAATTACGTTTATTAGGTGCTTGTGGCAGTTGCCCAAGTTCTACGATTACATTAAAAGCTGGTATTGAACGAGCATTATTAGAAGAAGTACCAGGTATCGTCGAAGTAGAGCAAGTATTCTAAGCCTTTTTAAAAAGTTCTAGCTGTTTGCAAGCTAGAACTTTTTTATTTACCTATTTATGACGCGCATGTTCTTTTTCTTCACGAATAATGGCCCACTGTTCTTTCGCCATATCTATAATTTTTGCCTCACCACCGACACTTTGTTTTTCAATGACTCTAGAAAAGAAGCGTGTCGCATTTTCAATATCTCCAATACGTCTAGATAATTCAGCAATCATATACATAATTCGGACAGCTGACATTTGTGTAGAGCTGTAGTCCTCGGTAGAATAAGATTCCATATAATAATCACGTGCTAATTTCATAAAGCGCTCTTCTTGTCCACTATTGTTTAAGGAACGATAAAGCCATGCAAGACGTAGAGTTAGTCCAGCAATCGCTACATTTTTTTCTTTTTTAATCGTGCCACAAAGAAACGCTAACTTATAGGCTTGAATCGCTTGAAATACGGTACGTTCACCCTTGAAATCATGATGCACCCATTTTTCTGTAATTTGTGTACGTATATCATCTTGGATACCCGGTGCAAAATATTTTGTAAAGTCTTCTGTAAAGGAAAAGCCACAATGTTCACATACAAAAACATTATAATAGAGAGCATTCACTTCATCTGCATAAATAGGTTGAAAATCTGTTTCCGTATGATCTACTTTAATAAATTTTGAACGCACTTTTAATGTTGGAAATTCTTTTTTGCAATTTAAACATTGAATTTTTTTCTCATAATATGGTGAAATCTCCATATATATTACCCCCTGCCAAGAATTCATTGTAACTATTATACCAATGATGTTTTTATTAACATGAATAAAAAATACTATTAATGTGAAAAATATGAGAATTATAACTTATAATCGACTTGAAGCTGAATGTTTGTCATACAATGGTCAAAATTGTTATGATAATACGTAAGAAGGAAGGTGATTGGGATGACAAGTACAAAGCAAATTATAGAAGTGACACAGGCTGCTGGCTTTCATATTAATGAAATGATGGAGCATAATGAAGAACAAGGTTCTTTTTTACGTGTAGTGGTGAATGGTGGCGGCTGTAGCGGGCTATCCTATGGCATGCATTTTGATAAAGAGAAAAAAGATGATGATTTTGAAGATGTTCAGCATGGTTTAACAATTCTTGTTTCCCGTGAAGATGCGCCGATTTTGATGGGAACAAAAATTGACTATAAACAATCGCTAATGGGCGGTGGCTTCACAATCGATAATCCAAATGCCATTGCATCATGTGGCTGCGGTACGTCTTTCAGAACAGCAAAGCGTGAAGGTACACCTGAGGTTTGTGAGTAAAAGTAAATAAATCCATTCGAATAATGGGCTAACAATAATAGGCTTCTTTGATTGATGATGTTGCAAAACATGATGAATGAAAGGAGCTTTTTTCTTTCTTTTTATTTTCCCGTTTGTAAGTAACTATGTTAAAAATCATCTGACACTTCCAACAAATTTTTATGACCTTATTTAGTGAAATTCAAGGCAATGTATAATAGCTTCTTTCATTGAGGTTGAATGAAAGAAGCATTTTCACTGTGGATTAACTGTAAAATTCAGAATAAATGCTTCATTCCATAGAAAGTGAGCAGGTATAATAGGTAGATAGAGGTGAAGGTTATGAGAAAAGATCGAGGGAAAATATGGTTGGGTGTATCAGGAGTTACGGTGAATGAGCTTGGACAATGGTTAGTTGTGAAAAAGGCTTATAGCGGATTGAAAGGACGTTGGTCATTGCCAGCAGGTTTTGTTAATGCAGGAGAAACGGTAGATGAGGCGGTCATTCGTGAAATCAAAGAAGAAACAGGCATCGATTGTAGAGTCTCAGGCTTAATTGGATTTAGAACAGGTGTCATCCGTGATGACATCAGTGATAATATGGCCATTTTTTATTGTCGAATGCTAGATGAGCAGCAGCAGGTTTCCATTCAAGAAAAAGAAATTTTAGAAGCTAAATGGTTGTATCCACAGGAACTAGCACAAGATGAAACAACCTCTGTGATGTTAAAGGAAATGGCTTCCAATCAATTTGAAAGACATCAATTAGAGACGATAGAAGGGATTAATCCAGGGGATATTTTTGGTTATACCTCTTATCGTTTATTCTTTAAAAAATAATATGACTTTTAGGAGGTGACCTTTGATGGAGCTGTTTTTATTTATGTTAGAGCGAGTTGGGCTGATCATTGTGTTTGCCTTTTTAATGTCAAGATGGCGACTCTTTCGAGAAAAGCTGTTTCAGGAGCAAGGAACGAAAGAGAAAATATGGCTCATTATTATCTTTAGTAGCCTATGTATTATCAGCAGTTATACAGGGATTAAAATTGAAAGTGGGACAATCCATCCTTTAAATCAGATGATACATAGTACGATCAATGCGGAGGAGGCCATTGCTAATACGAGATTAATTGGTGTCGCCATTGCAGGAATTTTTGGTGGACCACTTGTTGGTGTATGTGTAGGAATTATTGCAGGTATTCACCGAATTACACTTGGTGGTTTTACAGCAATAGCCTGCGGTGTTTCAACAATTCTAGCTGGCTTTATTACAGGTGGTTTAAGTAAACGCTTTAAAATACGTCAAACTTTTTCCTATAAGAAAGCAGTCATTATCGGCATCTGTGCAGAAACGATTCAAATGCTGGTGATTTTAGTAGTCGCCAAGCCATTTGAGCAGGCCTTGCAGTTAGTTTCATTAATTGCAATGCCGATGATTTTAATGAATGCCTTTGGGATATTTTTATTTTTCATGATTATTAAAACGTTTATTGATGAAGAGGAGCGAACAAAGGCATTACAAACCCATCAAGCTTTTTCAATTGCCCAACAAACAATTGAGCATTTTCGTAAGGGCTTGAATGAAGAATCATGCCAAACGGTTGCAGAAATTATTAAAAGAGAAATAAAAGTAGATGCGGTCGCTATTACCGATAAAAATGGGGTGTTAGCACATGTTGGCGTTGGTGAGGATCATCATTTAATTCATCGAGAAATCATGACAGCTTTGACAAAACGAGTATTAGAGGAAGGCAAAATTTTAATGGCTACATCTCAAAAGGAAATTCAATGTCCACACGCTAGCTGCCCATTAAGTGCTGCCATTGTCTTGCCCTTGAAGGTACAGCATCGAACAGTGGGAAGCTTAAAGCTTTATTTCACTAAAGCGGATTCTTTGACAGGGGTGAAGAAGGAGCTAGCAGAGGGTTTGAGTAGACTATTTTCCTCTCAGCTTGAATATGCTGAAATTGAGCAACAGCGAAAATTATTAAAGGATGCTGAAATCAAGGCATTACAAGCACAAGTTCATCCACATTTCTTCTTTAATAGTCTGAATACTATTTCAAGCTTGATTCGGACAGATGCAGATGAGGCAAGAGCATTATTAATCAAGCTTAGTACATTTTTTAGAAGCAATTTGCAGGGCGCACGGCAAATGCTCATTCCATTGAAAAATGAAATAGATCATGTTGAAGCTTATTTATCTATTGAGCAAACACGGTTTCCAAATCGTTACGAAGTTGAATTTATCATGGATGAAACACTCTTTGATGTGCAAATTCCTCCATTTACCTTACAGCCTCTTGTCGAGAATGCTATTTATCATGCCTTTAAAAATCGTAATGAAGGCAAAATCTATGTCAAAGTACAACGTGTGAATGATAAGCTGGTCCTGTTAACGGAAGATAACGGCTGTGGTATGAGGAAGGAGCAGGTAAAACAACTTGGCAAGCGTATAATGCAATCCGAACAGGGGACAGGAACCGCTCTTTGGAATATTTATCAGAGGATCCATGAAATTTATGGTTCTGAAGCGGATTTTCATATAACAAGTACGTTAGGTGTGGGCACAAAAATTATGATTCAACTGCCGTTAAAGGCGACTAGATGGGAGTAGAAAAATTTGAATGTATATATTGTGGATGATGAACCCTTAGCACGCGCGGAACTGCGATATTTATTAGAGCAAACAGCATTAGTGAATGTTTGTGGTGAATCTGAAAATCTTGAGGAGTTGTGCAAAGCGTCACAGCTTGAAGAAGTCGATTGTATATTTCTAGATATTGAATTAGGCATGAACAATGGACTTGACTTAGCTAAACAATTATTACTGAATGCACAGAGACCTGAAATTATTTTTGCTACAGCCTACGATGACTATGCTTTGCAGGCATTTGAAGTCAATGCATTTGATTATATATTGAAACCCTTTGAGGCAGAAAGGGTACAAACAGCTGTGGAAAAACTGTTAGCTAAAAAAAGAGCTGCGCAAGCAAAAACAATGGAGGAGTTAAAGGCATCTCAGTTGGACAAGCTCGATAAGTTAACAGTTTATGCAAACGATCGAATTTTATTATTGAAAATACAGGATATTTTGTATTGTACCTCTGAGGATAGTAAAACGGTTGTTGTGACAGAGCAGGGGCGTTTTTTTGCTTCTGAATCATTGGCCGCGTTAGAAAAAAGACTTACCTTAAAAGGCTTTGTACGTGTCCATCGCGCGTATATTGTCAATTTAGAGCATATTGTGGAATTAGAGCCTTGGAGTAGTTCTAAATTTAATTTAATTGTGCATAACAGACATTCCATTCCAGTAAGTAGGCTATATATGAAGGATGTACGGAAAATTTTTGACCTATCGAAGTAGTTGCATTTCAACGGACAACTACTACCTTTCAACTTTAATTTCTGACATTTCAGTTATTTTACGAATAATATGGACATTCCTTTGCTATGATGTGGAAAAAGTAAAAGGGGTGTTTGCATGAATGCGATTACAATAGTGATAGGGTCTATTTGTATTTTGATGATCAGCTATCGTTTGTATGGCATTTTCTTTACAAAGAAGGTACTTAAAATAAAAGATGATACGCCCACCCCAGCCCACGCTTTGGAAGATGGTAAAGACTATGTTCCGACGAATAAGTGGGTAACCTTTGGGCATCATTTTGCAGCGATTGCAGCAGCAGGACCTTTAGTTGGACCAATCCTAGCTGCACAATTTGGGTATTTGCCTGGACTTCTATGGCTATTAATCGGAGCAGTAATTGGTGGGGCAGTTCATGATGCTGTTGTTTTATTTGCTTCCATGCGTCATGGTGGTAAATCCCTATCGGAAGTGATGAAGGAGGAGCTAGGCCCTATCGCAGGTTTCTGTACAGGCCTTGCGATGCTATTCATTATTACGATTACAATGGCAGGTCTCTCGATGGTGGTGTTAGGTGCTTTAGAGCGCAATCCATGGGGAACATTTGCTGTAGGTATTACGATACCAATCGCCATGCTTGTGGGTATTGCCTATCGTAAAACAGGCAATTTAATTGTTACATCTACTATAGGCTTTATTTTATTAATGATTGGGGTATTTATCGGACCGCTTATTCAAGGCACAGCATTCGGTGATTTTTTAACATTTAATCGGGATACATTAGCTATCATCTTACCAATCTATGCCTTTTTTGCCGCTGCATTACCTGTGTGGCTTTTATTAGCACCTCGTGATTATTTAAGTAGTTTCATGAAGATTGGGGTATTTATTGCACTAATTATTGGCGTTTTCTTTGTTAATCCTGCTATTCAATTCCCACCATTGACAGAGTTTATTCATGGTGGTGGACCAGTAATTGCCGGTCCTGTGTGGCCGTTTGTTTCTATTACAATTGCCTGTGGTGCCATTTCTGGCTTCCATGCTTTTGTAGGCTCAGGAACAACACCTAAGATGATTGATCGTTGGGAGGACATCCGTATTGTAGGCTTTGGTGCTATGTTAGTAGAGTCACTAGTAGGTGTGATGGCTTTAATCGCAGCTACTGCTCTTCATCCAGCCGACTATTTTGCGATTAACTCAGCACCAGCTGTATTTGCTACATTAGGAATGGAGCCCGTTCATCTACAAGCATTGTCTCAAAGTATCGGCATGGACTTGGAAGGACGAACAGGAGGTGCTGTAACGCTAGCAGTTGGTATGACAGATATCTTTACAGGTATTCCTTGGTTCGCAGAGTTATCTTCGTACTTCTATCAATTTGTCATTATGTTTGAAGCGGTTTTCATTCTTACAGCCATTGATGCTGGAACAAGGGTAGCTCGTTATTTAATACAAGATTTTGGTGGCAATGTTTATAAACCACTGAAGCGTACCAATTGGGTACCAGGTACAATTTTTGCTAGTGCACTTGCCTGCTTTATGTGGGGCTATTTATTGTATTCAGGGGATATAAGCTCAATCTGGGTATTATTTGGTGTATCCAATCAGCTAATGGCAGCCATTGGTCTAGTATGTGGCGTGACGATGGTATTGAAGGTCGCAGATAAACGCATCTATGCATTGACATGCTTTATCCCATTGGCTTATTTATACATTACGGTCAACGTTGCAGGCTATTGGATGATTAAAAATGTATACTGGAATCCAGCCGCTGCAGGCTTTAATATGTTAAATGGGATTTTATCTGTTATCATGCTAATGCTTGGCTTCTTAATTGTGCTGACAGCATTTAAAAAATGGGCACAGCTTTGGAAATCACCAAAGTTTTTAGTAGCTCAATCAACTTCATAAAATCATAGAAACTATTGAAGATAAGCATTTGTCTTCAATAGTTTTTTGGTGAAAAAAGCATCTACGACGAAGGAGAAGCAAATACCCGCGGAAGAAGCATATACCCCTAAATTCAAAGATCAACCATAGATGATCGATTGATGATTTTCCTAAATATGACGAACAAGCGAAAACAAGGATATGTTCATTGAAAGCGGTGTCGTAATCATGTAAACTAATGAGAGGAAAACGGAGGTTATACATACATGGATGGTCCAGTTTCATTAGTGCAGTTAATCATTTCTATTTTGTTATTTTTCGTCATGTTCTTTGGTATCGGATTCTTGTTAAATATGCTGTTACGGATGACATGGTTAATGGCAATTGTGTATCCAATTGTTGTCATCTTTATTGTAGATGAAGTAAGCTTCTTAGATTATATTTTTAAGCCAGGCTCTGCATTCCCAGCATTAATTGATAAATTACAGGCACTTCAGTTTGTGGATATTGCTATTTTATCAGGTGGCTTTGCGGGTTCTATTGTGGCTGGTATCGTGATGATTTATTTACGTAAAAGTGGCTATCGAATGTTCTAACGTGCTTAGTATTCTTTCTTCAATTGAAGAAAGAATACTTTTTTTATACAAAAAAACACAGCCTCCTCTAGAGGATGTGTTGATGTCTGTTAGATGAAAAACTCGTAGGCTATGATGGCGATAAAAATACCCGTTAGAGCCCCAAAAAATACTTCACTTCGTTTATGGCCTAATAATGTTTTTAATTCCTCCATTTTTTCTTGTCCGTCCATCTGTGGCCATTTTTTTAAATCATGAAGCAATGTTTGGAAATCCTTACGCAGTTGATTTAAAATGGCTGCATGCTGACCTGCTTGGTAACGAACACCACTAGCATCATACATCACGATAATGGAAAACATTGCGGCTACCGCAAAAATGGGGGATTCCAAACCCGTCTCATAGGCAATTGAGGTTGCCAATCCAGTGACAGAAGCAGAGTGAGAACTAGGCATTCCACCTGTTGAGGTAAAAAGTCCCCATTTTACTTGTCTGGTCATTAAAAAATGAATGGGGATTTTAACAAACTGTGCAAAGAGAACCGCAAAGAGGGCAATTAGTAATGGGGTATTGTGGAGTAAACTCAATTTCATCACAACCTTCGCAAATAATTGCTTTTATTATAACATTCATTATTTTCTAAAAGAAGATATAGGCAAATATTACGCGCTTTTCAGAAACTTCGTTATAATAGTATATGGAATGGAGGAATTTACATGCATATTGTAAAAGAAGCAAAAACATTTGAAACGATTTCTACTGAACTATTAGTGGTAGGAGTCACAAAACATCGTGAACAAATGCAGGACTGGGCAAGCTTTTCATCTTTTTACGGTGAAGCCCTTGATACATGGATTAGTGCAGGAGACGTCTCAACTGAATTAAAGAAACTAACGAAATTACCATTTGTGAAAGACCATGCCAACCTGAAACGCATTGTATTTGTAGGTTTAGATGAGCGTAAAAACCTCACGGAAGGTGATATTCGCACAGCATTTGGTTTAGTGGGAAAAGAATTAAGATCTTTAAAAGTAAAAGAGTATTCCATCTGGCTTGAATCATTTACAACAGAGTCAATTTCAACAGCAGATGTAGCATTTTTAGCCGGTGAAGGAATTGGCCTTGGCTATTATGCTGTCCCACATTATAAAACAACTTCAAACGAAGTAGATAAACGTATTGATGCTGTTCACCTTGTGACTACAGCAGAGGATTTAGATGAAGTGGTAGCAAGCTTTGAGGTAGGTGTGATTTATGCAGATGCTGTCAATGAAGCTCGTAGCTTAATTAATTTACCTCCAAACCTACTAACAGCTACGGATTTAGCTAACTATGCACAATCTCTTGCTGTGGAATACGATTTTGAAGTAGAGATATTAGATAAAGCACAATTAGAGGAACTAGGTATGGGTGGTATATTATGTGTTAACCAAGGCTCTTATGAAGAACCACGATTAATTACCTTAAAATATAAAGCGACTGAAGATTTTGAAGATCCAATTGGCCTTGTTGGTAAGGGTGTAACGTATGATACAGGCGGCTATTCTTTAAAACCAAAGGACTCTATGGTTGGTATGAAAGGTGATATGGGCGGTGCCGCTGCTGTACTTGGTGCGATGAAAATTATCGGTGAATTACGTCCAAATAAAAATGTTGTAGCCGTTATCGGTTCTACAGATAATATGGTGTCTGATACAGCGTTTAAACCAGATGATGTGATTACGACGTACAGCGGAAAAACGGTAGAAGTATTAAATACGGATGCTGAAGGGCGTTTAGTTCTGGCAGATGCAACTACATATGCTAAACAGCAAGGGGCTACATCACTGATTGATGTTGCTACTTTAACTGGAGGCGTTATTACTGCACTAGGTATGGATAAAACAGGTGCTCTTGCAAATGATGATGCATTTTTTGAAGCATTTATGGAAGCTGCAAAAGAGACCGACGAATTTGTTTGGCGTATGCCTTTAACAGAAAATGATAAAAAACGAATTCGAAAATCAGATGTAGCTGATTTAAATAATTCACCTGGTCGTGATGGTCATATGATTTTCGGCGGCGGTTTTGTGGGCGAATTTGTTGGTGATACACCATGGATTCACCTGGATATAGCAGGCACATCTGATGCAGTAGCTGTACATGATTTAGGACCAAAGGGTGGTACTGGTGTTATGGTCCGTACACTCGCGAATTTTGTCCAACGTTTAGGGGAAGAAAAATAATAAAGCATGTCAATCAGCGGGAGTTTATTCTCGCTGATTTTTTGTGATTTATGCACTAATCCCGATAGAATAGGCATTCTACATATGATAGATGTATCTTCCTTCATACGATAGAGTAAAAAGGGGAGGTAGCATATGCGCAATTTCGGAGGTTATCCAGGCGGAGGATTTGGAGGCTTTATTTGGCCATTTGGCGCACCGTTTTTTGGTGGTTTTTTAGGCAGTTTCCTTGGCTCTCAATTTAATCAATATCCTTACAATCCATATTATCCAAACTATCGACCATATCCACCAGGTCCATATTTTCGACCAGGTCCGCGATATCGTAGACCATGGTAAGCACATAATTAGATCAGCCAGTTGTCGATCTTGATATCGACAACTGGTTTTTATTGTGCCTAACGAAGTATCAAATTTAGTGTTGACAGAATATACTAAATTATTTATTATTCTTATTATATTACTAAGAATTAAATATGTGGCTGACTAGCAAACTAGAGGCTTTTATTATTCATAGGCATTTTTGTGTCTAAGGATAATATTAGCCTTTTTTCTTTATCTTAATTTAGTAAAGGTTTTTGTACCGAAAGCAAAGTGTCAGGTTTAGAAAATCGAGGACCCTTATTAGTAAGTTTAATCAATCTGAAATGCCATGACAACGAGGCGTAATTGACAGAAGGAGTGAGATGAAATGGGGAAAGTTTATATTGTTGGTGCAGGTCCTGGAGATGTTGACCTCCTTACGATTAAAGGATTACGTTGCATTGAATGTGCAGATGTCATTTTATATGACAGACTCATTAATAAAGAGCTATTAGCCTATGCCAAGAAAGACGCTAAATTAATCTTTTGCGGGAAATTGCCTCAGCAACATGCCATGATTCAGGAGCAAATCAACCAAACGCTTGTTGATTATGCCCAAGAAGGATATGTTGTCACAAGATTAAAAGGAGGAGACCCATTTGTTTTTGGTAGAGGGGCAGAGGAGGCAGATGTGTTAGCGAAGCATCAAATTCCCTTTGAAATTGTGCCTGGTATTACGTCAGGTATAGCAGCTCCAGCATATGCAGGTATTCCTGTCACACATCGTAACTTAGGTTCAAGTTTTGCTATGGTTACTGGGCATATGCAGGATGGAAAAGAAGATGCTATCCGTTGGGAAAGTCTTGCAAAAGGAATTGATACGATTGCCATTTATATGGGTGTTGGTAATCTTCCGTATATCCGTCAACAATTACTCAAATATGGCCGTGATGAAAAAACGCCTGTGGCTGTTATTCACTGGGGAACAGTTTCTACCAAGCAAAGAACTGTTACGGGGACTTTAGCTACAATTGAGGAAATTGTGCGTACAGAAAATATTCATAACCCTAGCATCATATTAGTAGGGAAGGTTGTGACCTTAAGAGAAACCATTCATTGGTTTGAGCAAAACCCCGCACAGCCAATCCAAATAACGGGATAAGGTTGTGGGATTATGCAGGCTATTTTATATATTGCACATGGCAGTCGTGTCAAGGAAGGTGTAGAGCAGGCCGTAAACTTTCTTCAAGGCGTACAACAAGAAGTGACAGTACCTATTCAGGAAATATGCTTTCTAGAGCTGGCAACACCAACCATTGCAGAAGGCATTGCTAGCTGTATTCGGAAAGGGGCAACAGCGATTGCCGTAATGCCTATTCTCCTACTAGCTGCTCAACACGCAAAGCATGATATTCCGAAAGAAATGGCAAAAGCTCAAAAACTATACCCATATGTAAAGTTTACATATGGTGAGCCTCTTGGCATTCATGAACGATTAATTGACACATTACAAGCTAGGATAATAGAAAAACAGCAACCTAACAGCAATGCAAGTGTTTTACTCATAGGACGTGGGAGTAGTGATCCAGCCGTCAAGAGGGATTTAGCCAAAATTGCCAAAAGGCTACGTACTAAATATCACTATAAAGCCGTTGATACATGCTTCTTATACGGAATGGGACCAACCTTTGAAGACTGGTTACTGCAAGTTAAAGGGAAGCAACAGCAAATTTTTATTGTCCCTTATTTATTATTTACAGGCATTTTAAGACAAAGTATTGCCAAGCGATTACAAGGCTTTGACAGTCAAAACATTATGTTATGTGAAAGCTTAGGCTATGACGACAATGTGAAAAAAGTATTAGTGGAACGTATTGATGAATTACTACATTTTAAAGAGGAAGGTGTTTCGTAATGGTAGATAAAAGAACTGAAAATGTAAATCTAGCATTAGATAATGTCCGCCAAATGTTAAATACTGTGAACCACGGATCAATTACATTGATTGTTCAAAATTCCTATGTGGTTCAGATTGAGAAAAAGGAAAAAATAAGGCTTCGATAAATTAAAAAATATGAAATGAAGATGATTCGTGAGGTGGCAAAGATTGAAATTACAAGTAATAAACAGTCCATTTAATGAAGAGCAGGTGAAGTTATTAAACGAGCTTCTCCCTAAATTAACAATTGAACAAAAATTTTGGCTAAACGGTTACCTAAGTGCTCCCCAAGCAACTCTTGAAGCAATTGTTGAACAGGCACCACCAGCAGCCCAGCCGATTACCAAAACAATAACAATTTTATATGGTTCCCAAACAGGCAATAGTCAAGGATTAGCTGAAAAGTATGCAGCAGCTTTAAAAGAGCAGCAGGTGGATGTAACTGTCTCATCATTAGGGAAATTTAAAGCTAGTAATTTAAAAAAGATCACCAATCTATTACTTATTGTGAGTACACATGGAGAGGGAGATCCACCAGATCAAGCGATACAATTCTATGAATTTTTGCATAGCAAGCGGGCGCCTAAATTAGAACACCTACAATATTCGGTTCTTGCTTTAGGGGATAGCTCCTATGAATTTTTTTGTAAGACAGGTAAGGACTTCGATGAGCGATTTGCGCAATTAGGTGCAACAAGAATTGTTCCTCGTATAGATTGCGATGTAGATTATGATGACGCAGCTGCACAGTGGTTCTCCGCGGTTCAACAGGAATTTCTTCAGCATACAACTTCAGCAACGTCTACTTCAGCACACACCGAAGGGGCGCAAGTACTTGAAGAATCTACATATTCAAGAAAAAATCCATTTTACGCTGAAGTACTTGAAAATATAAATCTAAATGGTCGTGGCTCCAATAAAGAGACGCGTCATCTTGAATTATCGATTGAGGGAGCTAATTTTCATTTTGAACCTGGCGATAGCATTGGCATTCTGCCAGAGAATGATGAACAATTAGTCAATGCATTGCTGACAGCACTTCAATTTGATTCGGAGACAGAAGTGACTGTTTTTGATGAAACAATAACAATAAAAGAAGCACTACAGAAAAAATTAGAAATTACGGTGTTATCTAAACCGTTACTCGAAAAAATTGCTGCTTATACAGAGCATAAAGAATTTTCTAAGCTATTTGAAGAATCAAAAGCCTGGAAGGACTATGCAAAAGGAAGAGACTTGCTCGACCTAGTAGAGAAATTTACACCATTTACTTGGAGTGCACAGCAATTTGTAGAGTTACTGCGTAAAATTCCGGCTCGACTTTATTCTATTGCTAGTAGCCAAAAGGCCAATAGCGAAGAGGTTCATTTAACGATTGGCAAGGTAAGCTATGAAACAGCAGGTAGACAACGCCTTGGTGTTTGCTCTGGAAGTGTGGCAGAACGAATACAAATAGGTGATACATTACCAATCTATGTTCATAAAAATACGAATTTCAGATTGCCAGAGAATAATGAAACGCCAATTATTATGATTGGTGCAGGCACAGGTGTTGCACCATATCGAGCTTTTCTAGAGGAGCGAGAAGAGTTAGGGATTGAGGGGAAAGCATGGCTCATCTTTGGTGATCAGCATTTTGTTACGGATTTCCTCTATCAAACGGATTGGCAACGTTGGCTAGCTGCTGGCACATTAAGTCACATGCATGTAGCCTTTTCACGTGATACAGACCAAAAAATCTATGTTCAACATAAATTGCAAGAAAATGCCGCAAGTTTTTATGAGTGGCTGGAGCAGGGGGCTGTCATTTATGTATGTGGTGACGAAAAATCAATGGCATCTGATGTGGATGCAACCATTCATCAAATTATTGAGCAGCAAGGACAGAAAACACCAGAGGAAGCAAAAGCCTATGTGAATGAATTAAAACAGCAAAAACGCTACCAACGTGACGTTTATTAATGGAGTTCAACACAAATTTCTCGAAAACCTTCCCTTATTAATGAGTTGATCTCTTTGTTAGCAAGTAAACCCTCAGGTATGCCCAATACGCTGAGGTGTAATGGATTAAAGGAGCGATAAAGAATGACTGAAAAAATAGTGTTACCTCCACAGCCCGGGAAACCAAGTGATGTAGAGCGTATTAAAACCGAAAGTAATTACCTACGTGGAACACTCGAACGTACCATGAATAATCCATTAAGCTCTGGTATCCCAGAGGACGATAATCGCCTTATGAAATTTCATGGCAGTTACTTACAGGACGATCGAGATCTTCGGAATGAACGTCAGAAACAAAAGCTGGAACCGGCCTATCAATTTATGGTACGTGTACGAACACCAGGTGGAGCAGCTACCCCAGCGCAATGGCTTGTGATGGATGAAATGGCTAGAAAGTATGGCAATGGCTCTTTAAAATTAACAACACGCCAAGCATTTCAAGTACATGGCATTTTAAAATGGAATGTTAAAAAATATATGCAGGAAATCAATGAGGTGTTATTGGATTCTCTTGCTGCATGTGGAGATGTGAACCGTAATGTAATGTGTAATGTCAATCCAAACCAGTCTGCATTACATGAAGAGGTTTATAATTGGTCTGCAAAACTAAGTGAGCATTTACTGCCGAGAACACGTGCTTATCATGAATTATGGTTAGATGGAGAAAAGGTAGTAGATAGTCAGGATGTAGAAATTGAACCGATTTATGGAGCTCAATATTTGCCGCGTAAATTTAAAATTGGTATTGCGATTCCACCAAGTAATGATGTAGATGTTTTTTCACAAGATATCGGACTGATTGCCATCGTTGAAGACAATCAGCTTGTTGGTTTTAACGTAGCGGTTGGTGGAGGCATGGGCATGACACATGGTGATCATGAAACCTATCCACAGCTTGCTCGTGAAATTGGCTTTATAACGCCAGATAAATTACTAGAAACAGCAGAAAAAATAATAACGATACAGCGTGATTATGGGAATCGCTCTGTCCGTAAAAATGCACGATTTAAATACACGATTGATGCGAGAGGACTTGAATGGTTCCAAGAAGAATTAACGCGTCGTCTAGGCTGGGAAATTCAGCAGGCTCGTCCTTATACTTTTGAGCGTACAGGTGATGAATTTGGCTGGATTAAAGGTGCAGATGGTCATTGGCATTATACGTTATTTATTCAAAATGGCCGTATAAAAGACTTTGAGAATTATCAGTTGTTAACTGGCTTACGTGAAATAGCTAAGGTGCACACGGGTGATTTTCGTTTAACACCGAACCAAAACCTAATGATTAGCAATGTAACACCCCAGAAAAAGAAACAAATAAATACGCTTATTGAACAATACAAGCTAACAGACGGTGCGCATTATTCTGCCTTACGCCGCAATTCCATTGCCTGTGTCTCATTACCGACATGTGGCTTAGCCATGGCAGAAGCAGAACGCTATTTACCTTCTCTTATAACAAAAATTGATGCCATTATTGATGAGGCTGGCTTAAATGAAACAGAAATTGTTATTCGCATGTCTGGTTGTCCAAATGGCTGTTCACGTGCAGCAATGGGTGAAATCGGCTTTATTGGCAAAGGGCCAGGTAAATACAATATGTACCTTGGTGCAAGTTTTACAGGCAATCGCTTAAATAAAATCTATCGTGAAAATATTGGTGAGGAGGAAATTTTAGCAGAGCTACGACCAATTCTTCTGCATTTTTCAAAGGAACGTTTAGAGGGCGAACATTTTGGAGACTTTGTCATTCGTGCTGGGTATGTCACAGCTGTCTATGATGGAAGAGAATTTCATTAAAAATAAAAACCATGTAGCAAAGAAAAATTTGCTACATGGTTTTTTATATAGAATAATCTTCAGGAATAAATACCTTTAATTGTTTCGGCTTTACAAATACCTGATCGCCCACCTTCAGTTGAAGAAGATGAAATTGTTCTTTTGATAACTCCGCTTCTAAAAATTCATCAAGATCCTCACGGCGTAGTTCAATTTGAACGATAGGTCCCAGCAAATGAATGTGGCTGATTTTAACAGGAACTGTACCTGAAATACTTGTTTTCTCAATCTGAATATCATGTGGACGTACATAGCCTATCGCATTGTCCTCTGAATGTGTTAGGGCCTCAGGTACATCAAGTGCAACTTCACCCTGCATGAGCTTACCATTATGTAAGCGACCTTTAAATAGATTAACATTGCCCAAGAAGTCATAGACAAATGGACTTTTGGGATTTGTATAGACCTCATCTGGACTACCAATTTGCTCGATTTTGCCATTATTCATGACCACAATGCGATCTGCAACATCGAGAGCTTCCTCTTGGTCATGTGTCACAAAAATACTTGTAATATGAAATTCATCATGTAACTTTCGAAGCCAGCGACGTAACTCCTTGCGTACTTTTGCATCGAGAGCTCCAAATGGTTCATCTAGTAACAGTACCTTTGGCTCTACAGCAAGCGCTCTTGCCAGTGCGACACGTTGTCGTTGCCCACCTGAGAGCTGTGTTGGATAGCGATCTGAGAAATTTTCAAGCTTCACAAGTTGCAATAATTCCATCACTTTATCTTTGATTTGTTGTTTTGAAGGTCTGCTTTTTCGAGGACGTACCTTCAGGCCATAAGCTACATTGTCAAAGACCGTCATATGGCGAAAAAGCGCATAATGTTGAAAGACAAAGCCCACATTGCGTTCCTTTGGATGACGATCTGTGATGGATTGACCATCAAATAAAATGTTGCCAACATCCGTTGTTTCAAGCCCAGCAATCACACGTAATAATGAGGTTTTTCCTGATCCAGAAGGGCCAAGCAGAGCTACTAGCTCCCCAGACTGAATATGAACAGATATATCCTCTAGTGCCTGAAAGGACCCATATTTTTTGGATACGTTTTGAATTTGTATACTCATTGAGACCATCTCCTTTTAACTAGATTTTGATTTCCAAGCAATAATGTCTTTCACAATTAATGTAAAGATGGCCATTACGCTCATTAAGGAAGCAACTGCAAAGGCTGCTGCAAATTGATATTCATTATAGAGAATTTCAATATGAAGGGGCATCGTATTTGTCATGCCACGGATATGACCAGATACCACAGACACAGCCCCGAATTCTCCGATGGCTCGTGCATTACATAAAATCAAACCATAGAATAGTCCCCATTTAATATTGGGTAAAGTGACATACCAAAAGGTTTTAAAGCCACTTGCCCCCAATGAAATGGACGCTTCTTCCTCAGATATACCTTGGGTTTGCATCAGCGGTATTAATTCACGTGCAACAAAGGGCAATGTGACGAAAATTGTGGCAAGGACAATGCCAGGTAGTGCAAAAACAATTTTAATATCATGTGCAAACAACCATTCACCAAATAGTCCCTGTGAGCCAAACAATAAAATAAACACTAAACCTGCGATAACAGGTGAAACTGCAAAAGGTAAATCTACCATAGTAAGCAATAGATTTTTCCCCTTAAAATTAAACTTTGTAAGTGCCCAGGCAGCCATTACGCCAAAGATCGCATTGAGGGGTACAGTAATGGCTACGACGATTAATGTAAGCTTAATAGCAGCTAATGCATCTGGATGTGTAATCGCAGCAAAGTAAACATCGGATCCTTTTTGAAAGGCTGTAATAAAAATAGATACTAAAGGTAGTACGATAAAGAAAGCTAAAAAAGCTAAGGCAATAAATATTAACGTATAGCGAATAATACGAGGCTCCTGTAAGGCAGCAGTCTGTGTAGCTGCTTTCCTTTTTCCTGTACTAGCCTGCTGAATAAAAGTTGATTGTTCCATATAGTACCTCCTAATGTACAAACCGACGATTGGCTAGCCATTGTATCAAGTTAATGGTGAACAACAAAATAAAGGATGTCACAAGCATGACAACAGCTATGGCAGTTGCCCCCGCATAATCATATTGCTCAAGCTTTGTCATAATAATTAACGGCGTAATTTCCGTTTTCATCGGCATATTTCCTGCAATAAAAACAACCGAGCCATATTCACCTAAAGCGCGCGCAAAGGCCAAGGAAAAGCCAGTTAAAATTGCTGGTACTAGCTCTGGTAAGATGACTTTACGGAAGGTTTGTAAACGATTGGCTCCAAGGCTTGCCGAAGCTTCCTCCACCTCAGCACTGATATTTTGTAAAACGGGCTGGACCGTTCGTACAACAAAGGGTAGCCCGATAAAGGTTAAAGCAATAATGATGCCAAGAGGTGTAAAGGCAATTTTAAAATCAAAAAATTGACCAATCCAACCATTTGGCGCATAAAGAGATGTTAAAGCAATTCCAGCGACAGCAGTAGGCAATGCAAAAGGTAAGTCTACAAGCCCATCAATGATTCGTTTAAAGGGAAATTGATAGCGAACGAGAACCCATGCAATAGTCGTACCGAAAAAAACATTTAGTAAGCCTGCAATCAGTGCAGTGCTGAAGCTCACTTTGTAGGAAGCAACAGCACGGGGATCTGTAATGATATCTATAAATGCTGACCAGCTTAAGGACATGGTATGAATGAAAATCATGGAAAGTGGTAGTAACACTAGTAAACTTACGTAAAGCATTGTATAACCAAGAGATAAATGAAAGCCTGGAATAATTCGACGCGATTTTTTAGGAATGATTAAACTGCTCATCAAAACGCTCCTTATTGTGGTACGTATATTTCATCAAAGGTACCACCATCTTTAAAATGGGTTGCTTGTGCTTGTGACCAACCACCAAAATCATCGATGGAAACAAGTTCAAGCTGAGGGAATTGATCTTTATACTTTGCTAGAATCGTTTCACTACGTGGTCGATAATAATTTTTCGCTGCAATTTCTTGCCCTGTATCACTATATAAATGCTGTAAGTAAGCTTCAGCGACTTCACGTGTCCCTTTTTTATCTACGATTTTGTCTACAACTGCAACTGGTGGCTCTGCTAAAATACTTAAAGAAGGCGTGATGATTTCAAATTCATCCTTACCTAATTCATTGAGAGAGAGGTATGCTTCATTTTCCCACGCAATTAAGACATCTCCAATTTTACGTTCTACGAATGTTGTTGTAGCTCCACGAGCGCCAGAATCAAGTACTTCTACATTGCTGTAAAGTGATTTCATAAATTCTTTTATTTTTGTCTCATCATTGTTATATAACTTTCCGGCATAAGCCCAAGCAGCTAAGTAGTTCCACCGTGCACCTCCAGATGTTTTGGGATTAGGCGTTATGACAGATACATCATCTTGAATCAAATCACCCCAATCTTGTATGTTTTTGGGATTGCCCTTGCGAACTAAAAAAACAATTGTAGATGTATAGGGAGTCGAATTAAGATCAAATTCGGTTTGCCAATCTTTATTCAGCAGCTCACGAGTTTGAGCAATTTCATCAATATCGTAAGCGAGTGCGAGTGTCACAACGTCGGCTTCAAGACCATCAATAACTGCACGCCCCTGTTTGCCAGATCCACCATGTGATTGATTGATTGTGACGTCTTGGCCAGTATCATCCTTCCATTTTTTTGTAAAATATTTGTTAAACTCATCGTAAAGCTCCCGTGTTGGATCATAGGAAACATTTAGTAGCTCTACAGACTTCTTGTCTTCCTGACCGCTTGTTTTTTCATCTGAGTTAGCACTTCCACAGCCAGTTAAACTAAGCGTTAGAATAGTTAATAATGCCAAGGATTGTAGAACATAGCTCTTTTTTTTCATAGTTAATCCGCCCCTTTTCTGTCTTAAGAATGCAAAAAGCCATCACCCACAATGACATGACAACATTGGGTAGATGGCCTTCAGATCCTCTGATCAGCGTTTTTTTAGGTCAAAGCTTTAGTAATACATTAAACATATATTTCCTATTAGTCAACAAGGAATTATAAAAAAGATTATTTATTTTGAAAATTAATAAAAGTGTCCTTAGATACCACTCATCATATGCAGCAAAGAGCAAAAAAAATGGGTGTATGGAAAAGATATTTAAAAAACCTAGTTGACTGCTTGGTGTACTTTAGTATATATTTGGTAATAAGAAGAATGATTGTAGTACGAGGTAACAACTACTAGTGAACAATCATTAAATATAGAGCTGGCTAGTCAAACTAGAGGCGTTTTAACAAAGACCTGTTTTTCCTATGTCTTTTGTTAGAACGCCTTTTTTGCTATGAGGGGGATTCGATGTTAACTTACGAAAATTGGCAAGAACCGATCATTGATTTTCAGGTTGATGATATGTATAAGGCTGCACTAGAGGTTTTACAGTGGAGCTATCAAGAATATGGAGATGAAATCGTCTATGCATGTAGCTTTGGTATTGAGGGCATTGTCTTAATTGATCTCATTTCAAAGGTAAAGCCTAACGCTACGATTGTATTTTTAGATACAGATGTACACTTTAAAGAAACATATGAAACCATTCATAAAGTCAAAGAAAAATATCCACAACTCAACATTGTCATGAAAAAGCCAACCCTTACACTTGAGCAACAAGCTACACAACATGGTGACGAACTATGGAAAACCAACCCAAATAAGTGCTGTGATATTCGTAAGATAAAACCTTTACACGAAGCCTTATCAGGTAAAAAGGCTTGGATATCAGGTTTACGTCGTGAGCAATCACCAACACGTCAACAAACAAACTTTTTAAATCGTGACGATAAATTTAAATCGATTAAAGTTTGTCCATTGATTCATTGGACTTGGAAGGATGTCTGGCGTTATGTTTCGAAGCACAGTTTGCCATATAATCCGTTACACGATCAAGGCTATCCAAGCATCGGCTGTGAGCATTGTACGAAACCAGCATTTACAATGGAGGATTTACGTTCAGGTAGATGGCAAGGTTCTAGTAAAACCGAGTGCGGGTTACATGAATAAAGGAGTTCTGCCATGCTTGAATATTTTGCAATAGCTATTAGTTTATTTTTTGCGATGAACATAGGAGCAAGCGGTGCAGCAGCCTCAATGGGTGTTGCTTATGGGGCAGGTGCCATCAAAAAAGCGTGGCAAGCATTGCTTTTATGCGCGATAGGCGTCTACAGTGGAGCTGTATTAGGCGGAGGAGAGGTAGTCAAAACGATAAGCTCAGGCATTATGCCCCAGGAATATATTACGGTAAAGGTTGTCATCATTATCTTGATTTCTGCGACAAGCTCGTTATTTTTCGCCAATCTTTTAGGCATTCCCTTATCAACAAGTGAAGTAACAGTGGGTGCTGTCGTGGGTGTAGGAATTGCCTATAAAGTACTATTCGTCAATTCGCTGCTTGTCATTATATCATTTTGGGTGATTGTACCGCTTGTTGCCTTTGTCATTGCTCTTGTATGTGGAAAGTTATTATATAAGTTACAAAACACAGGGTTGCTGAAAGATCGGCCAATTTTAACTGTTCTTCTCGTTTTAGCAGGATTTTTCGAAGCATTTTCAGCGGGGATGAATAATGTTGCCAATGCAGTTGGGCCGTTGGTGGGAGCAGGAATGATGGATGTGACAACGGGCATTGTGCTTGGCGGTGCATTTGTCGCAATAGGTGCTCTGCTACTTGGTAAACGAGTGCTTGAAACAAACGGTAAAAAAATAGTGCGCTTTCAAAAGGCAGAGGGCATTCTTATTTCAAGTACAGGTGCACTGCTTGTTGGCGTAAGCTCAATTTTTGGGCTTCCAGTACCTTTAACACAAGTCACTTCTTCATCCATCATTGGGATGGGGATGGCGAAAAACGGAAAACAAATCTTCCATAAGCATATTGTGAAAAAAATTATACGTATTTGGGTTGTATCACCCATCTTTTCATTAGTCATTTCTTATTTTTTAGTGCAGTTATTTTTAGAAAAAGACCTTTATGCCATTATTTTAAATGGCAGCATTATTGTTGGGACGCTAGGGGTCATTAGTCTGATGCGTACGATGCGTGAAGAAGAGCAGTCTATCTATGATGCAGGGGAAGGCATTTAAATTGAATCATATCATCACTATCTTTTGACTACAAAACTTAGTATTTAACTAGAATTAGGAGGAGATTTTTATGAGTCTACAACCACATGGTGGACTACTTGTGCAAGCATTTAATCCGGAAAAAAAAATCACAACTATTCATAAGGAAATTGAGTTGGATGCAATTTCGTTGAGTGATTTAGAGCTAATTGCTATAGGGGGGTATAGCCCAATTGAAGGTTTTTTAACACAAGTAGACTATGAGTCAGTCGTGGCACAAAGTCGTTTAGCATCAGGTGTAGTATGGAGTATTCCGATTACCTTACCTGTTACAAAAGAGAAAGCGTCCATTTTACAGCCTGGTGACGAGGTGAAGCTGGTTTATGGTGATGAAGTATATGGCGTTATTGAAGTAGCAGATATTTATGAGCCGAATAAACGAAAAGAGGCTTTACTTGTCTATGGAACAGAGGATTTAGCACATCCGGGCGTTCAAAAGCTTTTTGATCGTCCTGCCATTTATGTTGGAGGGAAAATTACGTTAATTAAACGTCTTACACAAAAGTTCCCTGCTTATTCATTTGATCCAATAGAAACGCGACAATTATTTGCTGACAAGGGATGGAAAACTATTGTTGGCTTCCAAACACGTAATCCAGTCCATAGGGCGCATGAATATATTCAAAAGGCAGCACTTGAAACGATTGATGGGTTATTTCTAAATCCACTTGTGGGTGAAACAAAGTCAGATGATGTGTCAGCTGCTATACGTATGGAGAGCTATGAGGTTTTATTAAAAAACTATTATCCTGAAAGTCGTGTACAATTAGGTATTTTTCCAGCCGCTATGCGGTATGCAGGACCAAAGGAAGCTATTTTCCATGCACTTGTTAGAAAAAATTATGGCTGTACTCATTTTATTGTTGGTCGAGATCATGCAGGTGTTGGTGATTATTATGGCACATATGATGCACAAAAGATTTTTGAACAGTTTACTGAAGATGAATTGGGAATTGTCCCACTGAAATTTGAGCATAGCTTTTATTGCCAGCAATGTGAAGGCATGGCGACGACAAAGACGTGTCCACATGATAGCTCTGCCCATGTCATTCTATCAGGAACGAAGGTACGTGAGATGCTACGAAATGGAGAAGTACCACCAAGTACATTCAGTCGTAAAGAAGTCGTAGACATTTTAATTAAAGGCATGAGTAAGGAGGTAGTGAAATGAGTTCAAACATTGTTTGGCATGAAGCCTCCATTACAAAAGAAGAACGCCGTTCAAAAAATAAACATCAAAGCTTTATTTTATGGTTTACGGGTTTATCTGCTTCAGGGAAATCAT
Source organism: Lysinibacillus sp. LK3 (assembly GCF_001043675.1). Classification (NCBI taxonomy): domain Bacteria; kingdom Bacillati; phylum Bacillota; class Bacilli; order Caryophanales; family Bacillaceae; genus Lysinibacillus; species Lysinibacillus sp. LK3. Next base: position 106,263 of record NZ_LDUJ01000022.1, read on the forward strand.
CAGTGGCTAATGCATTTGCCCGTCGATTATTTGAAAGGAGCAATCAAGCCTTCGTATTAGATGGTGATAATGTGCGTCATGGCTTAAATAGTGACTTAGGATTCGATGAGGCAGGGCGCAAAGAAAATATTCGTCGAATAGGTGAAGTCTCAAAGTTATTTATAGAGAGCGGTCAAATTGTGCTAACGGCTTTTATTTCACCTTATCGAGAAGATCGTCAGGTAGTCCGTGAACTTGTAGAGGATGGTGAATTTTTAGAGGTCTTTGTAAAGTGTTCAGTAGAAACATGTGAAAAAAGAGATCCTAAAGGTTTGTATAAAAAAGCAAGGAATGCTGAAATTGCTAATTTTACAGGGATTAGCGCTCCATATGAAGAACCGATTAACCCAGAAGTTATTTTGGATACAGAACAGCATTCCATTGAAGAATGTGTGGAGCAACTGACAAATATTTTAACTGCCAAGGGATATATTTAACTAAAAAAATCTGCTCGATTTAGTAATCGGGCAGATTTTTACGTTTATTTTACACCTTGTTCCTTTTTCATTCTGTCAATTTCAGGACCTAGTTCATCACGTACGGTACCTTTCCAAGGCTTAACACCAGCAATATAGGAAGAACGTGTCATAATGTGTCCGCCAACAGGACCAGTAATAAAGAGAAAGAGTATCCCCAATAAAATACGAGGGTTGAAATGATCTTCAATGAGCCAAAAGTGAAAGAATACACCAATTAGTACACACATGACGCCAAGTGTTGCACTTTTTGACGCGGCATGTGCACGTGTATACAAATCAGGTAAGCGGACAAGTCCAATAGCTGTCACGACAATAAAGAGTACTCCAACAGTAATGAAAAAGATAACTAAACTATTAGCGAGAATTGTCACGTTTGATGATATCTCCTTTCTCTATGAATTTAGAGAAAGCCATCGTACCGATAAACGATAAAATTGCTAGCAATAAAATGATTTCAAGAAAGAAGCTTGTTTCCACTAAAATCGAAAATAGTCCGATTAGGGAAATGAGTGAAACACCAAGTGAATCCAAAGCTACAACACGATCGGATGCGGAAGGACCTTTTACCATTCGATAAATGACCGCTATCATAGATAAGCAAATCACTACGATTACAGCAATAATAAATGTTGTCATGATTTACTCACCTCCAAAATCGCTTTTTCAAATGAATCTCGAATGGAAGCAATGGCTTCATCCACATCGTTAATATCAATTGCATGTACATACAAAGTTTTCGCATCATCCGAAACATGCACTACAACTGTTCCTGGCGTTAAAGTAATAAGACTTGATAATAACGTAATTTCCCAGTCTTGTGTTAAAACAGTTGGATAAGCAAAAAAGGCTGGTTGCATGTCCAGTTTAGGCTTCAACACTACTTTTAACACTTGAACATTTGCTAAAATTAATTCTTTAAAGAACAACAACGTTAATTTTAGCAGGGCCCATAATCGATAGACATAAAGACGGGACTTGAAAAACCTCCGCATGAGAATAAGTAAAAGTATCCCCATCATGAATCCTATGATAAAACCAGTTGCTGTGTAATTAGAGGAAAGGAACATCCAGACAAAGGCAAGTACAAAATTTAAAATCATTTGAAATGCCATAGTGCTAATCCTCCTTCATCACAGCATCTATATAGATAGATGGATCATTTAATAGTTTTGCAGCATCATCCATAAATGGCGTAATCCATTCAGAACCCACACCATATGCGACCGTAATAAGTACTAACAAGGCAGTAGGCATAAACAGCATTTTATAGGTAGATTTGTCGACGGTACCTTGTGTTTCTTTTTCCTCACCCCAAAAGGCATAGAGGAAAATACGAATCACGGATAGTAGAACAAGCAGTGAAGATGCTAAAATGAAAATACTGCTCCATATACTGCCAGCCTCAAAGCCTCCCTGAACAATTAACAGCTTTCCAACAAACCCGCTAAGTGGTGGAATTCCAGCTAAGCCGAAAGCTGCTATTAAATAACACCAACCCAGTGCAGGGTATTTTTTCATAAGTCCACCCATTTTACGCAAGTCAGATGTACCAGTAATGTAGATGACAATGCCGATTAACATAAAGAGTGCTGCCTTAATCAGCATATCGTGAATTAAATAAAACATCGCTCCTTTTAAAGAGGCCTCATTCATTTGAGAGACACCAAATAAAATGACACCTACTGCAATGACAATGTTATAGATAATAATGAGCTTTACATCAAAATAAGCGAGTGCTCCAATACAACCAGCCACAATTGTTGCAATAGCTAATGCCATTAGTAAATCATGCGTATAGGATAAATCATGTACAAAAAATAGTGTGTAGGTACGTGTAATGGCATAGACCCCAACCTTTGTGAGCAGAGCGCCAAATAGAGTTAAGACAGGGATCGGGGCTGCTGCATACGAAGTAGGAAGCCAAAAGTATAATGGGAAAATAGCTGCTTTTAGTCCAAATACCATTAAAAATAGTACGGCAATAACAGTAATAATCCCTGGTTGATTAATTTCAGCAATTTTTACCGCAATATCAGCCATATTTAATGTCCCTACTACAGAATATAAATAGGCCACGGTTATAACAAATAATGCCGAAGAAATAACATTAATTAAAATATATTTAATTGACCCTTTCAGTTGCCCCTTCTCACCACCTAAAACGATGAGTAAATAGGAAGCCATTAACAATACTTCAAAGAACACAAATAAGTTAAAAATATCACCTGTTGTAAAGGCACCATTGACCCCAGTTAAAATAAACATAATACCAGGGTAATAAAAGAAGCGTTCGCGTTCCTTCGTGATAGAACCGAAGCCATACCAAACAACAAATAGTGCAATAAGCAATGTCGTTGTAACGAGCAATGCAGACACCATATCAGATACCATTGTAATACCGTAAGGAACAGGCCAATTTCCAAATGTGACCTTTTGAATACCATCTTCTTTCACTGTTAAAAGCAGTGAAAGGGCAGAGAGGAGGGCTAGTCCAATCCCAAGTAATGAAAATGATCGCTGATAAGTTAGATTTTTTTGTCCAAACATTAAAATCATACCGAAGAAAAACGGGATGATAATGGGTAATAGTAGGAAGTTATTCATCCTCATCACTTCCTCTCATTAAGCTAATATCATCCGTGTTAAGCTCTTGATAGGAACGGTAGGCAAGTACAAGGAAGAATGCTGTCACCCCAAAGCTTATAACAATTGCAGTTAAAATAAGTGCTTGGGGTAAGGGATCAGCAAATGTTTTGGCTCCTTCGTTTAAGACAGGTGGAGCTTCACCACCAAGACCACCCATTGTTAAGATGAGTAGATGAGCACCATGACTTAACAGACCTGTTCCAATAATAATGCGCAATAAACTTTTTGATAAGATTAAATAGACCGCTGCCATAAAAAGAAAGCCGATCACAAAGGCCATAATTATTTCCATTATTCATCCTCTCCAATCGTTTGAATAATGGTCATCGTAACGCCGACAACAACCAAATAGACCCCGCTATCAAAAAGCATAGCCGTGTGTAATGACTGTTTGCCTAGAAGCGGTAAATCGAAATAATCAAAGAAATGTGTGAAAAACGGTTTGCCCACAAACATTGGGTATGCCGCAGTAGCAAGGGCTAATAGTAAGCCAATGGCTGTTAAATATGTGTAATTAATAGGTAGTATATGGCGGACTGTGTTGATATCATAGGCTAACACTAAAAGAACAAGTGCACTTGATGTTAACAGCCCTCCAACAAAGCCTCCACCAGGTGTATAGTGACCAGCTAAAAAAATATGAATGGAGAAGAAGAAAATAATGAAAAATACAATTTTAGCTGTAAATTGTATTATCACATCATTTGTTTTCATGAGTGTTCTCCTTTCTATTCATACGTAACTTAATCATAGCTAAGATGGCCATGCCAGCTATACCGAGTACTGTAATTTCAAACAATGTATCGAAACCTCGATAGTCTACTAAAATTACGTTTACAATATTTCCACCACCAGCTAAAGAATAGACGGTTTCCTCGTAGTACTTAGCAATAGAGGGAATTAGTTTTTGAGAATGAGCTGATAGCGCAACAAGTGTTACCATCACACCAACTGCAATGGAAACAATGGCACGATTTAACTGGAACCTCATTCGCTCCTCGCGTTTACCAAGCTTAGGTAAATGGTAAAATGCTAATAAAAATAGTGCTACTGAAATCGTTTCTATAACGAGCTGTGTCAGCGCTAAATCAGGTGCGTTAAAAATGACAAAGAATAAGGCTACTGTATAGCCTACAGTACCAAGCCCAATAATGGCTGTTAAACGTGATTTGGCCAAGATGGTGATGGCAGTACCAATTAATAAAACTACGATCAAGATAATTTCATACAAATTAATTGGTGAGGCTCCTTGGAATGAAATACTAAATGCATCTTTCACGAATAGAGAGCCGATAACAATAATAGTTATTCCGCTAAACATATAGAGTAAATAGTGACGCATAGAACCTGTCATATAGCGTCGGGAAATACGATTTAAGCCAATATCTAATCCCTGCATGATTTTGTCATAGGCATTGTTTAATGTTAACGCTTGCGGGAATCGTTGATACATCCCTTGCCATTTTGGTAAGGCAACAAATAACAATACCCCAACTATTATAATTCCAATGGTCATCAGTAACTCTGGGGTGATGCCATGCCAAGCAGATACATGAATATCAACAGCTTGAGGTGAATCATACAAAAATGGCTGTATTGCTTGAACGGCTGGTTTTACAAAGGTATTACCGATAAAGTTTGGAATAAAGAAGATTGTCACAACTAAAGTTGCTAAAAGAATAGGAGAAATTAGCATACCAATCGGCGCCTCATGTGGTTTATGAGGTAACTGCTCTGGTTTGTAATTCCCATTAAATGTTCGGAAAACAAAATAGAAACTATAGATAAATGTAAAAATACTAGCAATCCACGCAACAATAGGGAAGAGTGCTCCCCATGTTTCAAAGCCGAAGAATTCAAACTTTTGAAGTGCAAGCATGGCTGTTAAAAACATTTCTTTACTTAAGAACCCATTAAATGGTGGAAGACCAGCCATTGATAAACTTCCTATTGCAGCCACAGTAAAACTAATTGGCATAATACTCATTAAACCACCGAGTTTACGAATATCTCGAGTTCCAGTTTCATGATCCACAATGCCTGCAATCATGAAGAGACTGCCTTTAAATGTTGCATGATTAATAAGGTGGAAAATGGCAGCAAATGCAGCAAATTTTATGGTATCGATTGAGCCATTTGCATGAAAAGCAACAGCACTTGCCCCGAGTAGTGACATAATAAGTCCAAGCTGACTGACTGTAGAGAATGCTAGAATACCTTTTAAATCAGTTTGCTTCACTGCAAAGAAGGAACCCCAGAATAAAGTTAAGATACCTACACCTGTTACAAGCCACACCCAAAGTTCAGAGGCTGCAAATATCGGCGTAAATCGTGCAACTAAATAGATACCTGCTTTGACCATTGTAGCTGAGTGAAGGTATGCACTTACTGGTGTTGGCGCCTCCATGGCCTCTGGTAACCAAATGTAGAATGGGAATTGCGCGGATTTTGTAAATGCTCCCAAGAGTAATAGGACAAGTGACCAAGTGAATAAAGGTTGGTCTACTAAATTTGGTGCCATGACTATCAATTCTCGAATCGAGTAGGTTCCTCCCATTAAATAAAGAAGAACGAAGCCACCTAACATCATTAAACCGCCGCCAACTGTAATCATCATAGACTTTAATGCACCGAAGCGTGAGGCATCCCGATTATACCAATAGCCGATGAGTAAAAATGATGATATGGATGTTAGCTCCCAGAAGAAATAGAGAGTAATTAAATGATCTGACTGTACTACTCCCAGCATGGCTGACATAAATAACAGTAAGTAAACATAAAAGTTATGTAATTTTTCTTTATGTTTATCTAAGTAAAAAATGGAGTAAAGCACAACTAACGAGCCAATTCCAGTAATGAGTAATGAGAATAATAAGCTAAGTCCATCTAAATATGAGATGATGGAAATATCAAGCGATGGAATCCAAGGTAGCTCTGCAGTAAATACTTCACCTTTAGCAACTTGAGCAATATATGTTGTATAAATAACAGCAAGCGTAACAGGTACAGCCAGAACAAACCAACCTGTGTGAATATTATTCATGCGTTTATATAATAATGGCACTAATATTGCAACAAGCATTGGAATAAAAATATAAAGTACTTGTAACAAAAAAACCCTCCTTTATGCAGGTAAGTAAATCAATTATAACGTACTTTAATTGGGAATGCATATGTACTATTGGGATTTAGCTTGCGGTCGTTGGAGAATTTTCGTTATATTATAAATAGGAAGTTATCAATAAAAATAGAGGAAAAAAATTTTTTATGAAGAACCCATATATCTATGGTTATCTACCATTAATTACAATTTTATTGTTTAGTTTGACATTTGGGATGTATGCTGTTGGTAAATCTTTACAGATTTTTCAAGCTATCGGTGTGTATTCAGGAATGCGAGAGTTTTTATCAGATTTTGAGTTACGTGTATTTCTTCTCATCGTCTTTGCCATTGTTTTTTTTATGTTATTTTCTGCCCTTAAACTAGTAGGCGAAACCATTCATGAAGTAGGAATGCTGTTCTTTTCAAAGGACAACGAAGGAGCCACAGTTAGTCAGGCTCGAGGTGGCTATATTATCTTATTTGTAGGTGCTATGTGTTCTGCATTTGCCATCCAATTTATTTATGTTTTAATAGGTATTTTCGTCATAACGATATTTACCTACTTTATTTATCTGATTTATAAAATGAGTCATTTTATATCAATGGGCGGCACAATCGGTCTATTAATCTTTGAGCTTTTTATGTGGACGATTCTTTTAACATTAGTTATTTATGTCGTATTAAAGCTATATAATGGCATTTTGGCAAGTTTGCCGTTTGCAAATTAATACATACTATTAAAATGGTGATGTTAATAGCAGAAAAAGAGAGTTTGAAAGGCGAGGGGTTGATTTCCGTTCCGCCAGCGTCCTTTCCAGGGGGCGTTGATGAGCCGCTTCACTCATTTCATTCGCTCCAGGGTCTCCTCTGTGACGTTAAATCCCATGGATAGTGAGACAGGCGAGCCCCTGTACGGAGCGGAGGAAGCGGCTCGGCGCTCGTCCACAGGAAAGCAAATAGCCTGTAACGGAAAACCATTTACATCTTTAATAAAAATTTAATTGATGGTTTTGTTTTTTTACACTTTAAAAAGGTAGTAGTCTTAGCGACTACTACCTTTTGCATGTTTCACTACTCAAGCAACACGTTAAATAATTGGTGATGAATTTTGTACTCTTCTAATTGCTGCATCGATTGAGGTTTATCATACCCTAGCCATACAGCAGCAGTATATTCATTATTGAGTCCAGCAAGCCAGTAGTCACGATAGTCATTCGTTGTCCCTGTTTTTGCACCAACGTAGCTGCTATTACTATAGACACCTTGACCCGTACCGTTTGCTACAACATCTGCAAGGAGTTCACGCATGTATTTTACTGTTTTAGGAGACCAAATTTGATCACGCTGTGTATCCCAACTATAAAGCTCTGTTCCATCTAATGCTGTGACTTTTCGAATACTATGTGCAAGTACATAAGAGCCATCAATAAAGCTAGTATAAGCATCTGCTAGTTCTAATGCTGTTACACCATAGGTTAGTCCTCCTAATGATGCAGCATAATTATAATCTTTCTCTACAATCGAGCGGAAGTGAAAGCGATTAAGGTAATGAAAGGCTGTCTCGACGCCAACGGTTTGAAAGAGACGAAGTGCAGATGTATTATAGCTATGTCGAAAAGCAGTACGAATTGACACATCACCATACGTATAGCCCCCATAGTTTTGTGGGCAAAACGAGCCCACACAATAACGCCCACCATTGACAATCGAATCAGGTGTATGAGATGTTGTTTCGAAGAATGGTGCATAGACTGCCAGAGGCTTAAAAGCTGAACCAGGCTGACGTGTTCCTTGGAATGCACGATGGAAATCAAATTTTTCATAGTTCTTTCCTGCATACAGACTGACTATTTCTCTTGATTGGTTTTCGATGGCTGCACCTGCAGCTTGCCATGGGCTAGTACCTAAAATAGCTGACATTTTTTCCTCATCATGTTGCTGTTTAGTAGGATCAAGTGCTGTGTGAATGATGAGTCCATTTTGAAATAATGTATTGAGTCGAATGTCTAATTGTGCTTTAATTTTTTTCTTTTCTTCCTCATTATCTGTAGAGCTTAGTCGATCCGCATAACCTTCTTTTTCTGCAATAAGCCATTTTAGCTCTTGAAGAACATAAGTGCTATACATTGGATAACTTTGAATTTTATCTTTCACATTTAATGTAATGGCATCAGCCTTATAGTTTTTTGCCTCTCCCTCTGTAATAGCCCCATTTGCTGCAAGGGTATCTAACAAACGCTCCTGCCTTGCTTTAGTTTGATCATAATTCTTTAAAGGATTATAAAGGGAAGGGTTATTTGGGATGGCAGCAATGAAAGCTATTTCAGCGATGGATAATTCTTGGAGTGGCTTTTGAAAATAATAGGTGGCTGCTCCGCCAATGCCATAAACTTGATTGCTGAAATAGGACTCATTTAGATACATCGTTAAAATGGCTTCTTTATCAAATTCTTTTTCTAATTCATAGGCATAAAAAAGCTCTGTTAATTTCCGTTCATATGTTTTTTCTTCGGATAAATAACGCATCCGAACAAGCTGCTGCGTAATTGTACTACCACCTTGAGAGGTTGTGTTGCTATTTGAATTGGCTACAACTGCACGAATAATAGCACTTAAATCAAAGCCAATATGCGTATAAAAATCAGCATCCTCACTGGTAATGAATATTTCCTGGGCAATTTGTGGAATTTCTTGTAAACTTAGTGGCTGCCGCCATTCGACATATTCCTCACTAAATGTTTGCCCATTTCGATCAATAAGGGTAACAGGTAGTTGGGCCTCTACCTCGGGTAAATGTATTGCATTAGTCATTTGTTCCTCATGTGCTTGTGCAATATTGATTTCTGTTTTAATGTTTGTGCTAATCCACCATAAAGCAGGAAAGGATAAAATGATAATAAAAAAACCAAAAGCCTTTTTCATGTGTGCCTCCACTCTTTCTATAAATCCTTCATCAGAATAACATATTTTGGATTGATTCCAAATACTCGCTCAGACCTATTTACATAGTTTTAAACATGAATAGTAAAAGTGCAAAAATCGTCAATACTTAGAGGGAGAAAACCAGTAGGAAGTATGTTAGACTAAAATGAGGTCAGAAAAGGTGCAAGGGCATCTTTTTCATTGAAACTGAAATTTATCATTAAAGGAGAGACTTCCATGTTTCCACAGTTAACAACAGACGTACAAGCAGGCGAAGTGCTTGTAGAAATGAACACAACATTAGGTGCTATCAAAATTAAATTATTCCCTGAGCACGCACCGAAAACGGTTGAGAATTTTTTAGGTCATGCTAAATCAGGCTACTATAACGGCATTATTTTCCACCGTGTTATTCAAGACTTCATGATTCAAGGTGGCGACCCAACTGGTACTGGTATGGGCGGAGAATCAATTTGGGGTAATTCCTTTGAAGATGAGTTCTCAGAGCAATTGTTTAACCTACGTGGAGCGCTTTCAATGGCAAATGCAGGACCAAACACAAATGGTTCTCAATTCTTTATTGTACAAATGAAGCACCTTCCAAGTGATATGCTTCGTCAATTACAAGGGGCGGGCTTCCCTGAAGAGATCATCGAAGCTTATGCTCAAAACGGTGGTACACCTTGGTTAGACCATAAACACACAGTATTCGGTCATGTAGTAGAAGGTATGGACATTGTGGATAAAATTGCAGATGTGGAAAAAGATTTCCGTGACAAACCATTAGAAGATGTGAAAATTGAGTCAATTACAGTCTTTGAATAATACGTATAAGGACGTGTAGAACATGCAGAACTTTATGTATCAATTTTTATATTTCCCAGAAGACAAATCAGGTTATATTCCAGCAGCATTTGAATTTTTAATTATGCTTATTTTATGTATTATCGTGTTTACGCTTTTCAGAAAAATTTCTAAGAAACAAGAATTAAAATCAAAAGAAATTGAAGCACGTATTTTAGCAGAAAAGAAAAACACAAACAATCAACAGAATATCTAATAAAAAAGAATCTTCTTGCCACAGAGGGCGAGCAGATTCTTTTTTATTGTGTCATTTTTTAAAGCGTCGGATAGTATTTTGCAGGGCCTTGACGGCAGTGAAACAAACCAGTACGAGTGACAAGCCAATCCCACTCAAAGCAGTAATAAAGGCTACCCATTCAAAAAGTGTATAACTACCGATGCTATCGAAATCACTGCTATCTTTCCAACCTTCAATGACTAAGTTCATCCCATAAATGCCCGATACCACAGTAAAAACTGTTAAAATAAATAGTAAATTATTACTTCGATTATCGGATTGATCTTCCTGTGTTCGATACAAACTATTCAATGTTTCTTTCGTTTCTACATAATGTTCATCTATACGGAAGTACTTTCGTAGCAATTGAGCAATTTCTCTGCCTTCTGTTCGTACGATAACTTCTTCAAAATAATAGCGTGCAGAAAACTTTGTAATCAGCTCGATTAGTTCATTGACAATCTGTTTATCTTTGCCCCACTTTATTTCACTATACTCATAGGAAAGCTTTAAGAGCATCATTTTATAAAAATAATGAATGAACAAATTGTAATAGTGCGTACCCATAAATTCTTGAATGCTATGTGTACATTTGGCAAACGCCCTATTTGTAATCGTTATTTGTGCTTGTGAGGAGGTGATAATATAACTGTTAGGAGCCCAGCGTGTATGGGCATGCTCTTGTACATAATTAGAGATATATGAAGGATTAGTGCTAGAAATAAAGGGTTTGCCAGCAGGTGTCCTACCGTCTACTTGTCCTAAGCGAAATAAATGCTCAGGTATAATTTTAGCTTCTTCCTCTGCAATTAAATAAGCTGAGGCAAACATTCTCTCATCTTCAAAGAAAGGTAAGCCTTCATAGCTATGGTCTTGTTGATGTAATAGAAAGGGTTTTAAATAAGGTATAAAATACTTAAATAATAATTCACTCGTAGAAGAACAATGACCAAATGAAAAATGATGACTTGCACCTTTTTCCTCTCGTAGTTTAGCCTCTAATACTCTAAAATAGTGGATAAAATTTAAGATATCACTTAGATCATGCGATTGATCTGTAATATTTGTTCTGACTGTTATAATTCCATTCCCAAAAGGACATAATGTCACATCAATACTCATCACTTCGTAATCATAATTGATTTGACTTTCTTGCAGATGTAAGGTGCCTTGTGTATAAAAAGCTTTCGAAAAACGAATAAAGTCAGGGTTATTCATTTCGTTTGGAAATAATTTATCCTCCAAAAAAGGATAGAAAAATTGGGCAAGTTCCTCATGTATAATCGTCATATCACCATAAAAAGCGTCTTCAAGAGATGTATTGTTTAAGGTGAAAAAGGAAAAGCCCTCGTTTAGTAGTATATCACTGATTTTTTGACGATTTTTTTCGGAATAGGCGAAGGGAAATAGGAATGTCATATAAGCACGTTTAATCGTTAATGGGACAATGTCCATGTAAAATCACCTCTGTATAAATCCGATTGATAAGAACCTTTTCCACAAAATTTTGTTTTTAAACATAGAAAAAGGATAGCTCTAAGGAGAGAGATATCCTTTCAACCATTTTATTGCGCAAAGACCTTTTTAAAACGCTCGACTCCATCTTTCACAGTATCAAATGAACAAGCAACATTCATACGTAGGAAGCCACGACCTTCTTCTCCGTATTTTGTCCCTGGTTCTAGAGCAAGCTTTCCGATTTCAAGTAAGCGGTTCATGATCTCCTTCTCTTCAAGCGCTAGTTCTCGGTAATCAATCCAGATTAAATAAGTGGATTGAGGAATCGTAACACGAATACCTGGAATCTGCTCTAACTCCGTTTTCACATAATCCATGTTGGCAGAAATATAAGGAAGTAATTCATCTAACCAAGGAGCCCCTTCTGTGTATGCAGCATGAAGGGCAACAGAGGCAAATGTATTTAATGAGCCTTGACCACTTGCCATATTGATGGCCTCAAGCTTCAAGCGTTTTTTCTTATCTGTTACGATCATATATGAAACCTGAATTCCTGCTAAGTTAAATGTTTTAGTAGGAGCCATACACGTAACAATGCGATTGATTTCATCACCTGCAACTTTAGCTAAAGGAATATGTTTATCCCCATTAATCATTAAATCAGCATGGATTTCATCAGAAATAATGATGACATCATATTTAGCACAAAGTCGTACAATTTCCTTTAAAGTAGCTTCATCCCATACATAGCCTCCTGGATTATGCGGGTTACATAGTATGTAGGCTTTCACATCTTGGGCTAAAGATTGCTCGAAGGCTTCAAAATCATAGACAAACAATCCGTCTTTTTCAATTAAGGGGCAACTCACAACTTCACGACCATTACTTTTTGGTATGTTAAAGAATGGCGGATAAACTGGAGGTGAAATGAGTACTTTGTCCCCAGGGTTAGTTAGGGCAACAATGCTGTTAGCTAATGCAGCCACAACACCATTACAGAATAGGATGGCTTCTTTCTCTATGTGCCAGTCATGGCGAGTACTTTGCCAGTCTACAATGGATTGTATCGCTTCTTCACTCATATAACTATAGCCAAAAATAGTATGTTCAGCATGTTGTTGTAAAGCCTTTGAAACGGCTATTGGAGCAGGAAAATCCATATCGGCTACCCACATTGGTAAGATATCTGAGGCATCGTTTAGGCCATAAACCTTTTCCATTGCGTCCCATTTTACTGAGTTTGTACATCGACGTTTGATAGTTTGATCAAAAATAGACAAGCAAATCACTCTTTTCTTTTTTTTTTACTATGGTATCATACGAGTATGATCAAAGGATAATAGGTGAGTATTTTGGAAAATATAAAAATGAATCAAGCAGCTGTCCATCTGCTAGAGGAGTGGGATCCATTCCACTTAGGTCCAGACCATTATGATACAGAAACAGCAGATGTAGTTGCAGCATTGCAAGGGATTGATGATCCATCAACACTTGCAAAAGTTATTCAAGAAACATATGAGCATTCGTTTGAGCAATGGATACCGTTTGAAGATTGTGTAGCCATTTCTTACAAACTAATTGCCATTAAATTTGAAGCGAAATGTATTATTTAAAATATTTTGCATATTCCTTATAAAAAAAGGGGTTGTCAATGGACAACCTCTTTTTTAATGCATCATGAGGCTATTACTTATTTAAATAAAGGCAAAATCCCCTGAATGAAAATAATAAAAATGGCGAGTGGGGAGACGTAGCGAATTAAAATGTACCAAATATTAAACATGAAGCTAGACGCAGCTAATTCTTTACGTGAAATATCCCTTGTATAATAATAACCTGCAAAAATTGAAATCAACAAAGCTCCAATCGGCATTCCGATGCTATTAGTCATAAAATCAACAAAGTCAAAAATAGAGCGATCTACTATTTTTACATCTGCTAATATGCCAAATGAAAGGGCACTTGGAATACCAAAGATGAAAATAACGATTCCACCAATCCAAGCAATTTTTCTACGTTTTTCTGGTTTATCACCAATAGCGATTGCCACGACTATTTCTAACATGGAAATGGAAGAAGTGACTGTAGCAAAAAGCAATAGAATGAAGAAAATAGTTAAGAATAAGCCACCAAGAGGTAACTGCTCGAATACAGCTGGCAAAATAATGAATACTAAGCCTGGCCCTTGATCAGGCGTATAACCAAGCGCAAATACTGCTGGGAAAATAACAAGTCCTGCAAGTAAAGAGATAATAATATTCATAGATGCTACATTAATCGCAGAGTTACCAATCTTCTCTGTTTTAGATAAATAGGAAGCATATGTAATCATAACCGCAATACCTACACTTAATGAGAAGAATGCTTGTCCTAAGGCCATTAAAAATGTTTCAGCATTTAAATAGGACCAATCAGGTACAAACATAAATTTAACGCCTTCCATAGCCCCGTCTAAAGTTAAAGAGCGAATAACTAGGACAATAAAGAAAATAAAGAGGAGAGGCATCATCCATGTGCTGGCTTTTTCAATTCCGCCCTTAATACCTGCTGACACAATGACTACTGTTAATAACATAAATAGTCCCTGTACAAGTACTGCTTCGAAAGGGCTTGAAATAATATCGCCAAATAAATCAGCGTAGTTGATGTCAGAGCCAGCATTCGTTAGCTTAAATGTAAAGGCACGACCTAAGTAGCTTAAAATCCATCCACCAACAACGCTGTAGAATGATAAGATAAGGCCTGCAATTACCATACCGCCCCAGCCAATCAAATACCATGGCTTTCCTGGTGCTTGTTCCTTAAAGGAAGTGACGGCATCCTTTTGACCTCGACGACCTATCATGAACTCAGCAATGAGGACGGGTAAGCCAATAAAGAAAGTACATAAAATAAATAATAAAATAAAGACACTACCGCCATTCGTACCCGCCATATAGGGGAATTTCCAAATGGCTCCTAAACCTATAGCACTTCCTGCGGCAGCTAAAATAAACCCAATTTTTGTTGTAAATTGATCCCTCGATGACACGAAAATAAATCCTCCTTATACTAAAGTATTATTTTACCTCAATATTCTCATAACACAAGCAAATATCAGAAAATTGATGATAGCATGAAAGACATTTGATGGAGTAAAAATTTAGAGAGATGACATATGAGGAAAGACATTTAAATTATGTAACAATTAGGTAGAATACTTCGTTTCATTATCAAAAAGGGGGGAGAGCTATGACGGAGGTTGAACTAATAGCAAGGGCGCAGCAAGGAGATAAAGAAGCCTATATCGAGCTTATCCGCATACATCAACAAACCGTTGAAAAGTTTGCCTTTCAATGTGGCGTACATACAAATGATTTAGCTGATGTTTCACAGGAGGTATTTGTTAAACTATATCGCTTTTTACACCAATTTAAACAGGATCGATTTACCACGTGGCTCTATAAAATCACATTAAATGCTACGCGTGATTATTATCGTAAGGAACAACGGCAGCAGGCTAAAGAGGACAAGCTACAAGCCCAACAGCAAAAGACTCATTCATCTGCTGAAGAGGATGTTCTTTTGTTTGAAGAGGACAGGCATCTACATCGTGCTATTCAGGCACTTGACGAAAAATACCGTTATCCTCTCGTGTTGTATTATTTCCACGAATTAAAATACGAAGAAATCGCTGAAGTTTTAAATATTTCGTTATCGACGGTGAAAGTGCGATTATTACGAGCGAAGGAAAAGCTAAAGGCAGCATTAATGCAAGATGGGAGTGTTGAAAATGGATGATAAGCAATTTGACCAACGTATGGCACTACTGAAAAAATCCTATGAACGAATGGAAGCGAAGCTTGATCCTGATACTGTCTTTAAACAAATTGAAGAAGAGGATATATCCAAGGAATTATCTTTTGAAATTATCAATAAAGGTCATCAGCGCCCCTCAAGATGGCAAAAGTCGGTTGTCTGGTTTGTAAGTATTGCGAGCGTGTTATTAGTGGGTTTATTAGGAACTTCATATATGATTAGACAGCCTGAAACATACAATAACAGTGATAAACAGATTTCCCAAGAAAATGATGACAAAACGATAGGGACGTATGAAAAATGGGTAGAGCGAATCACCAAGAAATATAAGAGAGTGAAAGAAGATATAAGTAGAGAGTTGAAAGTTTCAGTAGAAGAACTGAATACTTTTTCATATATTCAAAATGCAGATTCCATGTTGGCCTTCTATACGAGTTACGAACGTCCGATAGAAGAGGATTGGGAATTGCAAATAATGGAGAAAGAAATTTTAGACGGTTTAATGACCCCAAGACGAGCCTTAGAGACAATCAAAGGATATGGGCCATTATCCTTTAATGAATCTTACGGAATCTTTAGCTTATATAAGCAATCGCTTAATGACATAGAAATGTATTTTAATTCTTTACTTGAACCTTATGAACAGTTTTTCAAGAAAAAGATAGATCGTAGTCAGTATCCATCAGATTTAAAAGCAATCATTGAAACAGCAAGCAAGCAATATATGGAACTTCATTTGGATACGGATGGTTCCTATTATTTTAAAGCTAATCCCATCGATGGGGAATTTGCTTTTGAGCCTATAAAATACATGCACCCTGATATTTTTGGTTACTTTGAGTTTTTACAAAAAGGATTTTTAGTAGGAGAAGAAGGCTTGAGGTATACACGAGAAGAAACAGCTGAATCCTTGAAAATTATGGAGCGTTCATTGTTGTTTGATATCAATACGGCGAATGTTACTTATAAGGAATTAAAGGCAGTATTTGAAAATACTTGGTTAGCTCTAATGAAAGGATCCACTAATTATCAAGTGTATGCTGAAAAGGGAATCGTTAATAAAGAATACCTGAATTTTTTACAAAAAGTTGCTAATGGAAAGTATGGGGAGGTAATGACAAAGAATGCGGCAACTATTTTAAATGAATTACACCAATATAACAACTCAGAAACGTTAGTAGGGCTGTCAATACAAGATATTTCAGCGGCCATTTTGCAAGTTAGGAAAGATACGGCAGTTGAAGAATTTAATATTGTAGACATCGATGATGCAGAGATTGCACAAATTAAGAGAATTTATGATCAGTATTTGAAAAGTGACCCTGAACCATTTATTAATCAGCTCAGTCCTTTAAATATGGTATCCCTTTATTTATATGCAATTTCTATTGGAGATGAATCATTGCAAGAGAAAGTAATCCTATCAAATGTAGAAATAGAGTCTGATTTTTTAAACAAAGTAAAAGGATTATCCATAATTAGCCAAATGTCGCAATACAATGGAATTTATCCAATGGTGGCTGTACGACTTGATGAAGAACATCAAAAAGAGTATGGCAAGCAAATTTTGTTTAGATTATCTCAAAATGAAGATGGTTTTTACCGTATAATTGGTATCATGGATTGATGAGATGATTTTTTGCCCCGTTTTTACACGTATGTTATAATTTAAGCGATATATACGTAGCAAACAAAAGAAAGTGGGCAAAGGTTATGGTAAAAAAATATGAATTAGGAGACGTGTTGACCGGAAAAGTTACAGGTATTCAACCATACGGTGCATTTGTTGCACTAGATGACAATACGCAAGGCCTTGTGCATATTTCGGAAATAACATACGGCTTTGTGAAGGACGTTAGTGAATTTTTAGCTGTTGGGCAAGAAGTTGAAGTCAAGATTCTTGAAATCGATGAAGAGGCCGAAAAAATTAGTTTATCGATGAGAGCGCTACAGGATCGCCCAGCAACAGTAAGAAAAAAAGATGTACCACCACGTAAATCATTGCAGGACCGTGTAGATGAATCGGATGCAAATGGTTTTAATTCCTTAAAAGATAAATTGCAGGACTGGATTGAACAATCTGGTCAATAAAGAAACGAGGATGCTTTCGAATGAAAGTATCCTCGTTTTTTCTATTGCTTTTTTATTTTGCGGATTCGATATTGCAGGTTTTGTCTGCTCATACCAAGTGCATTCGCTGCCTTTGTAATATTGCCCTCATATAAATTTAAGACATTTTGCACATAATATGATTCGGCTTCACGCAAATAGGCATCGAGTGGCATGACATTGTGATTTTGATGGAACATAAAAAATTCTGGTTCACGATTATTTGTATCTTGCTGCTGCACTTTGAAGCGGAAATGTAAAGGTAATAAATCTGAAGTAACAGTGGATTCCGTTGTCATAAATGAAACAATTTCATCCAGTAGTAGCTCAAGCTCTTTTAGATTTCCTGGCCAATCATATTGTAAAAATAATTCCTGTACATCTGGTGCAAGATCAGTGACTTGTGAAGCAAATCGTTCTCGATGTCGACTAAAATAATCTTCTACAAATGGAAGAATGTCTTCTTTTCGATCCGTTAAATTGGGAATGGTAATGGCCATTGTAGCAAAGAAATAATATAGAGATTTTGACAGCTTCTTTTCGGCAATCAATGTAATGGGATCACTGCCCACACTGCCAATTAGCATATATTTGGACTGTGGAAGTGAATGTAGTATATCCAAAAGTTGCTCTTGAATGTCTAAGCTTAAAAAATCTATACGTTCGAAGAAGAAGGTGTAATCTTTATCTTCTTCTAATAATTGCTGTAATTTATCAAGCACCGATTGAGCTGAACGGCGACTAACGAGTGTCACAAAGGCATCAGGATCAGGTGAAGCGGCGTGGTGAATGCCCTCTGCTACTAAGTCTTTCCCTGTGCCAGATTCGCCAATTAATAATACTGGTAATTTTACAGCAGCTGCTTTTTTAGCGTTGTCGATAACCTGCTTCATGGATTCAGAATCAGCTTTAATCATATCAAATGTTAATGGTTCATCGTAACGACGAAGGGGTTGATAAACAAGCTTTTCCAGAGAGGTAATATCACGTGCAAATTCGATTGCGCCAATCAGTTTGCCTTCAACAAAAAGTGGAAAAGTATCATTGATTGTTGTAATTTCATGACCATTTTTATTCCAGTAGGATTGTTTAACGTTAATTTCTTTTTTTCCTGTTTGTAAAACACGCATTAACGTACTTTCATGTTGACGGAAGGAAAACATTTCAATAATGGAACGATCCGCAAGTTCATCAAAATGAAATCCTTCAATTTCTTTCATTTTCGTATTGTAAATAATCGTTTTGCCAGATAGGTCTACTGCATGAATACCAACGGATACATTTGTTGCAATAAACTCATAAAAAGGTAGTAAAGGTTCAGAATTTTTCATAAAAATGTGCACCTCAAAAATTTTTTACTTGAAATATGCAACGAAATTTTGCATTATAATAAGTGTAAGAATATTTTATACGCAAAGATATTTTGCGTCAATGTTTTTTGCATACCCAAACACATCTCACAAGGGAGGATTAAGTATGATTCCATACAAACACGAAC